>NZ_JBEORF010000030.1:0-101130 GCF_040302125.1 Nocardioides sp. NPDC127514 | reverse complement strand
TGTACGGCAGCCCGAACCGCTCCACCCAGCCCTCGCGCGCCCACACCTCGTCGGTGCCGGCGAGCGGCGCGATCTGGGCGT
This sequence comes from Nocardioides sp. NPDC127514, assembly GCF_040302125.1. Taxonomy (NCBI): domain Bacteria; kingdom Bacillati; phylum Actinomycetota; class Actinomycetes; order Propionibacteriales; family Nocardioidaceae; genus Nocardioides; species Nocardioides sp. NPDC127514. The sequence goes on along the minus strand of NZ_JBEORF010000030.1, from coordinate 101,049 downwards.
CCTCCATCCGGGCGATGTGCCACAGGATCCAGGCGATCGAGTTGGCGCGGTCGTAGGGCCGCCACAGCAGGTCGTCGACCGAGAGCCCGTCGACGATCGAAGGAAGGGTCTCCGCGATCCGGCCGAAGCCGTCCACGAGCAGTCGCTGGGGCCAGGTTTCGCTCATGCCTTCCGTTCTACACCGTCGAACTAGACCGTGTCCGGGAGGAGGCTCCGTGCCTCGCTCCACATCCGGGTCACGATGTCGGCGGCCGGCTCGGCCACCGCGCGCGCTGCGGCCTGGCCGGCCCAGTGGTTGGCCCGGTCGAGCGCCACCTCGGCCGCGGGGTCGGGCGTTCCCTTGCGCCACCTGGCGACCAGCCTGCGCTGGTGAGGGTAGGGCGCAGGCGACGGCGCGCCCGGAGCCTCCCAAGAGCGGACATAGCCCGTCGGGGCGGCGCGACCGAGGCGACCGGAGTAGGCCCGCGTGGCGACGGTGTCCTCCGGCGCGAGGCCGTCGAGCGAGGCCGCCCAGGCGTCCGCGATCGCGGTCTCCGGGGACCGCAGCAGCGCGGTGCCGACCTGCACGGCACTCGCGCCGAGGGTCAGCGCGGCGGCGACCGCACGTCCGTCGGCGATCGCGCCGGTGGCGATGACCGGCACGTCGACCCCGTCGACGATGTGCGGCAGCAGAGCGAACAGCCCCACGGCCGTACCTTCAGCCGTCGCCGGCTCGAAGACCCCTCGGTGCCCGCCCGCCTCGAGACCCTGCGCCACGATGGCGTCTGCACCGGCCTCCTGCGCGGCGACTGCCTCGGCCAGGGTCGTGGCGCACGCGAACCAGGCGATCCCGGCGTCGTGCAGGCGGTCGACGTACTCCGGCGAGAAGAGGCCCATGATCGAGGAGACGGCCCTCGGCCGGGCGGCGAGCATCGCCTCGCACTGCTCCTCGAACGACGGCGCGGGCGGCTGCTCGGGGCCCGGCGTACCGAACCGGGCCAGGAACTCCTCCGCCGCCGAGATCCTGGCGGGGTCGTCGTCGGCCGGGTCGGGGATCCAGATGTTCAGCTGGAACGGTCCCGACGACAGCGACCGGAACTCGGCGGCCCACTCCGCGATCCGCTCCGGCGAGTCGAGCACCACCCCCGCCGCGCCCATCCCACCGGCGTCGGCGACCGCGGCCGCCGCCGCGGGCGGACACGCACCCGCCATCGGCGCCTGAAGGATCGGCATCGTGAGGCCGTACGCCTCGCAGAACTCCTGAGCACGTCGTCGAGCAGTCACGCCGCCAGGTTAGTCCTCGACCAGTCCGTCGCGGCCCCAGCGAGGCGTCGGCCCGGGGTCGCCGAGGTCGGTCCCCGGTGGTTCCTGGGAGACGTCCTTGGCGATGGCGGTGCCCCAGTCGAAGTAGGCCATCAGCGTCTTGTGCAGGTCCGGCCGGTCGGCCAGGACCTCCTCGATCGCTGCCTGCATGAGCTCGAGCCAGCGCTGCCGGTGCTCCTCGCGGATCCCGAGGCCGAGGTGGACGTTCAGCAGGGCCTGATGGCCGCCGAGCCTGGCGGTGAAGTCGGCCGGGCCACCGAAGATCTCGCCCAGCCAGATCGCGACCCGCTCGACATGGGTGGGGGTGAAGTTCGCGAACACCGGCGCGAGGAGCTCATCGGCCAGCACCCTCTCGTAGAACGCGTCGCTCAGCCGGCGCAGCGCGGGCCCGCCGCCGAGGTCCTCGTACAAGGTCATGCCTCACCATCACGTCCGGCGCCGAGATGCGCAACGAAATACTTGTGGCGGTATGGGGACCCGAGCGGCAGGATCAGGAGCATGCGCACACTCATCTACTCAGCGTTCGTGTCCATCGACGGCGTCGTCGACTCCCCCGGCGGCGGCTCCCCGTCCGAGCAGCACCGCAGCGGCGGCTGGACCTTCAAGGACATCGAGTTCCTGCCCGAGGCCTATGCGATCAAGGGCAGCGAGATGGAGGAGGCCGGCGCGCTGCTGTTCGGCCGACGCAGCTACGAGGCCTTCGCACCGATCTGGCCCGACATCGAGGACTTCGCGGTGGTCAAGGAGATCCCCAAGTACGTCGTCTCGACCTCCCTCGGCGACGACGCCCTGGTCGACAACTGGGGCCCGCAGAACATCCTGAGGTCGCTCGACGAGGTCGAGAAGCTCAAGCAGGGCGACGGCGCCCCGATCCTGATCGCCGGCAGCGCCGAGCTCGCCCGCAACCTCTCCGACGCCGGCCTGATCGACCGCTACCACCTGCTCGTCTTCCCCGTCGTGCTCGGCGCCGGCAAGTCGATGTGGAGCGAGACCGACAAGGACAAGCAGCGCCTCGAGCTGGTCGAGTCGGAGACCTATGCCAACGGCATCATCAAGCTCGTCTACGACGTCCTCCGCTGACCCCGGTCAGGGGCAGCGCGCGTAGAGACGACGCGAGCCGGTTCCGTACGCCGTGGGGTCGGTGAACGCGCAGCCGTAGTCGGGTGCGGCGACGGCTGCCCGGTCGAGCACGTCGTCGCCGGCCGGACGGTCACCGTTCTCGACCCAGTCGACGAGGTCGCCCCAGGCGGCCGAGGCCTCGGCGGGGCTGAACTCGCAGTGCCCGGCCGAGCGGATCGCCCGCTGCACGAGCAGACCGTCGCGGTGGTGGCGGGCCACCTCACGGGCATAGATCTGCTCCAGGGAGAACGGCACGAACATGTCGCCGAGGTTGTGCAGGCTCACCACCGGGGCGGTGGGGCGACCGGAGATCCGCGACGGGGCGTTGAGCCGGTGGCTGTAGCGCCCGGACGGATCCGTGGGGTCCGCCCGCTCGATCTCGGTGTTGAGGTCGACCGGCGAGCTCGGCGTGTAGACGGTGTCCCGGTTGGTCGCCACCCGGCCGATGTTGAAGCCCAGCGTGCCGCCGTCGTCCACCGACGGCAGCGTGAAGAGGAAGTCCTTCCACTGCCCGAAGGCCGCCACCGCGCCCGGCCGCGGACCGCCGCTGCGCTCGATGGTCATCGCCCGCAGCTGCTCGCCCTCCGGGGTCAGCGTGCCGCCGAGCCCGAGCCGCTCCTTGATCACCGGGACGTCGACGCTCTGGTAGTCCTTCGTATAGGGGTAGGCGTCGTGCCCCGCGAGCGCCTGCGCGCCGAGGTTGTAGTCGACGAAGAAGTCGAAGAGCTCCACGTCCCCCAGCTGCCCGCACATCGGCATCGCACCGTCGTAGAAGCCCGGATACTGCTCCAGCGAGCGCCCGATCACGTGCCCGCCCATCGACACCCCGGTCACATAGGTGCGGGCGGCCTTCCGCGGCAGCAGCTCGGAGGCGTACGTCGCCAGGTCCCGGGTCGAGCGCACCCCGGCGCCCACGTCGTAGCCGTTGGTCGAGTAGCTCGACGCCGCCCAGGCGTACCCCTGCTCGAGGAACGTACGCCGCAGCCCGAACCCAGGCGTCTCGGGCGTCAGCGTGTAGCTGAGCCCGCGGTAGCCGTGAGCCCACATCACCAGCTCGCCGTTCCAGTCTGCCGGCACCTCGAGGATGTACGCGGCGTGCTCGTGCACGCCCTGGCGCACCGTCGTCTCCTGGCCACCGACGACGATCGGCGCGACCGGCGGGTTGCTGATCGTGTAGCCGGGAAGCGGCTGGTCACCGGGTGGTTCGGGGTCAGCGAGCGCCGTGCCGGTCGAGGCGACCAGAGCGGAAGCGGTCAGGAGCAGGGCGAGGAGAGCGGCTGACGCACGAGGCATGCCTCCGAGAGTAGGGCTCGCTGTGACTGGCGTCACAGGAATAGTGCACGATCTGCCTCGTGCACTGCGCACAACGACTCAGCGGCCGACGGCCTTCCGGATCGCGCCGAACGCCGCCCGGCCGACGCCCTTGACGCCCGCCGCGATGAAGGTGGTCCAGTCGAAGTAGTCGCGCCAGAGCACGATCTTGCCGTCGCGCACCTCGAAGGTGCCGCACACCCAGAACTCGGCGGAGACCGAGCCGCGGCTGAGCACGTCGATGCGCTCGGTGAGCACCACCGGGCCGTTGGCCGCGATGTTGATCATCCGGACCTCGAAGCCGGTGGCGTACTTCCCCATGACCCGCAGCTGTCGCCCGACATCGGAGAGGCCACGCGCGGGTGGGAGGGGCACGTTCTGGTAGGTGACGTCGTCCGCGCACAGCAGCAGCGCCGCGTCGACGTCGCCCGTCTCGAGTGCGGCCAGGAACTGCTCGACGATCTGGATCTCGGTCATGCCGTCACGTTATCGCTGTTCAGCGGCCAGTGCTGGGCTCAGGACCAGACAGTCCTGCCGGTGAAGCGCCTGGTCGTCGAGAAGCTCCTCGACGGCGACCCGTCCGCCCGGCACCCGCCGCAGCGAGCCGGCCTCCTTCTCCTTCAGGAACACGTCGCGCGCCCTGGCCAGCTCGGCGAGGTAGCCACGGTCCATGTGCTCGATCTCGAGCATCAGCGCCCAGTGTTCCGTGTCCTCCAGCGACCTCGCCGCGCCGTCGACGACCTCCCGCTCGAAGCCCTCCACATCCACCTTCACGCAGAACGGACGCCGCTGGTCGCCCAGCACCGCATCGAGCGTGGTGACCTCGACGTCGCGGAGCTGCCAGCGCGCCGAGCCGTCGTGGCGCTCGTCGTACAGCGACGACGTCCCCGACCAGGTCCGATCCACCGCGAACCGCGCGACGCCGGGCTTGTCGGCGACGGCTTGCGCGCGCAGGTCGATCGCGATCCCACGGGTCTCGAGCGTCTTGCGCAGGACCTTGTGCAGCGAGGTGTTCGGCTCGAACCCGATCAGCTCCGCGCCCTCGGGGATCTCCACCCCGACGAGCATCTCGCCGTAGTTCACACCGATGTCGATCACCGTCTGCCACTCGTGCAGCCCGAGCGCCGCCCGCCACAGCTCGAGCGAGCCCCGGATGATCCGCCCTTTGTTCGCGATCAGGCCCAGCGCCCGTGGATCCGTCGGCTTCACATAGATCCGATAGCCGTCTTCGGTCGTCGCGTACGCCATCTCGAGCACCTTCACCTTAGGGTCCGCCAATAGCCGTCGCCGAACCCTAAAGCGCCTTCGGAAACGCCAGCCGAACCTCGGGCAACGCGGATCAGGCCGCAAGCGTGTGAGTGAGGAATACGTCGCGCAGCCTGAGCTCCGCCCGCGACAATCGCGGTGGTGGGTCCGGTGCCCAGGTGTCTGGTGGTGGGCTGGTGTAGGTGTGCCCGGTGGGTGTGATGGTGATGACGCTGCCGTCGGGTCCTGGTCTGGCTCGCCAGCCGAGGGCTTCCTTGGCCTGGTTGCATCGTTCGCACAGGCCCTGCAGGTTCTCGGATCTCGTTTCACCGCCGTCGGCGTGGCGTTCGACGTGGTCGATGTTGCGGATCGGGGCGTCACAGCCGTTGGTGCGGCAGATCCCACCATCCCGGGTGGCGATGAACTCGGCCAGCCCCTCGGGGGCTTTCCGGGAGCGGGACTCCATCGCCACCAGCCGTCCGACCGGGTCGGTGAACAGCCGCCGCACGAACACCTCCGCGTCGGCGAGGGCGTCGCGGGCCCAGGCGGCAGGGACGGGGCCGTAGCCCTCGACCATGGCGGGCTGATCGTTGGTGTTGGCGAGGGAGTCGGCGGTCATCACGATCTTGACCTCGATCCGCGGCTTGCCACCAACCTCCGCGCGGCCGGTGACCCGATCGACCAGGGTGTCGGCCATGACCTGACCCCGGGTCCGCTCATCACCGGCAGCCGCAGCAGCCTTGGCGGCCTGGTCCAGTGCGGCGAAGACAGCGACCCCGTCCTTGACCGGCAACAACGCGCCGAGCCAGGTCATCGTGTCCGGTGCCGGCCGGAGGCTGACGCGGCGGTCCTTCACGGCGTTGGCGGCGCGGGCGACGACGGAGGCTTGGTCGAGGGTGATGGCGAGCTTCTTGGCGGCGTTCTCGAGCTGCCGCAACCCCATCGGCACCGCCCGAGCAGGTTCACCGTCGGGCCCGGTCGCACAGAGTTGGTGGTCGATGACCCGACGGTCCTCCACCGACAAGCACGCGGTCTCGCGGGCCAGGATGGTGGCCTGCCATTGCGAGAACAGGCCGGCCCTCATCAGTGCGAAGGTGTGCGGCATCTCCGCAGTCAGAACCTTCGCCAATCCGAGGAGCTTGGCGCCCTTCTCGGGCGAGACCCGCCGCGCCAACGCAACCTGCGAGGCCACCCCTTCACCGAGCTTCCGGGCGGGAACCCCGTCCGCGGCCTGGCGGGCCCGGACGGCGTCATCCAGGCGTACCGCCGCTTCGGCCTGGACCGCCTCGGCGGTGCACTTGACCTCTTCAAGACGCGCGACCCAGTCGACCAGCTCACCCTCGGACGCACCCGCAGGCGGCCCAGCAAGGAGGCGGTCGATGGTCTCGTACATAGGCCTTATTATATGCGCAAGAGCATCATCAGGCGACCTATTTAAGCAGGTCAAGCCGATGTTACGCAGTCAGCGAACAAGTAACGTGAACTCCGCGCCACTCTCTCGCCGCCGCCCCGATACAGGCGAAATCTTTCTCGATCGGGTGCCGAGTCAAGGACCGCGAAGCGGCCGGCGAAGCCGGCGCCCGAAGGGCGTCCTTGACGCGGCGCACGATCGAGAAACACTCAAATCAAGGGTCGGCGGCGAACCTTTGAAACGAAGAACAGTCGCTAAGCGAGCCTCCCCCGAGAAGCGACCGTGTTGGTCTCGACAAGCCTCCGCCTAGCGGCTCCGGCGGCTCGACCAGCGGGGGCTCCGGCGGCTCGGCCAGCGGAGCACGGTGGCTCCGCCGACTCGACCGCGGGATCAGGAGATCTGCTCGACCAGGTTGTCGGCGATCTCGTCGAAGGAGTTGCCGTCCCGGAACTGCTCGCCGTCGAGCAGGATGGTCGGGGTGCCACTCACCCCGTCGTCGGCGGCAGCCTTGGTGGCGGCGTCGGCCCAGGCCTTGCCGTCGAGGCTCTCGATGCGGTCCTTGACCGCGGACTCCTCAGCGCCCGCCTCGACGGCGAGGTCGACGAGGTCTGCTGCCTCGGGGAACGGGCCGGACTCGCTGGGCTGATTCTCGAAGAGCAGGTCGTGGAACTTCTTGGCGACCTCGGGACCAGCCTCCTCCTGGACGACCGCGAAGGCCGAGGTGGCGAGCTCGGAGTAGGGGCCGACCTGGTCGAGGAGCACGAACGGGCGGTAGTCGACCTGGACCTTGCCGTCGGCGGCGAGCTCGGCGAGGTCCTCACGGGACGCGTTCTCGAACTCACCACAGTAGGGGCACAGGAAGTCTTCGTAGATGACGACCTTGTGCGGCGCGTCGTCGGGACCGATGACCAGGCCGTGCTCGCTGCTGCCGGCCTTGGCCGCGGTGATCTCGTCACCACTGGACCGGTTCAGGCTGAACCACACCAGGCCACCGACGATCACCGCGAGGACGGCGACGACCGCCACGACGGTGAGGATCGACTTGCGGGCCTGCTTCTTTCGCAGAGCCTCCAGCTCCGCGGCGGCCTTGGCAGCGCGTGCCTCACGCTTCTCCTTGCGCGAGGGGCTGCTGGCTGAATCCGTGCTCATGGAACCAACATAGGGCGGTCTCCTGAGCGCAGCCTGAAACCACGCCATGGGAACCGTTATCACATCGTCTCCTAACCCTCCGCGAAGCCGCTGAGCAGCAGCGTTATGGTGCTGCGGTGGCTTCACTGAACGAACGTCTGGTCTGGATCGACTGCGAGATGACCGGGCTGTCCCTCGAGCACGATGCGCTCATCGAGGTGGCAGCCCTCGTCACCGACTTCGATCTCAACGTGCTCGGCGACGGGGTCGACATCATCATCAAGCCCCCGGCCGAGGCGCTGGAGCAGATGGACGACTTCGTACGCGACATGCACACCAAGTCCGGCCTGCTGGTCGAGCTCGAGAACGGGGTGCCGATGCGCGAGGCGGAGGAGCAGGTCCTGGCGTACGTCTGGGAGCACTGCGGCAAGGACTCCCGGCCGCCGCTGGGCGGCAACACGGTGGCCACCGACCGCAACTTCCTGGCCCGCGACATGCCCGAGCTGGAGGGCTTCCTCCACTACCGCAACGTCGACGTCTCCTCGATCAAGGAGCTGTCGCGGCGCTGGTTCCCGCGGGCCTACTTCTCGGCGCCTCCCAAGCGCGGCAACCACCGCGCCCTGGCCGACATCCAGGAGTCGATCGAGGAGCTTCGCTACTACCGCGAGGCGGTCTTCGTGCCGATGCCCGGCCCGGACTCCGAGGCGGCGAAGGAGATCGCCGGCCGGCACGGAGCCTCGATCACCGGCCTCGGCGACCCGGTGGCCACCCCCGATTCCACAGATCCGGCCTGATTCCCCTATGATTCTTGCTGGCTCGAACATGCGCTGTCCGAGCCGATGGTGGGCGTAGCTCAGCTGGTAGAGCATCGCGTTGTGGTCGCGAGGGTCGCGGGTTCAAGCCCCGTCGCTCACCCCATATGGCGAGGTTCAAACCTCCACCAGAGGGAAACCTCTGGTCAGGTTTGAACCTCGCCCTTCATCATTTCGTCTCCTTGATGGCGAGCGAGACGCGGGCGAGCGCGCCGTGCTCCAGAGCGACCCAGAGCGCACCGTCGGGACCGACGGTGAGTCCATGAGGCTCGGAGTTCGGGGTCGGCAGCGCGACGGACTCGATCACGCCGGCCGCGGTGATCGAGCCGACCCGGTTGCCACCCCACTCGGAGAACCAGAGCTCGTCGGCGCCGGCGACGATGGCGTGCGGGCGCGCGCCACGGTCGGGCAGGGGATGCTCGGTGATCTCTCCGTCGAGGGTGATGCGGCCGATCTGGCCCGCCGCGATCTCGACGAACCACAGCGCAGCATCGGGGCCGAGCGTGATGCCGACCGGCGCCGCGTCGGGAGTGGGTAGGTCGTGCACGGTGACCTCGCCGCGCAGGTCGATTCGGCCGATCGCGTTGGCCCGGTTCATGGTGAACCACAGCGCCTCGTCCGGACCGGCGACGATCGCCGACGGGAACGCCTCGGTGATCGGGAGCGGAAACTCGGTGACCGTGCCGTCGGTGGTGATGCGTCCGATGCAGTCGGTCGTCATCTCCGTGAACCACAGCGCACCGTCGGGGCCGGCGGCGAGCCCGTACGGCCCGCACTCCCGCAGTGCGTACTCGCTCACCACGCCATCGACGGTGATCCGGCCGATCCGGTGGGCGCGAGTCTCGGTGAACCAGAGCGCGCCGTCCGGCCCGGGCGCGATGATCGTCGGACCGCAGTCGGCCGCCAGCGAGAACGTGGTAGGAGACTCCCCCGGGGCGAGGCGGCCGATCTCGCCACTGCCCTCCAGGGTGAACCACAGCGCATCATCCGGACCTGGGGCGATGGCGTACGGGCCACGGCCGGGCACTGGGTGCTCGGTGATGCGGCCGGGCTGCTCGGATGTCATACGTACCTCTCTCCGTTCGGCTTCGGCGCTCCCACTCTCGCCGCGCAGCGAGGCCCGAACAACCAGTTTTCGGACCATCCTTGGAATCCCAGAATTACCTGACTAAAGTCAGGTATATGACAGTGGACACCTCGGTGATGCGCAAGTTCAACATGAGCTACGTCCGTCGGGTGGGAGCGCTCGAAGACTCCTTCCTCGGCAGTGGTCTCCCCTATGGCACGGCTCGGATCCTCTACGAGATCGGGCTCGCAGCCTCGGACTCCGATTCCGCCCCCACGGTGCAGGACCTCAGGACCCGGCTCGGCGGCCTCGACTCCGGCTACGTCAGCCGGATGCTGCGGACGCTGGAGACCAAGGGGTACGTCGCGATGGACCGCGACCCCTCCGACGGCCGGCGCCGGCTGGTGGCGCTCACCGAGGACGGCCTCAAACAGTGGGACGACCTCGAGCGCCGCTCCGAGGAGCGCGCCCACCTGCTGCTCGATCCGCTCACCCAGCGGCAGCGCGACCGTCTCAACGAGGCGCTGGCGACAGCCGACCTCCTGGTCCGCGCGGCCACGATCACCATCGAGCAGGTGGACCCGCGCGACCCGATGGCCCAGGAGGCGGTGGGCCACTACTTCGCCGAGATCGGCGACCGCTTCGGGTTCACCGTCGGCGACGAGGGCTTCGGCGACGACCCCTCGCTGCGATCGCCCCACGGCACGTTCTTCGTGGCCGCCAGCGACGGCGCCCCGGTCGCCTGCGGTGGCGTGCGCGAGTTCGACGGCACCGGCGAGATCAAGCGGATGTGGGTCGACCCCGCCTGGCGCGGCGCGGGCCTCGGCTCACGCCTGCTGCGCCACCTCGAGGCCGAGGCGCTGCGGCTGGGCCACACGGTCGTACGCCTCGACACCCGCGACGTCCTCAGCGAGGCGATCGGGATGTACGAGCGGGCCGGCTACGAGCGCATCGACCGCTACAACGACAACCCGCATGCCACCCACTTCTTCCGGAAGGAGCTGGCCTAGGCGTACGTCTCCAACCGGTCCAGCGGCGGCTGGGCGCTGGGGTGCGCGACCGCGGCGGCGCCGACCGCACAGGCCGTACGCAGCGCCTGATCGTCCGGTGCGCCGGCCCGGATCGCGAGGGTGAGCGCCGCGGAGAACGCGTCGCCGGCGCCGACGGTGTTGACCACGTCCGCCGCCGGCGCGGCGGGGACGCGAGCGGTCTCGACACCGTCGGCGATCATCGCCGCACCTGAGGCGCCGTAGGTCACCGCGACCCGCTGGGCCGCGCGCAGCTCGGGCATCGCGGCGTACTCGGTCTCGTTGACGATGAACAGGTCCACCCGCTCCACGAGGTCGGCCGGGAGGGGCTGGGCCGGGGCGGCGTTGAGCGCGACGAAGCCCGTCGCCCGGGCGGCGACGGCGCGGACCACCTCCAAGGAGAGCTCGAGCTGCATCAGCACCGCCTCGTCCGCCCCGACCGAGATCCCGTCGGCGCCGACCGACGCGTTGGCGCCGGAGCACACCACGATCTGGTTCTCCCCCGCCGCGTCGACCGCGATCAGCGCCGTCCCGGTCGGCGAGTCGGTGACGCACACGCCGGCGACGTCGACCCCGACGGCTCGGATCGTCTCGACCGCCCAGGCGCCGTCGGCATCGGAGCCGACGGCGCCGACCATCCGCACCCGCGCTCCCAGCCGGCTCGCCGCGACCGCCTGGTTGGCACCCTTCCCGCCGACGTCGCGGCGCAGCCGACCGCCACCGACGGTCTCCCCTGCGCCGGGCAACCGCTCGACGAGCGCCGTCAGATCGACGTTGATGCTCCCGACGACGACCAGGTCCTGTGGCGGGCGCACCGGCATCAGGGACGTACGAGACCGATGCAGGAGTAGGGCAGGCCAGAGATGCGCTCCACCGGCACGTCGCGTGCCTCGGCGAGCTTCTTCACCTGGCTCACGTCGGCGTCGCGGGCCGGGTCCACCAGGATCTTCGCCGGCTCGCCGTGCAGCAGCAGCCGGAGGGTCTCGTCGACGCCGGCCTGGACGAGGCTGACGTCGCCGTCCGCGAACTTCTCCGCGACCTCCTCGACCGCGTCCCAGCCCACCCAGGTGGGGGTGTGGTCGCCGCCGAGGTGGGCACCGAGGTCGAGCATCACCTTGGTGCGCACGATCGGGAAGCGGGCCGCGACCGTGTCGATGAACTTCTTGGACACGTCGGCCGGAGCCAGCTCGGCGTGGAACACCGCGCCGTGGAAGTCGTTGGGGCCGACCCGGTCGTCGTCGATGATGGGGCGCGAGACGAGGCCGGAGACCGTCGACCCGAGGGACGCCGACGGGATCAGATAGTCCTCGCGGGTGCCGTAGACCGCCACGCTCCGGCCCGGGTCGGCGAGGACCGCGAGCTCCGGGGAGAACGGCGAGGCCAGATGGGCGTCGAGCGTCGAGTTGGCCTTCTCGACCGACGCGGCCAGCTCGCGGGCGATCGCGCCCGTGCCGGTCCACCCGTCCACGAACATCACCTGGGCGGGGTCGTGGTGGGCGGCCAGATAGGCGAGCGCGGTCTGGTCGATGCCGCGACCGCGGATCATCGAGATCGCGTAGTGGGGCAGGTCGAGCCCGTGCACGCGCTGAGCCCAGCGCCGCATCAGCACCCCGATCGGGATGCCGGCACGCACCAGGGAGACCAGCACGGCATCCTGCCCGCGCCTGGCGAGCACCTGCTCGGTGACCAGGCCGATGGCGTACGCGACCCGCTGGGCCGATGCGGTCAGGGCCTCGTCGAAGAGCTCCCGGTGAGCCTCCGCGTGTTCCTCGGCCGGCGCCTCGGCCGTGTCCTCGGACAGGTCCTTGAGCAGCCAGGCGACGTCGTCGCGGTCGTAGGAGCCGAACGCCGGCCCGTGGAGAGGAGCAGGCAGCTGCCGGGCCGGCTGGTCGTGGCGCGGCTCCGGGGCGTACGCCGGGATGGTCACGACCACGACCCGCGGCGCGAGCCGGGCGAGCTGGTCGACCAGGCCGCCCTCCTCGTGCAGCGCGGGGGTGTCGGCGGGCTCGTCGACCACCAGCACGATCGTCTCGAAGGCGCCCTCGCGCAGGTTGTAGGCGTAGCGGGGCCCGTCGCCGTCGGCCGGGGCGTCGTGGGACGGGAAGGTGATCGCGGTGCGGATGGCATAGCCCGGGTCGTCGACATCGAGCACCGGCGACCGCGTGGTCGTGGAGTAGGTGATCTCGTGGCGGCGGCCCTCGGCCGCGCGCCGGTCCGCCAGGGCAGAGGCGATCCGCAGCGGTGCGTACATCAGCTCCTCGGTGCCCAGGACGTGCACCGGGCCGTCGGGGATACGGCCGGCGACGGCCGCGGCGGTCACGGTGACGGCCGACTCGTAGGAGCCGGCGGCGCTGGGCGCGAAGCCGTGGCGACCACCCTCCTGGACGGCCCGCGGCCAGGTCGCGACGACCTGGACGACCTCGCCGCGCGGGCGCTGGCTCGTCTCGACGCCGGCCAGCTGACGGAGGTTCTCGACGGTGTCGATGAGCCGGTTGCCGTTGTCGGCGAGGTCCTCGGGCAGCTCGATCTCGCCGCTCGCGAGGGAGACCACGTCCAAGGTCGCGCGCAGCCGCTTGACCGAGCGCTCCATCCGGCCGCGGTCGGCCTCCGAGCGCAGGTCGACGAGCGCGGCCACGACGTAGTGCTTGTGCGGGAACTTCTTGTGCAGCGCCCGGATGGTGCTGACAACGGTCTTGCCGGTGATGACCTCGTCGTCGACCAGCACCAGGGTGTCGGCGCGGGCAAGGAAGGCGGGGTCGGCGGGGAGCAGCCGGTGGGCGGTCGCGTGCGAGTGCTCCTCGTAGAAGTCCGCGACGGACTCGATGCCGTCGACGACCCGGCGGGTGGAGTGCAGGTAGGGCGCCCCGAGGGCGTCGGCGACGAGATGGCCGAGGGCGGTCGCGGTCTCGGCGTAGCCGAGGACCACCGCGTCACCCGTGACCGCGGCGCGCGCCTTGGCGCCCAGGCGCAGCCCGGCGTCGGTCACCAGACGCGGGTCGGTCGGAACATGCTTGCCGAGGACGGAGGAGACGAGGAGCTGCGCCCGGCGTGGGTTGCGTCGCACCGCCAGGCCCACCAGATCGGTGAGCATCATCCCGCTCGGCGCGTCGGTCGTCCGCAGACGCACGCCCAGACGTTCGGCCACCCAGGTGCCTGACCAGCCGCTCGCTTCGTCTCTCACAGGTGACATTCTCCCCCAATGCTCCTCAGCTGACTCAACCGCAGAGAGGCCGCCCCTGTCCACTGCGGGTCTCTTCTGAACAGCCCCGATGCGCCGCCCGCCGTCCAGAATGAGAACATGTTCTTGTCGGATGTGATGAAGAGCACTAGGTTCCGCACATGTCACGTCGCTCGGGAAGCTTCGCCATCGTTGTCGCTGCGGCGGCTGTGCTCGCCTTCGGAACCTCCCTGCTGAGCCCCGTTGGTCCGGCCGCCGCCGACCCTTCCGCCGACACGGCGGAGACGCCGCGGCTGTCCCGCGAGGGGCGCTGGCTGGTCGACCAGCACGGCCGGATCGTGCTGGTGCACGGGCAGAACCTGGTCTGGAAGCACGATCCGTACGTCCCGCCCGACTCGCCCGAGGGCTTCACCGCGGCCGACGCGGAATGGCTCGCCGAGCACGGGTTCAACGGCGCCCGGATCGGCACCCTGTGGGCCGGCGTGACCCCGGACGCCCCGGGACAGGTCGACGACGACTACCTCGACGACTGGCAGCGGGTGATCGACCTACTCGCCGACGAGGGCATCTGGATGCAGTACGACTTCCACCAGGACATGTGGCACGAGACCTACGGCGGCGAGGGCGTGCCCGACTGGGCAGCGAAGCGACCAGCGCCCTACAACCTGCACCCGCCGATCAAGCTGTCCTTCCCGGCGACGTACATCACGCCCGAGCTGGCCACCGTCTACGACAACTTCTGGGCCAACAAGAACGGCGTCCAGGACGGCTGGGCCGCGGCCTGGGGCGCGGTCGCACAGCGGTGGGGCGACCAGCCCTACTCGATGGGCTACGACCTCATCAACGAGCCGTGGGCGGGCCGGGAGTGGCTGACCTGCCCGATCACCGGCTGCGCGAGCTCCTACCGGGACGAGTTCCAGCCGGCGTACGAGAGGGCGACGGCGGCGATCCGCCGGTCCGACCCCGACGGGATCGTCTGGTATGAGTCGCAGCTGCTCGCCAACCAGGTCCCCAACTCGAGCTTCGGCCCGGCCGACGACGACCAGGTCGGCTACTCCTGGCACAGCTACTGCCCCTACGGCTACCTCGACTCCCAGGGCATCCCGGTCGGGGTCAGCGGCTGCAAGGACTACGACGAGACGCACAACCTCAAGGCGCTCGAGCAGGCCGAGACGATGGGCGCGACCAACCTGATGTCGGAGTTCGGCGCGACCGACAACACCGAGCTGCTGGCCATCGACACCGCCTCGGCCGACGACCACTTCACCTCCTGGATGCACTGGGCCTACAAGCACTGGGACGACCCGACCACCGCCGACGGACGCCAGGGCATGTTCACCGACGACGCCGATCTCTCGACGGTGAAGCCCGAGAAGCTGCGTACGCTGGTCCGCACCTACCCGCAGGCCACGGCCGGGACGCCGGTGGATCTCTCCTTCGACCCGGAGACCGGTGCGTTCAGCTACACCTACGAGCCCTCAGCCGATGTCGACGAGCCGACCGAGATCTTCGTCAGCCCCCTCCACTACCCGTCCGGACCGGACATCTCGGTCGAAGGCGGCCAGGTGGTCGGCGAGGCCGAGCACCACCGGATCCTGGTCGAGGCGACCGGAACCGGGCCGGTGACGGTCACGATTGACTAGGCTTGTCGCGTCCGCGTCGGTCCAGCCATCGGAGGATCAGTTGTCCGTCTCGCTCGCCAAGGGACAGTCGGTCTCGCTCACCACCGGTGACGGCAGCAGCATGACGCACGTGCGGATCGCGCTCGGCTGGGACGCGGTCAGGAAGGGCCTGTTCGGCGGCTTCCGCGGGGCCGACGTCGACATGGACGCCTCCGCGATCCTCTACGACGCGGCCGGCACCCACGTCGACCATGCCTGGTTCCGGCAGCTGAAGTCGAGGGACGGCGCCGTCGTCCACACCGGCGACAACCGCACCGGTGCCGGCGAGGGCGATGACGAGTCGATCATCGTCCACCTCGACCGTGTGCCGGCCGAGGTCGCGCAGATCGTGTTCACGATCAACTCCTTCACCGGACAGAGCTTCGCCCAGATCCAGAACGCCTTCTGCCGTCTGGTCGACGAGAACACCCACACCGAGATCGCCCGCTTCGACGTGAGCCAGACCGGCCCGCACACCGCGGAGATCATGGCCAAGGTCAGCCGTCAGGACGGTGGCTGGGCGATGACCGCGCTGGGCGAGATCGGCAACGGGCGTACGTTCCAGGACCTGCTGCCCTCGATCGCCCCGACGCTCTGACCGCTCAGACTGCGTGGATCGCGGTCAGCCGAGTGAGCCGACGCCGACGACGGTGAGGCCGGCGCCGAGGACCGTGACGCCGAGCGCTGCCAGGATCGGGGTGATCTTCGCCGCGACCTGGAGGTAGGTCTTCGACTCGGCGAACCGGACGACGAGGTTGTTGCCGGCCAGGGCCAGCATGCCGACGCCGAACAGGATCGTCGCCATGCCCAGGCCGAAGGTGATCACCAGCAGCAGCGCGAACGCCGAGCGGCCGGCGAACAGGCCGGTCACCAGGACCAGGAAGGCCCCCGGGGACGGGGTCAGGCCGCCGGAGATGCCGAGCAGGACGATGCCGGGGCGGCGTACGCCTGGCTGACCGTGGCCATGCCCATGTCCGCGACCGTGCTCGGCGGAGTGCCCGTGGGAGTGCCCGTGTCCGGTCCCCGAGCGGGCAGCACGCCAGTGCCGGCGCAGCAGCCAGAGCCCGGTGCCGATGATCAGCACCCCGGCGACGATCTGCAGCCCGGCGGTGAGGTTCTCCAGGCGTACGAGATCCGAGAGCGAGAAGAACGCCCACGCCACCGCGATGACCAGCACCGAGAAGGTGTGCATCACCGCCACCGAGCCGCCCAGCCAGGCCGCGTCGCGCACCCGGCCCTCCGCGCCGATCAGGTACGCCGCCGCCAGGGTCTTGCCGTGGCCCGGCGCGATCGCATGCGCAGCGCCGGCGGCGAAGGCGAGCACGAAGGCGGCCGCAGCGATGCCGGGCTCGTCCAGATAGCCCTGCACGCGCTCGACCAGAGCCGCCGCGCCGAACCAGTCACCCGTGAAGAAGTCGTCCATGTCAGACGCAAACGATGGCACAGAGTTCCGCCGCCGGATACGGCTGCGGCAAGCGTTTACCCACCGGACAGACGGGCGTCGACAACGCCGCTCGGCCACGTTCACCAGATCTCAGGATCCTCATCCAATGGCCGGGCGTGTGCCTCGGCCGTTCGGCACCTCGGGCGATGCCGCACGTCATGCCGCACGACCCCAAGGAGCATCGTGTTCGCACCAACGAGTGCCAGCTTCGCCAGACCCGGACGTAGGCGAATGGTCGCCGTCGCCGCCGGTCTGGCCCTCGCCGGGGGTGTCATCGCCGCCCTGCCCGGTGACGCCGTCACCTCCGCCAGCGCGTCGACCTACACCGCCGTCGGCGCACCGCTGACCGGACCGCCGCGCGCCGCGCTGGCGACCGTGGACGCGCCGGCGCCCGACGTACTCGAC
Source organism: Nocardioides sp. NPDC127514 (assembly GCF_040302125.1). Classification (NCBI taxonomy): domain Bacteria; kingdom Bacillati; phylum Actinomycetota; class Actinomycetes; order Propionibacteriales; family Nocardioidaceae; genus Nocardioides; species Nocardioides sp. NPDC127514. The sequence continues at coordinate 83,939 of NZ_JBEORF010000030.1, read as the reverse complement.
ATCGACTTCGAGGGCGGCGCCCCGCACGAGCGCGCCCAGTCGCTCGAGCCGCGCACCTGGGGTGCGCCGGCGTACGGCACCGACGACACCCTCGCCGAGACGCCGACCGATGTGATGACCGTCGACGGCACCGACGACGCGGTCTCCGTCGAGCACGACCCGTGGTCCGGCCTGCAGCAGGGCTTCACCATCGAGTGCGTCTTCCGGGTCGAGACCACGCTGCCCACCACCAACGAGAAGGACCTCTGCTCCAACAAGGAGGCGGGCGGCTACTCGGTCTATGTGACCGGCTCCAACCTGGGCACGATGGCCCACATCGGCGGCGGCTACAAGACGGTGCTGACCCCGATCACCGCTCACCGCTGGTACCACGTGCTCTCGGTCTGGGACGGCCAGAGGCTGAACCTGTACGTCAACGGCACCAAGGCCGGCTCGACCGCCGCCACCGGCGCGCTGCAGGCCCCGGCCGCGACCTCGCGCCGCTTCGTGGTCGGCGCCGACTCGGCGCCCACCGGGATCGGCCAGCCGGCCCCGCCCGCCTCGTTCGCCGCGGCCTCCCTCTTCGCCCGCGCGGTGACCGACGCCGAGGCCGCGGCGCTGGCCGGCGCCTACGACACCGCTCCCCCGGTGCCGGCCGCGGACGTGCTCGACGTCGACTTCGACGACGGCACCCCGGCCGACGACACCGGCCGGGCCGTCACCACGGTCGGCGAGCCGGTGATCTCCGACGACACCGCGCTGGACGCCAAGGTCGCCTCCTTCGACGGCGCCAACGACGCGTACGCCTATGCGATGGGCTCCGCGGCCTGGGACCAGATCGACGAGCAGGTCTCGATCGAGTGCACCTTCAAGGACAACGGCACCTTCCCCAACGGGACCGAGCACTCGATCTGCTCGGAGAAGGAGGGCGGCGGCTACTCCATCGTCGTCTACAGCGGCAAGCTGACCTTCGCAGTCCACGCCGGCGGGGCCTACCGCAACGCCCAGGTCGAGATCGAGACCGGCCGCTGGTACCACGCCGTCGGCACCTGGGACGGCTCGACCGCGCGGCTCTACGTCGACGGCGCGCTGGCCGCGTCGATCGCGGCACCTGCGCCGCTGACCCGTCCCGGTGGCAACGCCCTCAACTCCTTCTACGTCGGGGCCGACTCGGTCAACCAGTTCTGGTCGCCGGTCACCGTGCGCACCGCGCGGATCTTCACCGACGTGCTCACCGCGGACGAGGCCAACGCGCTCAGCGTGGCCGCGCTCGGTGACGTACGCGACGCCGGCGTGGTCGTCAACGGCACCACCCCCGCGGCCGGCTCGCACATCACCACACCGACCGAGTTCGCCGTCGACATCACCAACCAGGGCAACGCCTCCGGCTGGACCTACACGCTCGACGGCGACCCGATCCGGCCCGGCCAGGAGATCGGCGCCGGCCTCGCTCGCGGCGAGCACACCATCGAGATCGCGGCGAAGGACGTCTTCGGACGTCCGGTCGCGCACACCTCGACGTTCACCTCCGACGCCATCCCGACCGGCGGCGGCACCGACACCGGTCAGGGCAAAGGGAAGGTGACGCTCTCCGCGATCGCCAACAGCCCCGACGGCTCGGACGTGACCACCACCTTCAAGGCGGCCTCCGCCTCCGTCGCCGACGGCGGCTTCCAGGGGGTCGTGCCGGTGCTCCCGAGCGCGCTCGAGTTCGACTACTCCTCCCCCGAGACGATCGACGGGAGCCAGAAGCCGGACGGGCAGACCACCGACAGCGCCTCGAGCAAGCTGATCCCGTTCCAGCGCTACGACGTCTCCGTCCCGGCCTCCGACTCGCGTCGCCACGTGGTCTGGACCGGCACGGCCGACCCGGCCCGCTCGGTCTCGCTGCGGGTGTGGAACACCGTCGAGAGAAGCTGGGACGAGCTCGCCTCCGCGCGCGGCATCGCCGACGGCGACACCACGCTGCAGGGCCGAGCGTTGGCCGCCCACGTCGACGACGGCGTCGTGCACGTCCTGGTGACCGGCATCGACCCGTTCGCCGACGACCTCTCGCCGCGCGACGAGTCGGCCGCCGCCGACAAGGACCACTTCGAGAACCCCGACGACTACGACTTCTCCTTCGCCCACTTCACCGACACCCAGTACATCGCCGAGGGCGCGGCCGGTGGGACGTACGAGAACTTCAACGGGATCGAGGAGCCCTCGGACGTGCAGCTGGTCGAGGAGCAGGCGGTGTGGCAGCGCGCCTACCGCGCCGAGACCGAGTGGATCCGCGACAACGCCGACCAGCGCAAGATCGCGTTCACCTCGCACACCGGTGACGTCACCGAGAACGACACCAAGGACCCGCTGGCCACCGACGCCAACGGCAACCTGCTCTACCCGGGGCTCGACGAGCAGATCACCCGCGAGTTCGAGTTCACCTCGGACGCGCAGGGGATCCTCGACGAGGCGGGCGTGGTCAACCAGGTCGTCGCCGGCAACCACGACAACCAGGGTGGCCGCGAGACCGGGGCGCAGTCGCGGTTCAGCCGCTACTTCAGCCCGGAGCGCTACTACCAGGCGGCGCAGGGATGGCCCGATGGTGCGTCCTACCACGCCTGGGACGAGGTGACCGACGGCTCCGGCAACGTGGTCACGCCGGGCACGGACAACCAGAACAACTACGTGCTCTTCTCCGCCGGCGGGCTCGACTTCGTCGCCGTCGGCCTCTCCTACGGCGTCACCCCGGAAGAGGCGGCCTGGGCGAGCGAGATCTTCGCCCGCTTCCCGGACCGCAACGGCATCCTGAGCACCCACGCCTACCTGGCGCCCTCATCGGCGCCCGACGGGCGTGGGGCCAACTTCTCCACCGATGGGTCCCGGCTCTTCGACCAGGTCGTGGAGGCCAACCCCAACGTGTTCCTGGTCCTCGCCGGCCACGAGCACGGCGTCGGCACCAACCTCAAGCGCGGCATCGGCGCCACGGTCTCGCACAACGTCGTGGAGCTGCTCGCCGACTACCAGTTCTACAAGGTGACCGCCGGTGAGCTCTTCCCCGACTCCGTCGACGCGGCCGGCAACATCGACCTGAACGGTGACGGGACGGTCGACCACAAGGCGACCGACCTGCTGCAGTTCGGCGCCTCCTACCTGCGCCTGCTGCAGATCGACACCGAACGCGCCGAGATGTCGATCGACACCTACTCCCCGCACCTGGACGACTTCGGGGCGACCGAGTACGACGACCGCCACCGCTACAACGGAGCCGAGGACAACCTCACGCTTCCGGTGGACCTCTCCACCAGGCGTACGTCCTTCACGACCGACGCGCTGACGGTGGTCACCCCGACCGACACCGTGATCGGCACCGACACCGCGCGTTCGGGCTGGCCGGCGACGGTGGAGTGGGCCGGGCTGACCGAGGGCCAGGTGTACGCCTGGACCTCGACCTCACGCACCGGCGAGGCCCAGACGCTCGGCTCGATCGACCAGTTCGGCGGCGTCTTCCTGGCCACTGCGGCCGGCACCGACGCGACGCCGCCGGTGCTGACGGTCCCGGCCTCGACGACGATAGAGGTGGGCGCGGAGTTCGACCCGCTGGACGGGGTCAGCGCGACCGACAACACCGACGGTGACCTCACCTCGGCGATCCAGGTCTCCGGGAGCGTCGACACGACCAAGGCCGGCGCCTACCCGCTGACCTACACGGTCACCGACTCCAACGGCAACCAGGCCGTCGCCTCGCGCGCGGTCGTCGTGGAGGAGCCCGACGTGCCCGAGCTGACCCCGGTCACGCTCACCGCTAAGGACGTCACGGTCCGCTTCGGACGGGACCTGGTGTTGCGTACGTCGGTCGCGCCGCGCAGCGCCACCGGCACGGTGCAGTTCCTCATCGGTGAGGACGTCCTCTGCGAGGCGCGCGTCCGACGCGGCGTCGCCGAGTGTGAGGTCGACGTGCTGCCGCCGCCGGGACGTCACCAGGTGCAGGTCTTCTACCCGGGTGACGACACGCACGCCCCGGCCACGACGAACCTCACGCTGACGGTCAGGCAGCGTTAGTGGCTCGTCCTCTCCGGGCACTCGCGGTGGTCGCCGGCTTCGTGCTGGCGGCCACCGCGGCCGTGACCGCCTCCGCTCACCCGTTCGGCGCCCCGCAGACCGCGACGATCGCGGGCACCACCGGCGGTCCCGAGGTGACCTGGCGGTTCGGAGCCACCGACGACATCGCCTACCTCGCGGTGCAGGTCGGGGCCCTACCGCCGGACCGGATGACGCTCGACGGCGTCGTCCTCTACGAGCCCGGCGACGAGACCGCGCTCGCGCGGTCGGAGGCGTACGCCGACTACGTGCTCGACCACATCCGGATCGAGGGCTGCGAAGGGTCGGTCGAGACGGGTGAGGATCTGATCGCCGACGGCACCACGGTGACCTTCGACTGCCCGTCCCCGGCCTCGGCAACGTCGATCGAGATCGACATGATGACCGACCTGCATCCGGCGTACCAGACCCTCGCCTCGGGGCCGAACGGTCAGAAGGCGGCGTACGCAGGGACCACCCGCTCCCACGGCTGGTCCCTCGACGAGTCCCGGGCCGCGGCGACCGGACTCGGCGCACTGCTCCAGCTCGGCGGCACCCTCGGTGCGATCGCGCTGGTCGGTACCGGCGGTTGGTGGTTCGTGCGACGCCGCCGGCAGGCGGAAGCTAGCGCTTCAGCTTCTTGATCTCGTCCTTGGCGGCCTGCTGGGCGATCGCCTCGGCCTGGGCCTCCTCGCCGAAGACACCCTCGACCTTGGCCTTCTCGACCTTCTTGAACTGACGCAGCATGCTCCACGCGATCACCGCGACGGCGACGCAGAGCGCGATGAAGATGCCGAAGGCGGTCCAGCCCGCGACCACGTCCTCGTCCTGCGGCGGGGTGGGCTCAGGAGCTGGCTGAGAGGTGTGCAGCGTGTGCGTCGTCATCGGGAGGCCGGACATACCGACATTGTCTCACCCTTGTCTGAGGAAAGCTCAGGCGGTGACGACCTTGCCGAAGCTGATCTCGCGGCCGACCGCGGCCTTGCCCTCGTCGTCGGCGGTGGAGACGTCGAGACCGGCGAAGAGATCGGTCTCCTCACGCTTCTCCGCCTCGGGCACCGGCACGTAGGAGGTCACCAGCTCGTAGTCCTCGGTCGGCCAGGCCTCCTTCTCGATCTCCCGGGGCACGGCGAACCAGGGGCCGTCGGGGTCGATCTGGGTGGCGTGCGCGAGCAGGGCCTGGTCACGTACGCCGAAGTACTCGGCGCACTCCACCTTCGTGGTGACCCGCTCGTCCCAGCCCGGGTCCGGCTTCCACTCCTCGAGGCGCTCCTCGTACGGCGAGGCGAGGCCATGGCTCTTGATCGCCTCGTGCAGGGCGACCATGCGCGGATAGTTGAAGGTGTGGCTGTAGTAGAGCTTCAGCGGCTGCCACGGCTCGCCCGCGTCCGGGAACAGGTCAGGGTCGCCCGCCGCCCGGAACGCCTCCACCGAGACCCGGTGGCACATGATGTGGTCCGGGTGCGGGTAGCCCCCGTTCTCGTCGTACGTCGTGACCACGTGCGGCCGGAAGGAGCGGATGATCTCGACGAGCCGGCGCGTGCTCACCTCGAGCGGCGTCCGGCCGAAGCAGCCCTCGGGGAGCAGCGACCAGTCCTTGGCCCCCATCTCCTTGACCAGCATGAACTCCTCGACCCACCCGGAGTCCACGAAGCCGAGCCAGTCCTGCTTGATGCCGAGGATGTCGCGGGCGCGATGCATCTCCTCGCGGCGGATCTCGTGGATGTTCTCCAGGATCCCGGGGCGCTCCATCTTCGGGTTGAGGATGTCGCCCCGCTCGCCGCCCGTACACGTCGCGACATGGACGTCGACCCCTTCGGCGACGTACTTCGCGGTGATCCCCGCGCCCTTGCTCGACTCGTCGTCGGGGTGCGCGTGCACGTGCATCAGGCGGAACGCCTGCTGGAGCTGCTCTGGCATGAGTTCAATCCTAACCACGCTCCGTCTCACCACTCGGTTACCCGCTCCCACTCCGCGGACAACTTTGGTGGTAGGTGGCCGGGGACGGATGTGCGGTCTCCTTCGCCGGGGTGGGACCATGTTTCCCGTGAGCACGCCGTCATCTGCCGAAGCGGAGCCCGAAGCCGTGAGTTCTGAAGAATCCCGCATCGCGGCCCGCTACGGTCGCGGCCCGCGCCGTCGCCCGGGCGTACTCATCGTCGCCCTGGCTCTCATGCTCGCGGCGATCGTCGGCTGGTTCGGCTGGGCGCTGTGGCTGGCCCTGCACCCCGAGGTCTCCTCCGGGCTGGAGAAGTGGGAGGCGGTCAGCGAGAACGAGGTCCAGGTGACCTTCGTCGTACGCCTCCACGACAAGGACGCGAAGCCGGTCTGCACCGTCGAGGCCGAGGACGACCAGGAGGAGAAGGTCGGCCACGCCGAGTTCACCGCCACCGAGGGGCGTCAGACGATCACCATCCCGACCGAGCGCCGTGCGCTGCGGGTCGAGTGGGGTGAGTGCACGGTCGAGTGACCGTACTTCTCAGGCAATCCCTGCACTTCTCGGGCATTGCAACGCCAGAGAAGTGCAGGGATACCCGGTTAACCGGGTATCCCTGCGCAGGTCAGCCGGTGAAGACCTCGGTCTTCAGGATCTCGACCTTGAGCGGCCCGCGAGGACCCTCGTAGGTCACGGTGTCGCCGACGCTGGCACCGATGAGGGCAGCGCCGATGGGCGAGGCGGCAGAGGAGATCTCGACGCCGCCCGCGTAGTCCTTCATCTCGATCGAGGCGATGAGGCGGGTCTCGGCCTCGTCGTCGTCATCGCCCTCGAACTTGAACGTGACCAGCTTGCCGACCGAGACGACACCGTCGTCCTCGGGGACGGTGGTGTCGGCCTTGCGCAGCAGTGCCTCGAGCTGCTGGATCTGACCCTCGAGCTTGCCCTGCTCCTCGCGAGCGGCGTGGTAGCCGCCATTCTCCTTGAGGTCGCCTTCGTCGCGCGCGGAGCTGATCTCGGCAAGGATCTCCTGGCGTCGGGGGCCCTTCAGGTATTCCAACTCCGCGGTGAGCTTGTCGAATGCACCCTTGCTGAGCCAGATAGTGGCAGCCGTGGTCTCGGTCGACTGAGTCATAGCGAGTTACTCCTGATGGGTAGTGAATAGGTAAGGGGCGCCGGTCAACCCCCATCAACCGGCGCCTTTTCTCCCTGCTGAGCGGGCGTGTTTCACCCAGCTGAACGTTCCGCGGGAGATTGTCAGAAGGTTCAGTTTAACAAGGCAACCACACCCGAAGACAGTTCGCGACCGAAACGTCGCGCAATCTGGCCTCGGGACCGTTCCCCGGAACGTCCGGTCGAACGGTCAGGGCGTGGTCGCTGGATATCCCTTGCTGCGCAGCTGTTCGAGTACTCGCTCGGCGTGGGTCTGACCCCGGGTCTCCAGCTGGAGCTGCACGCCGACCTCGGCGAGCCGCAGTCCGGGGTTGGTGCGCGAGTGCACGACCTCCATGACGTTGGCTCCGGTGTCGCCGATCACCGACAGCAGAGTGGCCAGCGCGCCGGGCTGGTCGGGGATCGTCACCGCGACCGGCAGGTAGCGCCCGGCCAGCGTCATGCCGTGCTGGATCACCTTGCCGAGCAGGAGCGGGTCGATGTTGCCGCCGGAGAGCACCACCACGACGGGACCCTCGAATGCCTCGGGCGCGTCCATCAGGGCTGCTACGCCGACCGCGCCGGCGGGCTCGACGACCAGCTTGGCCCGCTCGGCCAGTGCCAGCAGCGCGCTCGAGATCGCCTCCTCCGAGACCGTACGGATCTCGTCGACGTAGGTCTGGATCATCGGGAAGTTGGTCTCTCCCGGCAGGCCGACCGCGATGCCGTCGGCCATCGTCGGCATCTTGTCGAGCCGGATCGGACGGCCCTCGCGCAGCGAGACCGGGTAGGCGGCGGCCGTCTCGGCCTGCACGCCGACCACCTTCACGTCGGGATGCTTCGCCTTGATCGCGAGCGCCGCGCCGGCGAGCAGGCCACCGCCGCCGAGCGGGATGACGACGGTCTTCACGTCCGGGGCCTGCTCGAGGATCTCGAGCCCGATCGTGCCCTGGCCGGCGACGACGTCGGGGTGGTCGAAGGGGTGGATCATCACCGCACCGGTGCGCTCGGCGAAGGCCATCGCGGCCTGGAGGCACTGGTCGACGTACTGACCCTCGAAGATCACCTCGGCGCCGTACGCCCGGGTGGCCTTCTCCTTCGGGATCGGCGCGCCTTCGGGCATGAACACGGTGGACGGGATGCCGAGGGTGGTCGCCGCGAGCGCGACGCCCTGGGCGTGGTTGCCCGCGCTCGCGGCCACCACCCCGTACTTGCGCTCCTCCTCGGTCAGCCGGGCGATGCGTACGAAGGCCCCGCGGGCCTTGAAGGAGCCCGTACGCTGCAGGTTCTCGCACTTGAGGATGACCGTGTCGCCGACCATGTCGGTGAGCCAGCGAGCTCCCTGGACAGGCGTCTCGGTGATGTGGTCGCGCAGCAGCTCGCGGGCCTCGAGGATGTCCTCGTACGTCGGCTGACCATGCATCTCAGGCACTGCCTGCTCCTGGGCTCGGCGGGGGTGGGGAGGTCGGCCCGTTGGCCGGCAGCGGGGGCGGCGACGTCGGCGCCTGAGCCTGGGCCAGTGCCTGGGCCGGGGCGGTGGCGGTCAGATGGTTGGCCACCGCGTTGAGGGCGGCCACCAGCGGCACGGCCACGAGGGCACCGGCCACGCCACCGAGCACGATGCCGGTCGCGACCGCCAGGATCACGCCGAGCGGATGGACCCGGACCCAGCGGCCGAGCAGGAACGGCTGCAGGCCGTGGGCCTCGAGCTGCTGGACCAGGATCACGCCACCGAGCATCAGCAGCGCCGTCACCGGTCCCTGGGAGACGAGGGCGACGAGCACGGCGACCGCGCCTGCGACGGTGGCACCGATCAGGGGCACGAACGAGCTCAGGAAGACGAGCACGCCGATCGCCGCGACGAACGGGACCTGCAGAGCGCTGGCGATGATCATGATGCCGACCGCGTCGACCGCGGCCACGATGACCGTCGCCCGGGTGAACTGGGTCAGCGACACCCAGGCGACCCGGCCCGAGCTGTCCATCCTGCTGCGCGCGGCCCGCGGCGCGAGCCGGACCAGCCAGCCCCAGATCCGCTCGCCCTCGGCGCAGAAGAAGTAGGTGGAGAAGAGCACGATGAACAGGCCGGCGAAGACGTCGAGAGCGACCCCGCCGACCTCGCTGACCCGGGAGAACGGGTTGGAGGCGTACGCCGCCGCCCACTCCTCCAGAGTGGTCTGCACCGTGTTGAGCCAGGTGTCGATCTGGGTCTCGCTCGCGTTGAACGGGCCGTTGATCAGCCAGTCGCGGATCTCGTCGAGCGCCTTGACGGTCTGCCCGGCCAGGTCGTTGAAGCCGTTGGCGACCTGGGTGCCGGCGAAGCTCAGCATGGCGATGACCGCCACGAGCACGCCGAGCACCACGAAGAGCGCCGAGATGCTCCGCTTCAGCCCTATCCGGGCCAGGCCGTTGACGACCGGGGAGACCAGCGCGGCGATCAGCAGCGCGATGACCACCGGGACCACGACGATGCTGAGGAAGCCGAGAGCGCGGACGATGAGGTAGCCGGCGGCGACGATCACCAGGAACCGCCAGGCCCACTGCGCGGAGAGCTCGACGCCGTAGGGGACGTCGGTGCGGCTGACGGCCTTGGGCGCGGTCACCGGCTCCGGCGCGGCCAGCTGCTCTTGGCGCTCCTCGCGCAGACGCTCGAACTGGTTGACGAGGCGAAGCGCGAAGTTCTCGGCCGACTCACGGGCCTCCGCGGCGGCCTCCTTGGCGACCTCGGCGGACTCGCGCGCGTCGGCCTCCTCCTGGGCGAAGCGGTGCGCCTCACGTGTCTCTCGGCTGCGCCTGAACGCGCCCTTCATCCGCTCGAAGCCATCCTTGGCGGTCCGCTTCTCGCCCCCGGGAACATCCCCCTGATCTGTCACCTGACAGAGGCTACCGGGAGGGTGAGAGATGGGTCGCAAGGTGCCGTGCGGTCGTGGGGTGCGACCGCGCGAGCAGGCCTACCGCGGCGAGCACGTAGTCGCTGTCGACCGCCCGCAGCGGCGCCTCCGGGAGCTGCCATCCGCCGCGACCCGACCAGCGCATCACCCGCTCCGCGATGCCCCGGCGTCCGTGCCTGAGTACGCCGCCGGAGCCGATCACCACGCCGACCCGGCGCAGGTCGGTGCCGGTGCGCTCGATGACCTTGCCGCTCGGGGACAGCACGACCCGGGAGCGACCCGCGTGCCGCTGCAGGGCCGTAGAGATCGCGATCCTCGCCAGGAGCTCGTCGATGTCCTTGTCCTGCTCGGTGCGCGGCAGCCAGCCGGGGTGGTGACGCCGATGCTCGACCTCGCCGGAGAGATCCGACTCGGCGAGGCTCGGGTCGGAGTGATCGGCCGCCTCGAGGGTCGTGGTCGCCGACCAGCGCATGCCCAGATCGCCTTCGACGGTCCGGGTCACCGGGGTGACGGCGACGACCTCCTCGCGTACGTGCTCCGCCTCGGGGTCGGGGCGGACCACGCTGTGCACGTCGGTCGTGGCGCCGCCGACGTCGACGACGACCACGTCCTCGCCGAGCACCTCTGCCAGCGTCTCGACTCCCTGGAGCACGACATCGGGGGTCGCCCCCTGGACGATCCGCCGGAAGTCGGCCCGGCTGCTGAGGTTCTTGCCGCCGATCACGTGCTCGAGGAACATCTCCCGGACCGCCGCGCGGGCGCTCTCGGGTGCCAGCACGCCGATCTTCGGAACGACGTTGTCGCAGGTCACATGGGGAACATCGGCCAGGATCTCGTCGATCTCCTGGTTCGCCTCGCGGTTGCCCGCCACGACCACCGGTCCGCGCCAGCCGGCCGCGGCCAGCTCGCGCGCAGCCGAGACGACGGCATCTCGGTTGCCGCCGTCGGTGCCGCCGGTCAGCAGCACCAGGTCGGGGGTGGTGGAGCTGAGGGTGGCCCCGAGATCACTCCCGGCCTCCCGACCTGCGGTCGCGATCACCGCGACGACCTTGCCCCCGCTGGACAGCGCCACCCGGCGCCCGGCCTCGGCGGTCACCAGCTCCTCGTTGCCGACCACGGCGATCCGGAGGCCGCCGCCGGCCGAGGAGCAGGCGAGGATCTCGGCGTCGGCAGCCCGGGAGTCCTTCTCGATGAGCGCGGTCAGGCAGGCGTCGTACGCCTCCATCACCTCGTGCAGCGACGTCGGTGCGCTCGCGGTGCCGAGGATCTCGCCGGAGACGAGGTCGACGTGGAGCGCCTTGGTCCAGGTGGAGCCGAAGTCGACGCAGACGGCGGTCTGTGGCGAGTCAGCTCTGGTCAAGGGCCTGCTCGAGGTCCGCGACGAGGTCCTCGGCGTACTCGATCCCGACGGAGAGCCGGACCAGGTCGGCCGGCACCTCGAGGTCGGTGCCCGCGACGCTCGCGTGAGTCATACGTCCGGGGTGCTCGATCAGGCTCTCGACACCGCCGAGCGACTCGCCCAGCGTGAAGATCTTGGTGCGCTCGCACACCGCGAGCGCAGCGGCCTCGCCGCCCTCGACGCGGAAGGAGATCATGCCGCCGAACCGCTTCATCTGCTTCTGGGCGGTCGTGTGGCCGGGGTGCGTCTCCAGGCCCGGGTAGATGACCTCGCCGACCTTCGGGTGCGAGGTCAGGAAGTCGGCGACGCGCTCGGCGTTGTCGCAGTGGCGGTCCATGCGTACGGCCAGGGTCTTGAGGCCGCGCAGCGTCAGCCAGGCCCCGAACGGGTCGGCGATCGCGCCGGCGGCGTTCTGGAGATAGCCGATCTTCTCGGCGATCCCGAGGTCGCGGACGACCACGGCGCCGCCGACGACGTCGGAGTGGCCACCGACGTACTTCGTCGTGGAGTGCACCACGACGTCGGCGCCGAGGGTGAGCGGCTGCTGCAGGTAGGGGCTGGCGAAGGTGTTGTCGACGACCAGACGGGCGCCGGCCTCGTGGGCGACCGTGGCAAGACCTGCGATGTCGGCGATGTTGAGCAGCGGGTTGGTCGGCGTCTCGACCCAGACGACCTTGGTCTTGCCCGGCTGGATCGCGGCCGCGACCGCGTCGATGTCGGCGACCTGGGCCGGGGTGTGCGCGATCCCCCACTGGCTCTCGACCTTGTCGATCAGCCGGTGGGTGCCGCCGTAGGCGTCGTCGGGGATGACCATGTGGTCACCGGGGCGCATCAGGCTGCGGATCAGGGTGTCCTCGGCGGCCAGGCCGGAGGCGAAGGCGAACCCCTTCTCACCGTCCTCGACCGCCGCCAGCGCACCCTCGAGCGCGGTGCGGGTCGGGTTGGCGGAGCGGCTGTACTCATAGCCGTTGCGCAGGCCACCGACGCCGTCCTGCTTGTAGGTCGTGGTGGCGTAGATCGGCGGGATCACCGCACCCGTCGTCGGGTCGGGCTCGTAGCCCGCGTGGATCGCCTTGGTCTCGAAACCGGCCTTGCCGAGGTGCTGCTGCTCGCTCACACAGCCGAGCCTACGTCCGATCCCACCTCGCGGCCCATCCGGGAACGTTCGCGCGTCGAACTGTGTTGGAGACTGGTAGCAACCCTGACTTTCTGGAGGTCACTCATGTTCGGTCGGCCAACACAGCTCTTCCCCGAGGACCGCACCCTCGCCGGGCGCGACCAGGCCCTCTTCGACCTGCCCGCGAAGCACCGCGTCCTGGGGACTCCGCTGCTCGCCTCCTCCGAGGACGGCACCGCGCCCGAGGGGTCCGAGGTGGCGTACTTCGGTCTCGGCTGTTTCTGGGGCGCCGAGGAGATCTTCTGGCAGACGCCGGGGGTCTACTCGACCGCCGTCGGGTATCAGGGCGGCACCACGGCCAACCCGACCTACGAGGAGGTCTGCAGCGGCCAAACCAACCACACCGAGGCCGTCCGGGTCGTCTTCGACCCGACCGTGGTCTCCTACGCGGACCTCGTCAAGAAGTTCTTCGAGGTGCACGACCCGACGCAGGGGATGCGGCAGGGCAACGACGTCGGGACCCAGTACCGCTCGGCGCTCTACTACGTCTCCGACGCGCAGCGGGAGACCGCTGAGGAGCTGACCAAGGTCTACGGCGACGAGATCGCCCGGCGGGGCTACGGCGAGATCACCACCGAGATCCGCGAGGTCCCGACCTTCTACGCCGCCGAGCCCGCGCACCAGCAGTACCTGGACCGTGTGCCCAACGGCTACCGCTGCCACGCCAACACGGGCATCGCCTTCCCCGCGACCGCCTGAGGTCAGGTCAGCGGCAGATACATCACATGGAGGCCGACCCGGCCGTGCGACGTCGAGTCGAACGCGTCCGGGACGGTCCCGATGATCTGGAACCCGAGGGACTTCCACAGGCGTACGGCGGTGGTGTTGGTCTCCACCACGGCGTTGAACTGGATGCCGTGGAAGCCGCTGTCCTTGTGCCACTGCACGCAGTAGTCGCCGAGGGCCCGGCCGACGCCCTTGCCGCGGGCGTTCGGCGAGACCATGAACGAGGCGGTGCCGATGTGGCTGCCGCGGCCCGGGCGGTTCGGCCCCATCTTGGCGCTGCCCAGGATCTGGTCGTCCTCGACCGCGACGACCACGTGGTCGTACATCCACAGGTCCTTGGCCTCCTCGGACGTGAGGCCCTCGGGGTACGCGTAGGTCTCCCCCGCCGCCACGATCTCGGCCCAGAACGGGTAGATCTGCGGCCAGTCCTCGGCCGTCGCTTCGCGGATCTGCATCAGAGGTCAACCTTTCCGTCGATGGCCTCGCGCATGAGGTCGGCGTGGCCGCAGTGGCGGGCGTACTCCTCGATCATGTGGACCAGGATCCAGCGCAGGCTGATCTCCTGGCCGTCCCGTGTCCTGCCGACCGCGATGCGGTCGAGGGAGCCGGCGGCGTCGGTGAGCTCGTTGGAGCGAGCGATCGCGTCGCGGAGCAGGGCGCGCAGCGCCTCGGGGTCGTCGGCGGCGGCGCTGTTGAACTCCCAGTCCTGGTCGTCGCCCCAGGGAGCGGTGTCGAAGGGCGGGAACGGATCGTTGCCGGCCAGGCGTACGCCGAACCAGATGTCCTCCACGTACGCCATGTGCTTGACGAGCCCGGCCAGCGTCATGGTGCTGGGCGGGAAGGGACGGTTCAGCTGCTCGTGGTCGAGGCCCGCGACCTGCCTGAGCAGGGTCGCCCGGTGGAAGTCGAGGAACGTACGCAGGGTCGTGGACTCGTCCGCGACATAGGGGGCACCGGTCGGATGGCGGGTGTCCTCGAAGAGTGCCTCGGTCATGGGCGCCAACGTAGCGGCGGCCAGTTTCCTCGGCGAATCACTTTCGCGAAACTGAAACGCGTTCTAGATTTGGGCCATGCCCCACGCGCCCAGAGGTCCCCAGAGTCCGGAGAAGCCGCTCAGAGTCGTCGTCTGGTCCACCGGGACGGTGGGTCGTCACGCGATCGCGGGAGTCGATGCCCATCCCGACCTGGAGCTGGTCGGGGTCTGGACCTCGACGCCGGCGAAGGCAGGGGTCGATGCCGGGGAGCTGGCCGGACTGGGCCGGACCCTCGGGGTGGCGGCGACCACGTCGCGCGACGAGCTGCTCGCGCTCGCCCCGGACTGCGTCGTCCACGCCGCGATGACCGACGACCGGGTCTTCGAGGCGATCGAGGACCTGACCGGGCTGATCCGGGACGGGGTCAACGTCGTCTCCTCCGGGCCGGTGATCCTGGTCCACCCGCAGGGGACGCTGCCGGACGAGATGATCGCGGGCATCGACGAGGCCGGCCGCGAGGGCGGTGCCTCGTTGCACGTCAACGGCATCGACCCGGGCTTCGCCAACGACGTACTGCCTCTCGCGATGACGTCTCTGTCCCAGCGGATCGACCACCTTCGGGTCAGCGAGATCGCCGACTACTCGACGTACTTCCAGCCGGTCGTGATGAAGGATCTCTTCGGCTTCGGGGGCTCGCTGGAGGACAAGCCGTTCCTGTGGGAACCGGGGGTGCTGAGCACCGCGTGGGGTCCCGTCGTGCGGGTCTTGGCCGCCGGGCTCGGGGTGACCCTCGACGAGCCGCTCGTCGAGTCGGTCGAGCGCCGGGCGGCGACGAAGGACACCAAGACGGTGTCGGTGGACATCGCCGAGGGCACCCAGGGCTCCGTACGCTTCACCGTCACCGGCAGCGTCGACGGAGTCCCTCGCATCACCCTGGAGCACGTCACCCGGACCGACGCGGCGTCCGATCCCGACTGGCCCACCCCGGCCACCGGCGACGGCTGCTACCGCATCGAGATCACCGGCGAGCCGTCGATGACCGTCGAGTTCAGCCACCACGGCGAGCACGGCGACCACAACGTCTCCGGGATGATCGTCACCGCCCAGCGCCTGGTCAACGCCATCCCCGCCGTCGTCGCCGCCGAACCCGGCCTCGTCTCCCCTCTCGACCTCCCGCTGATCACCGGCCGTGGCCTGGTCTCGACCGAATAGGTAGTTGTGGACGCCGAAACCGCACCTTTGGCGGCCGAAACCGCACTTCTGGTGCCCCGAGTGTAGTTCCGGCAATCGTCAGAACGACCGCTTCGGCCACCACAACTGCGTTCTCGGCTCCCACTTCCACCGATTCGCCTACCACAACTACAGATTCGGCCGCCGCTTCGACCGATTCGGCGCGAACGAGGAGACAGCATGAGCATTCTTGAACGATTCGAGCTGACCGATCACGTTGCGATCGTGACGGGAGCGGGGCGTGGGATCGGGGCGGCCACCGCGGTGGCGCTGGCCGAGGCGGGGGCGGACGTGGTGATCGCCTCGCGTACCGAGAAGCAGCTTCGGGAGGTCGCCGCCAAGGTCGAGGCGGCGGGGCGGCGGGCGCTGGTGGTGCCGGCGGATCTGGCCGATACGGAGGCGACTGCGGGGCTGGCGGAGCAGGCGTACGAGGAGTTCGGGCGTCTCGACATCGTGGTCAACAACGTGGGCGGGACGATCCCGAACACGTTCCTCGACACCGACGAGGGCTACCTCGAGGACGCGTTCCACTTCAACGTGACCACCGCGCACGCACTGACGCGGGCGGCGGTGCCGTACCTGGTGAAGAGCCCGGACGGGCAGCAGTCGGTGGTGTCGATCAGCTCGATGATGGGGCGTACCGCGGGGCGCGGCTATCTGGCCTACGGCACCGCGAAGGCGGCGCTGGCGCACTGGACGCGGCTGGCCGCGACCGACCTGGCGCCGCGGATCCGGGTCAACGGCATCTTCGTCGGCTCGGTGCGTACCAGTGCCCTCGAGTTCGTGGCGGGCGACGACACCATGCGCGGCGAGATCGAGTCGAAGACGCCGCTCGGACGCATCGGCGAGGCGGAGGACATCGCCGCCGCGGTGGTCTACCTGACCTCCAAGGCTGGCCAGTTCGTCACCGGGAAGATGCTCGAGGTCGACGGCGGCACCGAGGCGCCGACGCTCGACCTCAAGCTCCCCGACGTCGGCGCCTGATCCTCGATCAGACCGTGACGTCCTTGTGCCAGGACTCGGTGACGTAGTCGGTCACCCAGCCCATCGACTTGTAGAGCCCGTCGGCGCCGGTGGGGCTGTCGGCGTCGACCTCGAGCGAGACCCGGTCACGGCCGCGCTCGAGGGCGTCGGCGATGACGGTGTAGAGCAGTCCCTTCGCGACCCCACGGCCGCGGGCGTTGCGGTTGACGCCGATGTACTCGACGTACGTCCCCTCGACCCCGGCGGCGTTGGCGGGCAGCACGGAGGCCACCAGCGAACCAGCGGGCAGGAGCGTGTCCGGCTCGTCGGGAACGTCGACATAGGCCAGCCACCAGTGGGACCAGCGATGACCGGGGTCCTCGCGCAGGCGCTGCACGAACTCCGGGAAGCTCTCCCGGTAGGAGTTGAAGTGGTCCTGGAAGGACTCCTCCAGGGTCTGGTGGACCGTCTGCAGGTCGGCTGCGACTGGCATGCCGTTCTCGTGGGTCTCGACCGGGCGGATCGTCACCCCTTCGCGGAGCGGGGGCACCTTCTCGTCGGGCAGCACCGGCCGGCTCATGTGCAGCCAGGTGCGCTTGTTGGTGAACTCCGCCGCGGCCAGCCACTCGCGCTGCACGGTGTCGTCGGCGAACGGGCTGGCGTCGAGGTGCGACTCCGTGATGCCGCGCAGCTCGGCCATCGATCGGGCCTGGTCCTCGAGCCAGGCGTAGAGCCCGTCGGCGACCTCGGCGGCCTGGGCGATAGTGCGGTCGACGTAGAGGTAGACGAGCGTACGGCCGGCGGCGCGGTCATGGGCGATGGCCCAGGCCCGGATGTCGCCGCCGGGGTCGATCGCGACGAGCTGCTGGCGGGTCCAGGAAGCAGGTCCGGCGATCTCGCCGGTGATGGCGTCGGCATCAACGTTTCCGGAGCCCTCGAACGGCGTCTTGTCGGCCGCCCGAAGCCTCAGCAGGGCGGGCAGATCGTCGAGGTCAGGGACCTTCGCCGTCCATCCGGCAGGGAGTTCCACGGGCGTCTCGCTATGGTCGCTCACCCGGCCATTCTCCCAAATGGTGTCAGCGGTCGACCCAGCGGTCCGTGCCTGGGACCAGCGATGATGCACCCGCGGTGAGCTCGGCGAGCAACGATTCGAGCCGTTTCTCGTCCTCGGGAGGGGCCCCGATCCGCAGCGTCACGGCGGCCCCGTAGGAGGTGTCGAGGACGGTCACGCCGGAGGATCGCAGGTCGGTCTCGAGGCGGCCGGCGGCGTCATACGGGACCTCGATGTCGTACTCCCGGACCAGCTCGCGCCGGCGCGTGCCGACCTCGTCGAGCGCTGCGCGGACGGCGTCGGAGTAGGCCCGGACGAGGCCACCCGCGCCGAGCAGGGTTCCGCCGAACCAGCGGGTCACGACGGCGACCGTGTCGGAGACTCCGGCGCCGCGGAGCACCTCGAGCATCGGCGCCCCGGCGGTGCCGGCCGGCTCGCCGTCGTCGTTGGAGCGCTCGACCGGCTGCGGCGGCGGACCGATCACGAAGGCGGAGCACGTGTGGCGGGCGTCCCAGTGCTGCTTGCGCAGCCGCTCGACCACCGCCCGAGCGCCGGCCTCGTCCTCCACCCGGGCGAGCGTGCACAGGAACCGGGACCGCTTCTCCTCGATCTCGGCGGCGCCATCACGGCCGATGGTCAGGTAGTGCACGTCACCAGACTCCCAGGACGCTGCCACCGAGACGGATGATGAACCCGGCGACGACGACGATGAAGAAGACGCGTACGAACCCGGCGCCCTTGGCCACCGCCGTCCGCGCCCCGATGTAGCCGCCGATCAGGTTGCACACGCCCATCACCAGGCCGGTCTTCCACAGCACCGCGCCCTGTGGGATGAAGACGACCAGGGCAGCGAGGTTGGTGGCGACGTTGGCCATCTTCGCCTTCGCGCTCGCCTCCAGGAAGGAGTAGCCGAGGAGGCCGACGAGCCCGATCACCAGGAAGCTGCCGGTTCCAGGGCCCAGGGCACCGTCGTAGAAGCCGACCGCGAACCCGACCGCCATCGCACCGATCAGGTGCCGGTGACCGTCGTACCTCAGCTCGGTCGCCTCGCCCAGGGACGGTTTGAAGAGCACCCACGCGCCGACCAGGATCAGCGCGATCAGGACGATGGGCTCGAAGACGCTCTCCGGGAGATAGGAGGCCACCCCCGCCCCCAACGCAGAGCCCGCGAACGCGAGGATCATGAGCGGGATGAAGGTCTTCGGGTCCGGACCCACCCGTCGGTAGTAGGTCGCCGCGCTGATCGAGGTGCCGAAGATCGAGGCCAGCTTGTTGGTCGCCAGGATCTGCACCGGTGCGGCGCCGGGGAGGAACAGCAGCAGCGCGGGGAGCTGGATCAGCCCGCCTCCACCGACGACCGCATCCACGTATCCGGCGGCCAGGGCCGCGAGAGCGAGAAGGGCAAGTACGTTCAGCGTCTCCTCGGGCACGAGCGCAGGCTACGCGGCCGGATGCTCACCGAGGTAACTCGGTGAATGCGCACTGCCTTCGCGGAATTACACGAAGCAACCACACCTTGACCGAGTTACCTCGGTGAACATTCAGCCGGCCCACCAACCGCGGCCACCGAACGCATCGGGATAGCCGCCGTAGGTGTTCGACGTACGCCGCGCCGTCCTGTCGCCGAGATAGGACCCGACCACGGCCGCGCCGAGGTCGTCCAGCTCGGGGGCGACGACCCGGCCCTCGACGCGGCGGGCCATGGAGTCGATGAAGCGGGCCAGGCCGGGATCGTCGCCGAGGCGGAAGAAGGTCGTCTGGGCGCCGAGGCGGCGGGAGTTCTCCAGCTCCTCGACGGACCGGGCGATCGTCACCGGGTGAGGCGGGTAGGAGAACCAGACGTCGCCGCCAGCCTCCAGATGGGCGGTGGGCTCGCCGTCGGTCACGATCAGGAGCACCGGCTGGGCACCGGGGTGCTTGCGGAAGTGCCGGTTGGCGAGCAGCAGCGCGTGGTGCAGGTTGGTGCCCTTGTCCCAGATCGCGTCGAGCGCGGTCAGCTTCTCGATCTCCATCGTCTGGGCATAGCGGCCGAACGAGATCAGCTGCAGATCGTCGTTGCGGAACCGGCTCTTGATCAGCGTGTGCAGCGCCAGCGCGGTGCGCTTCATCGGCACCCAACGGCCGTCCATCGCCATCGAGAAGCTGGTGTCGACCAGGAGGGCGACCGCTGCCTGCGTACGGGCCTCCGTCTCCTGCACCTCGATGTCGTCGACGCTCAGCCGCACCCCGGGGCCGCGTCGGCCTTCGCCGACCTCCCGGATGACGGCGTTCGTGATCGTGCGAGGTACGTCCCAGGGCTCGGTGTCGCCGAAGGCCCAAGGCCGCGAGGAGCCGGAGAGGTCGCCCGCCGCGCCGGCGCGCTGCAGGTCACGTTCGCCCTGCCGTCCGGAGAGCCGCTGAGCGACGTCGCGGAGCAGGGCCTTGCCGAGCTGGCGCATCGCCTTCGGGGTCAGCCGGAGGTCGCCGTCGGAGCCGCGCTCGAGCTGGCCGGAGTCGCGCAGCGCCTGCTCGAGCTCCTGCAGCGTGCGCGCGTCGACCGCGGCCTGGTCGCCGAGCTGACGGGAGAGGGCGTCGAGGTCGATGTCGTCGAGCCGCGAGCCGGCGTAGGACTGCTGGAGCTGCTCGGAGAGCTGATCGAGCTCGGCGATGTCCTGGAGTACGCCGGTGCCGTCACCGAGGCCCAGGCCCTCGCCACCGCCGAACTCCTCGGAGCCGTACCAGTCCTCGCCGGGGCGAGCTGCCTGCAGGTTGGCGTCGAGCTGTGCCATCTGCTCCATCAGCGCGGGCGATCCGAAGGCCTGCTGGGAGAGCTCCATCAGCTCGCGTCGCTGCTCGGCCGACATCGAGTTGAGCATCCGCTGCGCGGCCGCCGAACGCTGCGCGAGGGTGTCGAGCAGCTCGTCGATGTTCTGCGGGTTCTCGGGGAAGTACTGGCCGTGCTTGGCCATGAACTCGTCGAAGTCCTCGGGGGTGTCCTCCCCGCGGTTGTGCTTGTCGAGGAG
Organism: Nocardioides sp. NPDC127514; assembly: GCF_040302125.1. Lineage (NCBI taxonomy): Bacteria > Bacillati > Actinomycetota > Actinomycetes > Propionibacteriales > Nocardioidaceae > Nocardioides > Nocardioides sp. NPDC127514. The sequence goes on along the minus strand of NZ_JBEORF010000030.1, from coordinate 63,397 downwards.
CTCGTTGAGATCGCGCAGCATCTCCGCGATCGCCTCGCGGTCCTCGTCGGTGGCCCCTTCGAGCGCCTGCTTCATCCCGGCGAACCGCTGGTCGAGGAGCTCGCGGCCGAGCAGGTCCTTGATCTCCTCGTAGGCCTCGCGGGCCTCGCGTGAGGTCCAGTCGTAGGAGGCGAGCTCGCTGACCGCGGCAGCGGTGTTCGGCGAGAGGTTGTCGATCTGCATCTCCCGGAACGCACGGTCGCCGTCGTCCATCGTGACATCGCGGGCCAGCTGCTTGCGCTCCTCGAGGACCGCCTTGTCCAGCAGCTCACGAACCTGCTCGAGCGTGCCGTCGAGGTTGTGGCGCTGCAGCAGCTCACGGCGCCTCTCCGCGACCTGCCGGGCGAGGTCGTCGAGCCCGCGCTGGTCCTGTCCCCCGCGCCGCAGGAACTCCCGCATCGCCCGCTCCGGCGAGTAGCCGGACATCACGTCCTCGCCGATCGCGTCCAGCGCCTCGGCGATGTCGACCGGCGGCGCGAGCGGGTCACCCCCGGCGTACTTCTTATAGCGGCTCATCACTGCCCCGCTGGTTGAGCCGGATTCGTGAGGTACGAGCGAATCCGTGTCGACTGCTCAGCCATAGATCGTCTCCCCGTCGGCCGTGTCCTTGCCGATCTTTCTGGCCAGGAAGAGGCCTTCCAGTGCCAGCTCGATGGCGCTGGCGAGCTGGCCGTCGTTCTTCGGGCCGCCGGTGGACTCGTAGACGCGGTCGCCGATCTGGTCGTAGAGGTCGGACTCGCCCAGGACGGGGAGGCCGGCCAGGAAGTCACCGGCAGCGACCTTGGTGCCGGTAGTGACCATGCGGCCGTCCTCGATGGCGTCGATGAGCAGCGCGAAGTCGAGGCCGCGGAAGGACTTGCGGACGGTCTCGGCGATGGCCGTACGCAGCAGGTGGGTGAGGATCTCGGCCTCGCGGCCCTCCTCGCCGGACTCGAACTCGATCTTGCCGGAGAGCACCTCGACGGCCGTCTCCAGGTCGACGATGCGGGCGACCGCGTCGGCCTCGCCCAGGACGGTGGCGCGGTGCAGCGCCGAGGCGGCGACGGTCTCGGCGCCGGCGATCGAGAAGCGCGCCGAGACCCCGGAGCGCTGGTCCACCGCGGAGGACGCCCGCAGATGACGGGTGAAGACGGCGAGGATCTCGAGCAGGTGGTCGGGTACGTCGGCGACCAGCGCGGCCTCCTGCCGGATGACCGCCATCTCCGCGGCGAGCTCGCGCGGGTAGTGGGTGCGGATCTCCGCACCGAAGCGGTCCTTCAGCGGCGTGATGATCCGGCCACGGTTGGTGTAGTCCTCCGGGTTCGCGGAGGCGACCACGAGCAGGTCGAGCGGCAGCCGCAGCACGTAGCCGCGGATCTGGATGTCGCGCTCCTCCATCACGTTGAGCATCGCGACCTGGATCCGCTCGGCGAGGTCGGGCAGCTCGTTGATCGCGACGATGCCGCGGTGGGAGCGTGGGATCAGGCCGAAGTGGATCGTCTCCGGGTCGCCCAGCGAGCGCCCCTCGGCGACCTTCATCGGGTCGACGTCACCGATCAGGTCGGCCACGGAGGTGTCGGGGGTGGCCAGCTTCTCCGAGTAGCGCTCGGAGCGGTGCTTCCACGCGACCGGCAGCGCGTCGCCGGCGGTCGCGGCCAGCCTCTGAGAACCGACCGAAACCGGCTCGTAGGGGTGCTCGCCGAGCTCGGACCCCTCGATGACCGGGGTCCACTCGTCGAGCAGGCCCACCAACGTACGCAGCAGCCTGGTCTTTCCCTGACCACGCTCGCCCAGCAGGACGACGTCGTGTCCGGCGATCAGGGCACGCTCGAGCTGGGGGATGACGGTGTCCTCCAGCCCGTGCAGCCCGGGCCAGGGGTCCTCTCCAGCTGCCAGCTTCGCCAGCAGGTTGTCGCGGATCTCCTCGCGGAGCGACTTGAACACATGGCCACTCGCGCGAAGCTGGCCGAGGGTGCTGATCGTGGGTGCGGCAGTCACGGACGCAACGCTACGCCGCCGCCCAACCCCTGGGCGGCCTCGGCGTCGACGTCCCGATCCGCGGATGCGGACGACCCGACGCTGGCGAGCAGCTCCTCGACCCGCTCCCGGGTCAGCGCGGTGCGGTCGAGCTCGCCCACCTCGTCGAGGATCGCGACGACCTCGTGGAGCGTCGCCCGGGCCTGCGCGACGCGCTCGGTCTCGCGCTCGACCACTGCCCGGCGTACGAGGACGTTGGCCTCGCCCCACCGGTTGCGCTCCTCGAGACGGTGGGCCAGCTCCAGCCGCAGATGGTTCTCGGCCTCGGCGTAGCGCCGCAGGCCGATCAGGGCATCGACCAGGGTCATCCGCGGCGAGGCGGAGGAGTCGACGTCGACGGACGCGTAGCCGATCTCCTCCTCGACCAGCCGCACGGCGTCCTCGTAGCGCTCCATCCGGACGTAGACCTCGGCCAGCCCGATCAGGCTGGCGCGGGCTCGGTCGTCCATCCCGGCCGCATCCGCGACCGCGTACGCCTCCTCGAGGACCGCGACGGCCTCGTCGAGCGAGCCGATCATGCTGAGCGCCTGGCCGCAGTTGGACAGCGCCATCTCCAGTCCGGCGGCGGTGCCGGCCTCGCGGAACACCTCGGCGGCACCACGGAACTCCGTGATCGCGCGGGGCAGGTCGCCGACCCGCGCCCGGCTGATCCCGAACTGGTTGCGGATGTAGGCCGCGTCGATGTGCTGACCGGCGCGGAGGGCGGCGTCGAGGCCGAGCTCCTGGAGGGGAACGGTCTCGGCGGGTGGGTGCCGCATCGACAGGCTGAACATCTTGTTGACCAGCTGATACGCAGGGCCCAGCAGTCCCGCGCGCACGGCGAGGCGGACGGCACTGCCCATGGTCGGCCACTCCCGGTCACCCCAGGCGCGGGCCTGCTGCGAGGTGGCGAAGCTCAGCGGCGTCACCCCGTCCACGACGGGGTCGAGGCTCATCAGCCGGAAGGACCGGCCGTCGGCCTCGGAGGCCGCGACCAGGGAGTGGGTGTACCAGCTCACCAGGCGCAGCAGCGCCTCGCCGGACTCCTTCTCGGAGCCCATCTCCAGGGCGTAGTCGCGGATGAGGTCGTGGAGCACGAAGCGTCCAGGGCGGTGCTCGCGGACGAGGTTGGCGTCGACCAGCTTGTCGACCAGACGCCGGGCGGCGGCGATGTCGACGGCGAAGAGCGCCGCCATCGCGGGCATCCCGATCTCATGACCCGGGCGGAGGCCGAGGAGGCGGAAGGCACGCCGCGACTCCTCGTCGAGGGAGTCGTAGGACCAGGAGAAGACCGCGCGCAGGTCGGAGATGGGGTCGAGCGGTGCCTCCAGAGCCGCCAGCCGGCTGGTCTCGCCGTCCAGCTCGGCGATCAGGTCGGTCAGCGGGAGATCGGGGTAGCGGCTGCAGCGCTCGGCCGCGACGGCGAGAGCCAGCGGAAGGTGTCCACACCTGTCCGCCAGGGCGCGGATGTCCGCCTCGTCGGCCGTCCGGTCGATGAGCCGCTGCCGCAGGAAGGCGGCCGACTCCGCCGGGGCGAGCGTGTCCAGTGCGAGCCGGCGGGCACCCTCGCGGGTGGCCAGGCCACGCAGCTGGCTCCGGCTGGTCACCAGCACCAGCGAGTCACCACCCGGCAGCAGGGGCCGCACCTGGGTGGAGTCGCGAGCGTTGTCGAGCAGCAGGAGCATGCGTCGCTGCGCGAGTGTCGTACGCAGCAGGGCCGACGCCGCGTCCACCTCGGCCGGCACCGAGGCGGCGTCGACGCCGAGCCCGATGAGCAGGGTCGTGAGCGCCTGGGCGTGCGAGAGCGGCTCGCCCGGGCCGAAGCCGCGCAGGTCGATGAAGAGCTGACCGTCGGGGAAGTGCTCGGTCCGGGCCCGGGCCCAGTGCACCGCGAACGCGGTCTTGCCCACCGCGCCGATGCCGTGCACGGCGACGACGCTCGGCCAGCCGGCGTCGTGGGAGATGGTCACCGCGTCGAGCAGGCGGAGCTCGGCCTCACGCCCGGAGAAGCTGGGGATGTCGGCCGGGAGCTGTCTCGGGACCATGTCCTCCTCCGAGACGCGCTGCGCGGGCACGGTCGCCCGGCCATGGGAGGCGTCGACCTCCGGTGCCGGCGAGGAGCCGGTCAGCAGCCGGGTGAAGGTGGAACGCAGCTCCGCGCCCGGGTCGGCGCCGAGCTCGTCGGCCAGCCGCGCCCGGACCTCCTCATAGGCCTCCAACGCCTCGGCCGTACGCCCCGCCGCCTCCAGCGCGTCCAGGAGCACCACCCACAGGGACTCGCGCAGCGGATGGTCGCCCACCACCCGGCGCACGTCAGCGACCGCCTTCGCGGCCCGGCCGGCGGCGATGTCGAGGGCAGCACGATGCTCCAGTGCGGCCAGATAGCGGTCGACCAGCCACGGACGGGTGCGCTCGGCCAGCGAGTCCCCGGACGGCTCGTCGAACGGCTCGGCGCGCCACAGCGCGATGGCCTGCTCGAGCCGGTCGTAGGCCTCCGGGCCCTCCGCCGCGTCGAGCAGGTCGATGAAGGTGAGCGCGTCCACCGACGATCGCGGCAGGTCGAGGATGTAGCCGCCGGCGGCGCGGCGTACGACCTCCTTGCCGAGCACCCGACGCAGCCTGCCGATGTAGGTGTGCAGGCTGCCGCGCGGGTTGTCGGGGAGCTCCTCGCCCCAGATCCGGTCGGCGAGCAGGTCGGCGGACACCGGGGTGCCGGCCTCCAGGGCCAGCAACGACAGCAAGGTACGCGGGCGACGTCCCGGGACCTCCACGGGCTCGCCTGCGCGCGTGACGATCAGGGGGCCTAGCAGACAGATGCTCACATCCGTCACCGATGCACCCCCGCCGTCCCGAGCCGATCGCGCCTGAGAGCCACCCCCACACAATAGACGGGGCGCTCCGGGCCTACGACGAGAATGCGCCCTTTCCGGTACACAATGGGGCGCATGTCTCCCTTCGGCCGCACCGCCACCGGTTCGCCCCTGCCCCAGGAGTGCCCGTGCGGCAGCGGGCGACGCTATGCGATGTGCTGCCACCGGCTGCACCGCGGCGGCGCCCTGGCCGAGACTCCGGAGGAGCTGATGCGCAGCCGCTACGCGGCGTACGCCCTCGGGGACTGGGACTACATCTTCCGCACCTGGCATCCGGGGACCCGCCCCGACGACCTGGGCGTGGCCGCACCCGACTCGCGACTGACGTGGACGGGGCTGGAGATCGAGGGCTCCGGGCTCGATGACGACACCCACGGCTGGGTGGCGTTCCGGGCGTCCTACCAGGCGCCGTCGGGCGACGGGGTGCTCGCCGAGCACAGCCGGTTCGAGGTGCGTGCCGGACGGTGGCTCTACGTCGACGGGGAGATCGCGAGTCGGTGACCAAACGCAAGCATCCACGTGAGTTTGAGGAAGACAGTGGAGAAACTGTTGCCGATATGTGGACGCGACCGGGTCCAGCACGACAGACTCTGACAAGTGACCACTGACGCGACCGAGGACCTGACCGGTCTGGAGCCATCGGCGCGCTCGCTCTTGGACGCGGTCATCGCGATGTCGAGCGAGCTCGACCTGAGCGCCATGCTGGAGAGAATCACCCGCTCCGCCTGCGAGCTGACCGGGGCGAGCTACGGCGCCCTCGGCGTCCTCAGCCCCGACGGCGACCTGCAGGACCTGATCACCTACGGGCACCAGCAGGAGCCGACGCTGCAGGTCGTGGGCAAGAGCCGGGGCCGCCGGGCTCGCGTCGATGACGACGGCGACGACGATGAGCCGGCTTCGACGACCCGGCCCCGCGGAATCACCGCTCCCGAGCCGCTCCTGCTGGTCTCACCTCGCACGCATGATGGCGGCGGCAGCCACGCGCTGCGTACCGGCGACCCCGGCAAGCGCAAGTTCATCGAGGTGCCGCTGCGCATCGGTGACCGCGACTTCGGCCACCTGCTGCTGTCGGAGAAGGTCGGCGGTGCCGAGTTCACCAGCCACGACGAGCAGCTCGTCGTCGCCCTGGCCCGCGCGGCCGGCGCCCAGATCGACAAGGTGCGCGAGCTGGAGCTCAGCGAGCAGCGCCGCAGGTGGCTCGAGGCGAGCGCCGAGCTCAGCCGCGCCCTGACGCCGCCGCTGGACCACTTGGTCGCGCTCGAGCGGATGTGCGAGACCGCGCTGCCGCTGATGCGCGCGATCGGGGTCGGCGCCGGCACCCGCATCGAGCACGGCATCGTCTCCGGAGTCGCTGCCGCGCCCGGTCAGGAGGAACGGGTCCGGGCAGTCACCGAGAAGGTCCCGCACCTGATCGACCGCCGCATCGTCGAGCCACTCGACCTCGAGGTCGACGGGCTCCATGTCGTGGTCGCCCCGGTGCGGTCCACGCTCGCCGGCCGCGGCGCGCTGCTGGCGATCTACGACAAGGCCAGCGCCGCCCACGACGAGCACGAGCGCGAGCTCTTCTTCGGCTTCGCCGGCCAGGCCGCCCTCGCCCTGGACCGCCTCCGCGCGGTCGAGGACCGGGCCGACCTCGCCGTCATCACCGACCGCGACCGGATCGCCCGTGACCTGCACGACGTGGTCATCCAGCGCCTCTTCGCCATCGGCATCCAGCTCGAGGCCCTGGGCCGGAACCCGCAGCGGGTCGAGGACCTGCCCCAGCGGCTCTCGGAGCAGGTCGACGCACTGGACCAGACGATCAAGGACATCCGCGGGTCCATCTTCGACCTCAGCAACCACGATCCCTCCTCGCTGCGGGCGCAGGTGCGCGGGGTCGTCCGGGAGTACGCGGGCGTCATGGACTTCACCCCGGAGATCAAGATCACCGGGCCCGTCGACACCGCGGTGCCCGACTCGGTCCGCAACCACCTGCTGCCGGTCCTGCGCGAGGCGGTCTCCAACCTCGCCCGGCACGCCCAGGCCCACAGCGCTCAGATCGAGCTGACCCTTCAGGACGACGAGATCAAGCTGGTCGTACGCGACGACGGCAGCGGCGTCCCCGACGAGGCCGAGGAGAGCGGGCTGAAGAACGCCCGCTGTCGCGCGGTCCAGCTCGGCGGTCAGCTCGAGATCGGCCCGCGCTCACCCAGCGGCACCGAGCTCGTCTGGCAGGTGCCGATCACCGCTGGGGTCTGACTCAGTTTCCCTTGCGGGGGTGGAGCAGCTCCTTGGCCATCAGCGCGGCCTGGGTGCGTCGCTGCACGCCGAGCTTGGCCAGGATGCTGGAGACGTAGTTCTTCACCGTCTTCTCGGCCAGGAACATCCGGCCGGCGATCTCGCGGTTGGTCAGGCCCTCGCCGATGAGCGCCAGCAGACGCTTCTCCTGGGGCGTGAGCGCCTGCATCTGCGGCGACTCGCCATCGGGGTTGCGCATCTTCTCCATGACCTTCGCGGTCATCAGCGGGTCGAGCAGGGAGCCGCCACCGGAGACGGTGCGGATCGCCTCGACCAGGTCGTTGCCGCGAATGTCCTTGAGGACGTAGCCCTTGGCCCCGGCCATGATCGCCGAGAAGAGCGCCTCGTCGTCGTCATAGGAGGTCAGGATGAGCGCGAGCATCTCCGGGTAGGCCGCACGGACCTCGCGGCACACCTCGATCCCCGAGCCGTCGGGCAGGCGGGCGTCGAGCACGCACACGTCCGGCTGGAGGCGGTCGATGTCCTCGCGTGCCTGGGCGGTGGTGCCACCCTGGCCGACGACGGCGATGTCGTCATGACTGTCGAGCAGTGTCGTCAACCCTTGGCGCACGACCTCGTGGTCGTCGAGCAGGTAGACCCGGATCGTCCTTGTCTCGGTCAACACCGTCTCACTTCCCCCATTCGTTGAAGGGAGACCACGGTATCGGTCAGCCCCAGTCCGGTCGATGTGTGAGTCATCCACAATACGGTTTTCGTGCCGCCATGCGGACCAGGCTCTGCGCCAGCCGTCGAGCCATCCTCCCGCGCGAGCACTTCACGCGCCAGCGACGCGGCGGTCGCGGTGTCGAGATGAGCCAAAGGTTCATCCAGAACCAGGACCTTGTGCCCTGCCAGCAGGGACCTCGCCACCGCCAGCCTGGCCCGCTCGCCGCCGGAGACCTCGGCGGCACCGTCGCCGAGCCTGGTCTGCATCCCTGCGGGGAGGGCGTCGAGCCAGTCACCGAGGTGTGCGCGCCGGATCGCCTGCTCGACCTCGTCGTCGGTGGCTCCGGGCCTGGCCAGGCGGACGTTCTCGACGAGGCTCGAGGCGAAGACGTGCGGGTCGTCGTCGACGAGACCCACGATCTTCCGTACGTCCGGTGGGTCCAGGTCACCCATCGACCGGCCGCCGAGGCTGATGGTGCCGGTGTCCGGGTCGAGGAAGCGCAGCAGCAGCGCGGCCAGGGTGCTCTTGCCGGAGCCGGACGGGCCGACGATGCCGATCCGCGCGCCCGGCTCGACGTGCAGATCGGGGATCTCGACGCTCGGGCCGTCGCCCGGGCGAGCGGTGACGCCGGTGATCGTGATAGTGGTGTCGTGGGTGGGCCGCTCGGGGTGGTCCGGGGCGCTGACTGCCGGCGGGCGGCTGGTGAGGTCGTCGAGGCGGCGCTGCGCGGCACGAGTGCGTGCCCTGGCGGCACCGGCGTCGGCGAGCGTCGCGGCGGGCTCGGCCAGCGCCAGCGGGACCAGGGTGAGCAGAGCGAGCATCGGGCCGTCGCCGACGGTGGTGTAGGCGGCGGTCGCGGCAACCGCCGCGCCGGCGGTCACCAGCACGATGGCCTTTGCGAGCGACGAGGCCGACGCCGCTGTCGTGGTCGCCCTGGTGGCTGCGCCGGCCAGGTCGTCGAGGGTGTCGAGCACGGGCTCGCTCGCCTGCCACATCCGGCGTTCGGTCGCCGTCTGGGTCGCCTCGACCACCTGCTCGGACACCCTCGCCCGCACCGCGACCGATATGTTCTCGGCGCGTGCTGCTCCGGCGTACGCGATCCCGAAGGCGGCGCCCGCCGCCAGCACCGTGGCCATGGTGAAGGCCCCGGCGACCGGGTCGATGAGCGTGGTCGCCAGCACCGCGAGGGCAGCCACGACGGCGTACTCCCGGAAAGGCAGCCGCACCCGCAGCTCCTCGTCGAGCACCGCGTCGACGTCGTCGACGACGCTCGCCAGCACATCGCCCCGGCGGCCGGGCAACGCACCCGGCACCAACGGCACCAGCGCGTCGTAGATCTGCACCCGCCGCCTGGCCAGCAGCCGCAGCGCACTGTCGTGCGACCACAACCGCTCCAGGTAGCGCAGCACCGGCCGCGCGATCCCGAACGTACGCACCCCCACCATCGCAGCCACCAGCGTCAGGATCACCGGATGGTAGGAGGCCTTGATGATCAGCCACCCCGCCAGCGCCGTCAGCGCCACTCCCGACGCCCAGCTCAGCCCGCCGACCACCGCCGACCCCCACAGCGCCCTCCGCGCCGAGCCCTCACTTGTGGCAGTCGAATCGTGAGCTGTGGCGGGCGAATCGGTAGTTGTGGGCGCCGAAACTCCACTTTCGTCCGCCATTTCTGCAGTCTCGGCCGCCGCTTCTACCGTCTCGGCGGGCGGGGTTTCGGCGGAGAGGGTGATGACCTGGTCGGCGATGTCGATCAGCGCCTCGCGGTGGGCGACGAGGACGACGGCGCGCTCGCGGGCGAGGTCGGTGACGGTGTCGGCGATGATGCGCTCGGTGTCGGGGTCGAGGTGGGCGGTCGGCTCGTCGAGGAGGATCCAGGAACGACCGGAGAGTACGACGCGGGCCAGCGCCAGCCGGGCTCGCTCGCCCGCCGAGAGGGAGCGGCCGTCCTCGGCCAGGTCGGCACCGAGACCGCCGGGGAGGTCAGCGATCCTGTCGGCGAGGGCGACCCGCTTGAGTACGCGCCACAGGTCGCTCTCGGTCGCCTCGGGCGCCCCAAGCCGCAGGTTGTCGGCGATCGTCCCGCTGACGAACACCGGGCGCTGCGGCAGGTAGGCGAACCGCCGTCGCCACTCGTCGCCCCCGGCCGGCGTCTGTCCGTCCAGCTCCACCGAGCCCGCGTACGTCTCGTGGAGGCCCGCGATCGTCGCCAGCAGCGTGGACTTACCGCAACCGCTCGGGCCGACGATCGCGGTGATCCCCCGAGCGGGGACCGTCGCGGAAACCGGCGCCAGCGCCGGCCGCTCGCGCCCCGGATAGGTCAGTCCCACCCCGTCGAGAGACATGCCGAGGCGTCGCTCCGGTCGGTCGAGGTGGCAGTCGGTGACGTCTCGGCCGACGCGGGTGACGTCTCGGGAGAGGTCCGCGGTGGCCTCGAGAGTCGCCGTACCTTCGGCGGCCGCGTGGAACTCGGTGCCGACGCGACGCAGCGGCCAGTAGGCCTCGGGGGCGAGCAGCAGGACCACGAGAGCCGTCTGCAGGTCGACCGAGCCGGCGGCGAGCCGGACCCCGATGATCACGGCCACCAGGGCGACCGAGATGGTCGCGACGAGCTCGAGCACGGCCGAGGAGGCGAACGCGATCCTCAGGGTCTCGAGGGTGCGGCGGCGGTAGCGGTCGGTGATCGAGGCGATGACGCGGGACTGGGCCGTGGCGCGACGGAAGGCGACCAGGGTCGGCAGACCCTTCATCACGTCGAGGAAGTGACCGGCCAGGGCCGACATCGCCCGCCACTGGCTGGCGGCCTGGTCACGCGTGGCCAGCCCGACCAGCACCCCGAAGATCGGGATCAGCGGCAGCGTGAGCCCCACGATCAGACCGCTGAGCGGGTCGGTCCAGACGATCACCGCGAGCACCATGACCGGCAGCACGCACGCCAGCACCAGCGCCGGCACATAGCGGGTCAGGTATGGCTCGGCCGCCGAGACCCCGCGGGTGGCGAGCGCCGAGAGCGAGCCCGAGCTCTCCGACCGACCGCGCAGGATCGCGCCGACCACCCGGCGTCGCAGGTCCGCCCCGACGACACCTGCAGCCCGGGCACCGGCCACGTCGGAGACCACCCCGACGACGGCGCGCCCGGCGAAGACGGCCACGACCGCCAAGGCCCAGCCGCTCACCGACCCGGTGTCGCGGATCGCGGAGATGAGCAGTCCGGTGACGGCGTACGTCTGGGCGATCAGCAGCACCGCACCCAGCACCCCGGCGGCCACCACGACGGCGAGCGGCCGCCGGGCTACCGACAGCTGGGCTCGCAGTCGCGGGTCGTTCGGACGCATGTCAATGAGCAGCGGGGATGTGGTGGATCGAGATCCGCTTGCGGAAGACCCAGTAGGTCCAGGCCTGGTAACCGAGCACGAGCGGCGCGAACACTGCGGCAGTGATGGTCATCAGCTTCAGCGTGTAGGGCGTCGCCGCGGCGTTCGTCGTCGTCAGCGAGTTGGCGACGTCGGTGGTCGAGGGCATCACGTCGGGGAAGAGCCCGACGAAGAGCCCGGCCACGGCAAGCCCGATCGCAAGGAAGGTGCCGGCGAAGGCGAACCCCTCACGACCGACGTACGCAGCAGCCAGCCCGGCCACGAGCGCGAGCGCAGCCACGACGAAGAGGATCGCGGTGCCGAGATTGCCGGTCAGGCCCTGCGTCCAGACCAGGAACACCACGGCGAGCACGGCCGCGACGACCCCGACCTTGAGCGCCAGCGCACGAGCCCGGCCACGGATCTCGCCGTCGGTCTTGAGGGCGATGAACAGCGCACCGTGGGTCACGAAGAGCGACAGCGTGACGAGTCCGCCGAGGATGCCGAACGGGTTCAGCAGCGTCAGCACCGTCCCGGTGAACTCGAAGTCGGCGTCGATCGGCACCCCGCGCACGATGTTGGCGAAGGCCACACCCCACAAGAACGCGGGGACGTAGGAGCCGAAGATCACCGCGCGATCCCACCAGCCGGCCCAGGTGACAGATGGCCGCTGGTGGCGATACTCGAAGGCGACGCCACGCACGATCAGGGCGATCAGGATGACGAAGAGCGGCAGGTAGAAACCGGAGAACAGGGTGGCGTACCACTCCGGGAACGCCGCGAACGTCGCTGCGCCCGCAGTGATCAGCCAGACCTCGTTACCGTCCCAGACCGGGCCGATCGTGTTGATCATGACCCGTCGCTCACGGTCGTCGCGGGCCAGCACCGGAAGCAGCATCCCGACGCCGAAGTCGAAGCCCTCCAGGACGAAGTAGCCGATCCACATGGCGCCGATGAGGCAGAACCAAACAGTCGTGAGTTCCATCGCAGGCTCCTCAGTACGCGAAGTTCATCGGCTCGTCGGCATCCGAGTCGGAGCCGCGCAGGGAGGGGTCGGGTGGCTCCACGAACGGGTCTGGAGCCTTCTTCACATACTTGATGAGCAGCCCGACCTCGACCACGGCGAGAACCGCGTAGAGCGCGGTGAACCCGAGGAGCGACATCCACACCTCCCAGGGCTCGACGCCCGGCGAGACGCCGTTGGCGGTCGTCAGCACCCCGAAGACCACCCATGGCTGACGCCCCATCTCGGTGAAGATCCAGCCCATCGAGTTGCCCAGCAGCACCATCACCGGGGCCGAGATCGCCAGCGCGGGCAGGAAGCGCCCGACCAGCCCTGTCGGCGTACGTCCTCGGCGGGTGAACCACAGCACCGCCAGCCCGATGAGGCCACCGACGACGCCCAGGCCCATCATCCAGCGGAAGGTCCAATAGGTCACCGGGATGTTGGGGGTGTAGTCGCCCGGTGAGTAGTAGGTCGCGCCCGGCGTCGAGCCGTACGTCTCCCGATACTTCTCCTGCAGGTCGTAGATGCCCTCGACCCTGCCGTCGAAGGTGCCGGTGCCGAGGAAGGAGAGCACGCAGGGCACCTCGAGCGCCCACTTCTCGTGCTTCCCGTCGCGGGTGCCGATGGTCAGGATCGAGAACGGCGCGCACGAGTCGGAGGTCTCCCACAGCGCCTCCGCCGCCGCCATCTTCATCGGCTGCACCTCGGTCATGATCTTGCCCTGGATGTCGCCCGAGACCGCCACGCCGATGCCGGAGAAGACCATGACCCAGGCCGCCAGCACCATCCCGCGCCGGTACATCGGCCGCTCGGACCCGTCACGTCCCGGCCGGCGCAGGTAGAGCCAGCCCAGGATGCCGAGCATGAAGGCGGCCGAGGTCAGGTAGGCGGCGAGGATGACGTGCGGGAACGTGCCCAGCTGCACCTTGTTGAACATCACCGCCCAGAAGTCGGTGAGCTCGGCGCGGCCGGTGACCTCGTTGAACTTGTAGCCGACCGGGTGCTGCATCCAGGAGTTGGCCGCCAGGATGAACCACGACGACGCCAGCGTGCCGAGGTGGACGATCCACATGCACGCGTTGTGCAACGCTCGCGGCAGCTTGTCCCAGCCGAAGATCCACAGGCCGAGGAAGGTCGACTCCAGGAAGAAGGCGAGCAGCGCCTCGATCGCCAGCGGGGCCCCGAAGACGTCCCCGACGAAGCGGGAGTAGTCCGACCAGGTCATCCCGAACTGGAACTCCTGCACGATCCCGGTGACCACACCGAGCGCGAAGTTGATCAGGAAGAGCTTCGCGAAGAACTTGGTCAGCCGAAGCCACTCAGGGTTCTTCGTACGCAGCCAGATCGTCTCCAGCACGGCGACGAGCATGGTGAGTCCCACCGTGAGCGGGACGAACAGGAAGTGGTAGACGGTCACGATGCCGAACTGCCACCTGGCTAACTCCAGGACGCTGTCCACGCCAGTCACTATGTCACTGCCGCAACACCGGCCACACCACCCCCTCCCCTAGGCATACGTCCCTTGTGTCGTGGCTTACGTCCCTTGTGAACCACGCCACCGTTCACGCTCGCCAACGCCAAAGAACCCGGCCGCCCTGGGCTCGAGGTCACGACCGCGGGGGGATGATCGCGACCTCGAGTCCGGGACGGCCGGGCTCCGTAGGTCTTCGTGCCACCAGGGCCGCATACAGATGGGGGAGCTGATGCGGCACCCTGGTGTCACTCAGTGGTGCAGGCCGAGGAGAACCTCAGCCCGTGAGATCACTATCTCATCATCTGCGCCCAGAGGTTGCGGTCGCGGACGGACTGTTTACGTACTGTAAACAGGTAACCTGCGTATCAGTAGACGTAATACGCGGGCGATACAGCGTCCCCACAGAAAATCCGGTATGCATTTGGATGTACCTTGAGGTAGGGGGTGAGCATGTCGGATCGCGAAGGTGTCCTCGCGCGGGTGGTCGACGAGGTCATCGACTACGTCGGCGCGGGCCTGAGCGTCCACCTGGTGGGGCCTCGCGGATCCGGACGTAGCGAGCTCTGCTCCCTGGTCGCCCACCGGCTCGAGGACGAAGGCCGGTCCGTGCTGCAGATCAGCGGTCACCGCGCCTGGCAGAACGAGCCGTTCGCCGCGCTGACCGCCGCCGGCATCGGCAGCGCGACACCCACCGGCCCACGTCGCACCATCGGCGAGATGACGACTGCGCTGAGCAAGCAGCTCGGCAACGGCACCGTCCTGGTGATCGACGACGCCGACGCGCTCGACACCTACTCGGTCGGCGCCCTGCGCAACATCCACCGCCAACGACGCCTCCTGGCCGTGACCAGCAGCCGCCACCAGCACCCCGTCGCCGAGAACACGCTGATGCTCGGCATCGCGCCCTCGGTCCAGGTCCGCTCCCCCGCGCTCGAGGTCGACGAGGTGCACGAGGTGTGCCGCGGGATCCTCGGCGGCCCGGTGGAGGCCGGGTCGCTGGCCCGGATCGCGATGGCGACCGGCGGCCTGCTCGGTCTGGTCCGCGCGATCGCCACCGTCGGGCCGCGGGCAGGGGTGCTGGAGCAGCTCGACGGACTGTGGCGGCTGCCGCGGCGTACGGGCTGGGCTCCTGAGCTCGCCTCGGCCGTCGAGCCGCTGGTCGCCGGGCTCGACCAGGACGCCTGGGACGGCGCGACCGCCCTCGCGGTGACAGGTCCGGTGCCGCTGGACGAGGCCGAGAAGATGATCGAGCGCACCGTGCTCGACGCGCTCTTCGCCCACGGCCTGGCACGGCACAGCGAGGACGGCCCCGGTAGCGGCGTCGTCGGCCTCTACCCGCCGCTCATCGGCGACTACCTGATCACCGAGGGCTCGGCGTTCGGGCTGGTGATCGCGCGCAACCACCTGGCCACCGAACAACCGCTCCTCGACTACACCACCCACCGGCCCCGCGGCGCCGACGCAGCTCTGCTCCACCAGCGCTCGCTGCGCCAGATGGCCGACGAGGTCACCCGTGCGCGCCGCTCCTGGACCGAGATGCCCTCGCCCGAGACGGCGCTGCCGCTGCTCGTGGCGCTCCGCAACACCGCGGCGCCCAGCGATCAGATCGAGGAGGTCGAGCGGCGTACGCCCCTGACCGACACCCAGGAGTCGGCCTGGATGCTGGCCTGGTTCGCCACCTGGAAGGCGGTCGAGCTCGGCGACCTCAACGCCGCCAAGGCCGTGCTCGACGACGGGCTGAAGCGGCTGCCCACCTTCGCCGCGACCCTCGAGGCCTCCCGCGCCCACCTGCAGTTCCAGACGGAGTACGTCCCCGAGGTGCCCACGGTCGAGCCCGACCCGCGCGACACGGTCGGCCCCGAGATGCTCGGCGTCGTCGCCGCCGAGCGCCTCCTCGCCGCCGGGATGGTCGAGCAGGCGCGCAACCTGCTGGAGAGCCAGCGCCCGGAGAACCCGCTGCCCGCCGGTCTGCACGCCTTCCTCGTCGGGCTCGCCGACATGCTGGGCGGCGACCTCGAGCGCGGCATCGACTTCGCCCGCGAGCAGCTCGAGGCGGCCAACCAGAGCTCGAGCGCCATGCTCATCCAGGCCCACGCCTATCTCTGCGTCCTCGGTCTGAGCATCGCCGGACGGCTGACCGAGGCGAGCCAGGCGGCCTTCCAGAGCCTCTCCTCCTCCAGCGTCGCGGCCTACCGCGACGTCGCCCACACCGGCATCCTGACCCTCGGCGCCGAGATCGCGATGGCGCAGGGCCGCCCGGAGTACGCCCGCAGCCTCGCCTCCCAGATCGGCGGCGCGAAGGTCGCCTTCGGCCCCTGGCCCGGGATGGTGGCCAGCATCATGGCGCCGGCGAGCGGCCGGATGCCCAGACTCAAGGAGCTGTGCGAGCTCGTCGGCCAGCGCCTGGACGCCGGCTACATCACCGGCGGCATCTTCCTCGCCGTCGAGGCGGTCGAGCGCGGCGCCAACGAGAACAAGCACATCACCCGGGCCGCCAGCCTGGCGGCCGGCACCGAGAGCCCGCTGCTGCAGGGCATGGGAGCGTACGCCGCGACCACCGCGGCCGGCGACGTCGACGGCCTCCGCGAGGCGATCGTGAAGCTCGCCGATGCCGGGGCTCTCGTGTTCGTGACCAGGGCCGCGATCTCGCTGGCGATCCTGCAGCGCGAGGCCGGCGACCTGGCCGGCGCCGCCGAGACCCTCGACACCGCCTGGGAGCGCTCCGAGATCTCCGGTAGCCGAGCCGGCATGTTCCGTCGCGCGGCCACCCACATCGGGCTCTCCGGACGCGAGAGCGAGGTGCTGCGGCTGCTCCCGGAGGGACCCACGACCGCCTCGCTGGCCGCGGACCTGGAGATGAGCACCCGCACCGTCGAGACCCACCTGCACAACATCAGCCGCAAGACCGGGGTCTCGGGTCGCGAGGACCTCGCCCGGGTGGCCGACACCTGGCTCCGGCCGGCGCCGAACGGCGACTACTCAGCCGGCGACAGGCACTTCACCAGCGGCTCGTAGAGCTCCTTGCTGGCCTTCTGGTCCGCCTCCGAGAGATCCTCCGGGCTGATCTTGGAGACGTCCTCGGCCTCGACCAGAAGGCGTACCGCCTCGTCGGAGAGGTCCGACTCGTAGTAGGTCTTCGCCAGGCACACGGCCTGCTTCTCGGTCACCTGGTCGCCGCTGCTCTTGGCGATCTGGCCCTGGATGTCCTCGACGCTCGGCCGATCAGCCCCGCCACCACCGCTGCCCTCGCCACCACCACACGCGGTCAGCGAGAACAGGAAGAGCACAGAAGCCGCAGCAATCGCTACAAGGCGCCCAGAGCTGCCTCGGGCTCCGCTTCGGCCGCGATAGATGCCTCGGGCTCCGCTTCGGCGGTGGGGGTTCGCCATCATGACGACGAATCATGACGTACGCGGTCCCCCACCGCTACTCGGGCTCAGGAGCTGGTCAGGAAGAAGAGCAGGTCCTGGCGGGTGAGGACACCGACGGGCTTGCCGTCCTCGTGCACCAGCAGCGCGTCGGAGGAGCCCAGGGTGTGGGCGGCGTCGTGCGCGTCGGCACCGGAGCCGATCGAAGGCAGCGGCGGGGACATGTGCTCCTCGACGGAGTCGGTGAGCTTGGCCTTGCCGGTGAACAGCGCCTCCAGCAGGGTGCGCTCCGAGACCGAGCCCGCGACCTCGGCGGCCACGATCGGCGGCTCGGCGCGGACGACGGGCATCTGCGAGACGCCGTACTCCTGCAGGATGTGCACCGCCTCGGCGATCGTCTCGCCGGGGTGGGTGTGGACCAGGTCGGGCAGCCGGCCGGACTTGCCGCGCAGCACGTCGCCGACGGTCTGCTTGGCGGCCTCGCCGGTCGCGAAGCCGTACTGCGCCAGCCACTCGTCGTTGAACACCTTGGTCAGGTAGCCGCGCCCGGAGTCGGGCAGCAGCACGACGATCACGGCGTTCTCGCCCTCCGGCGTGCCGGCCAGCTCCGCGGCGAGCTGCTTGGCGGCGTACGCAGCCATGCCGGCGCTGCCGCCGACGAGCAGCTGCTCCTCGCGGGCGAGCCTGCGGGTGTAGGCGAAGGAGTCGGCGTCGGAGACCTCGATGATCCGGTCGGCGACATCGCGGTCGTACGTCTCCGGCCAGAAGTCCTCACCCACGCCCTCGACCAGGTAGGGCCGCCCGCTGCCACCGGAGTAGACGCTCCCGGCAGGGTCGGCACCGATCACCTGGACGTCGGGGTTCTGCTCCTTGAGGTAGCGGCCGATCCCGGAGATCGTGCCGCCGGTGCCGACACCGGCCACGAAGTGGGTGATCTTCCCCTCCGTCTGGCGCCAGATCTCGGGGCCGGTCTCCTCGTAGTGGGAGCGCGGGTTGTTGGGGTTGGCGTACTGGTTCGGCTTCCAGGCCCCGGGCTGCGAGGCGAGCCGGTCGCTGACGTTGTAATAGGAGTCGGGGTGCTCCGGCGGCACGGCCGTGGGCGCGACGACGACCTCGGCGCCGTAGGCCTTGAGCACGTTGCGCTTGTCCTCGCTGACCTTGTCGGGGCAGACGAAGATGCACTTGTAACCCTTCTGCTGGGCCACCATCGCCAGGCCGACACCGGTGTTGCCGGAGGTGGGCTCCACGATCGTCCCACCCGGCTTGAGCTCACCGGACGCCTCGGCCGCCTCGATCATCCGGGTGGCGATGCGGTCCTTCACGGAACCGCCCGGGTTGAGGTATTCCACCTTGGCCAGAACCAGCGGTCCAGCACCGGGTTCGGACGCCCCGGCGCCGTCCAACGCACGCTCCAGCCGCACGAGCGGAGTGTTGCCAATAAGGTCGAGAAGCGAGTCCACGTACTCCATGCCGACAGCGTATGTCCACTAGGTGAGATCCCCTATATCCCGATACTGAGTGCCCGGTAATGGGCCGAAGACTTTAGAGTGGTCCCCGTGGCGAAGAAGAGTCTGGCACGCAAGACCGCGTACGCCGGCGGGGGTGTTCTGGCCGCGACGGCCGCGTTCGCCGGGGTCCTCGTCGCGGAAGCGGCGCTTGCCGTCAAAGCGACGCATCAGGTCAAGATGCCGGTGGCACCCTCCCCGACCGGGTGGTACGGAGCACGGCAACCGGGGCGACCGATCAGCATTGCGCTGCTCGGCGACTCGAGCGCCGCGGGCTACGGGATGACCGAGGTCGAGGACACGCCCGGCGCCGTCCTCGCCTCCGGCGTCTCCGAGAAGGCACACCGGCCGGTGCGCCTGCACGACCTCTCCGAGATCGGTGCCAAGTCCTCCGACCTGCACCCGCAGGTCGAGAAGGCGATCGCCGCCGACGCCGACATCGCGGTCATCCTGGTCGGCTCCAACGACGTGATCCGTCGGGTGCGCCCGCGGGTTGCGGTGAGCCACCTCGCCCAGGCCGTCATCCGGCTCCAGGAGGCCGGGGTGACCGTGCTCGTCGGCACCGTCCCCGACCTCAGCACCGCCACCCCGATCCTGCCGCCGCTGCGGTCGATCATGCGGGCCTGGTCGATCCGTATCGCCGCCGGCCAGATCTTCCACGTCATCCGCGCCGGTGGCCACACGGTGTCCCTGGGCGACGTCCTCGGCCCGGCCTTCAAGGCGACCCCGGCGTTCTGGTTCGGCGCCGACCAGTTCCACCCCTCCGCCGCCGGCTACCACGCCCTCGGCGAGGTGCTGGTGCCCCCGACGCTCTCGGTGCTCGGCCTCGTCGGCGACGAGAACGCCATCCTGGAGACCTACAACGGCAAGCAGGTGATGCCGCTGGCGGCCGCCTCGCTCCGCGCCGTCATCCGGCCAGGAACCGAGATCGACCCGGCCCCGCGCCCCCGTGGCCGCTTCGGCCGCAACTGGGCCCGCGCCCGTTCCTTCGAGAACGAGCAGCGCGAGCCTCGCCGGGGCGAGCGTCCCGACGAGACTCCCCCGGTGGCCGAGCGCCACCACGCCCAGCGCTGACGACGAACAAACCGCCCCGTGCCTTGGTAGGCACGGGGCGGTTGTTGTTCGTCAGAATCCGGGTCTCGATCAGTCCTGCTGCAGGATCGCGAGGATGCGAAGCAGGTAGAAGTAGATCATGACCAGGCTCGCCGTCAGAGCGAACGCGGCACGCCAGGACTCCCGCTCCTCGAGCTGGTTCGCGACGCCCTGCTCGACGAAGTCGAAGTCGAGGATCAGGCTGAAGACACCGAAGACCAGGCCGGCGATGGAGAACACCAGGCCCATCGCACCCATCCCGAACAGCCCCATGCCCGCACCGAAGAGACCGAGGACGACCTCGAGAAGGATGAGGCCGAGGAGGCCGAAGCCGGCGGCCATCATGAAGGTGCGGAACTTGTTGCCGACCTTGATGTCGAAGAACTTGTACGCCGCCAGGACACCCGCGAACGCCGCGAACGTGCCGAGCACGGCCTGCACGACGATGCCGCCGCCGAACATGGCGTCGAAGGTCTTGCTGATGCCGCCGAGCAGCATCCCCTGGAGCACGGCATAGATGAGGACCAGCGCGGGGCTGACCACACGCTTGAAGCTGTTGACGAGACCGAGGATCAGACCGCCGATCGAGCCGATCGCAGTCGCGGCGTACAACGGCGCGAGGTTGGCGCCCGTAGTGATGTCCGGGGTCAGCATCCACGTGGCGATGGCCGCAAGGACAACGAGTCCGAGCGAGACCGCGGTCTTCTGCACGACCGAGTCGATCGTCATGGGGGCGCCGACGGAGGGAGCCTGGGGGCCGCCCGTGGACCACTGGCTCGGGTCCTGCCCATAGCCGGTGTACGCAGCACCGTTGCCACCGTAAGTCGCGTTGCCGTAGGCGTTCTGCGACGGCTGCCCGAAGCCCTCTGCCCTACGGAACACCGGGTTGTTGCTCTGCATTTGGGGGTCACTCCTCGAAAGCGACGTGAAAGGTTCCGCCACGGTGGCGGCTCCTGTGGCCAGCGTACCGGCCCTGTGTCTCACTCAACGTCCGGGACAACCCTGATGTTCCGCGGATCGCGGGAGTGCCCCGGGTGGGACTCGAACCCACACTGAAGCGTTTTTAAGACGCCTTCCTCTGGCCGATTGGGATACCGGGGCGCGCGGCCGACCTTAGCGTCATAAGTACGTCTGGCGCTGGTGAAGAGCGTGGGCGCCGGCGACGCGGTCGATGAAGAGCAGGCCGTTGGTGTGGTCGATCTCGTGCTGCAGGCAGCGGGCCTCGAAGGCGTCGGTGACGATCTCGACGGTCTCGCCGGTGACCGGGAGCCGGCCGCGTACCTTCAGCCGGGAGGCCCGCTTCACGTCGCCGGTCAGGTCGGGGACGGACATGCAGCCCTCGCGCGCCTTCTCGTTGCGGCTGGCCTCGACGACCTCCGCGTTGCACAGGACGTACGTCCCGTGGTGGGTCCTGGTCTTGACGTGGGTGGAGACGTCGACGCAGAAGACCCGGGCCGAGACGCCGACCTGGTCGGCGGCCAGGCCGACGCAGCCGGGCGAGACCCGCATGGTGGCGATCAGGTCGGCCGCGAGCTGGACGGTCTCAGGGGCGGTGGGGTCGACGTCCTTGCCGGGCACCGAGAGGACATGCGCGGGGGCGCGTACGACCTCGAGGACCTTGCCCTCGACCCCCAGCTCCGCCTCGGTCCAGGTCAAGACTCGTTCGTTGATGCTCACAGGTCGTCGGCCTCGATCGGCCGCAGGGTGGCGTCGACGCCGAGCTCCTGGGCGACCCGCTTGATCGACGCCTCGAGCACGGCGACGTCGGCGTCCGCCGGCAGCTCGAGCTCGGCGACGACGACATAGAGGTCCCCGGAGAGACGGGTGGTCAGGTCGGTGATGTTGCCACCGACGGCGGCGATCTCGGCGGTCACCGTGGAGACGATGCCCGGGCGGTCACCGCCGTGGACGGACAGCACGAAGAGCTGGCCCGCGCCGGCCGGCGCCTGCTCCTCGGGAAGCTCGTAGACCGTGACCGTCAGGGTGCCGTCGGCCGCGATCGGCTCGAGATCGGCCTGGATGGCCTGGGTGGTCGCCTCGCCCGCGCAGAGCAGCGTCATCGCGAAGTGGCCGCGGAGCCGGGTCATCGTCGAGTCCTCGATGTTGAGTCCGAGTCCGGCCAGGCGGGCGGTGGTGTCGGCGATGATCCCCGGGCGGTCGTGTCCCAGGACGGTGATGGCGTGGATGGTCACCAAACCATTGTCACCCGCGGCCCGCCAGTGGCGGACCGCGGGTGACGCAGATGGCCCCGCTATGACAGATGAGCTGTCAGCCGCAGCTCAGCCGCGGAACCACTTGTCCTTCTCCTCCTCGGGAGGGTCGACCGGCTCGGGAGCGAACTCGGGCGTGCCCTCCGAGGTGGGCTTGACCGCGGTGTCGCCACCGCCCAGGTCGTCGTAGGACGCCTTGTCGGGGTTGGCCGGCGGGGGCGGCGGGACCTCAGCGGCGTACGGGTCCGCCGGGGCGATCGGGTCGGTGAGCGGGTCACCGGTGACGCCGGCCTGCGGAGCAGACGGTGACGGCGGAACCGGCGGAGCCGGCGGGTAGCCGCCGTACTCGCTGCTCGAGGACGAGCCCGTGGTCGACTCCGGGGCCTCCGGAGCGGACGTGGGGGTGGTGGACTCCGGGACGGAGCCGTTGCGGTGCAGCTTGTCGGAGGCGACCCCGGCAGCAGCCGAGACCTTCTCCTTGGCCTGCTCCGCGTAGGGACCGGCCTTCTCCTTCACCGTGGCGGCGTAGGGACCGGCCTTGGCCTTGGCGGCCTCAGCATAGGGAGCAGCCTTCTCCTTGATGGGCGCCGCCTTCTCCGAGGCGGTCGCGAGGGCCGACTGGACGCGCGGGTCATGGGTGACCTTGTTCGCGCCGGCCTTCAGCTGCTCAGACTTGTTCTTGACCAGCACGCCGACACCAGCGGCGGCGATGGCAAGCAGGATGAGCTTTTTCACTTCTTGACCTTCCGAGAGACAGCATTTGGTTCTGTTTGATGGGTACGCCGGTGAACCCAAAACTAGGCGTCAAACACAAGATCAAGTCCCCCGACATGCCTAGTCTCTAACGGACCAGGCAATTCCGTCGAGGATGTCGGACTCGGAGACCAGCAGAGACTCGACGCGCGAGCGCTTCAGAATCCGGCTGAGGATGACTCCACCGGCCGCGATCACGTCGGCTCGGCCGGGGTGCATCCAGGGCAGCGCCAGGCGCTCGTCGACGGTCATCGCGAGCAGGCGATCGACGAGGCGGTAGACGTCGTCGGGCGCGACCTCGGCATGGTCGGTGGCGGTGCGGTCGTACGCAGCCAGCTCGAGCAGCCCCATGGTCAGCTGGATCATCGTGCCGCCGACGGCGACCACGGTGTTGGCAGTGGCCGGGTCGACGGGACAGGCGTCGAGGTGGGCGTCGATGTCGCGTACGCAGTCCTCGATCTCGTCCCGCGTGGGCGGGTCGGAGCGCAGGTGACGCTCGTGCAGACGCACCGAGCCGATGTCCATGCTGTCCGCCTCGCCGACGCCCAGCGTCGGCCCGTCGCCGAGGATCAGCTCGGTCGACCCGCCGCCGATGTCGATCACGAGCACCGGCGGCTCCGGGGTGCCGCGCAGGTTACGGACCGCGCCGCCGAAGGAGAGCGCCGCCTCCTCCGCCCCGGTGACGACCTCGGGCGTGACCCCGAGCCGAGCGCGTACGCCGTCGATGAAGGTCGCCGCGTTGGCGGCGTCCCGGGTGGCCGAGGTGGCCACGAAGCGCACCTTCTCGACACCGTGCTCGCGGATCAGCGCCGCGTACTCATCGATGGCCCCGAAGGCGCGCTGCAGCGCCTCCTCCGCGAACATGCCGGTGCGGTCGACACCCTGCCCCAGGCGGACCATGCGGGCCTCGCGTACGTCCTCGTTCAGGCCGTCGGCGGTGACCGTCGCGATCAGGAGCTTGATCGTGTTGGTGCCGCAGTCGATGGCGGCGACCTTCGTCACTGCTCCTCGTCCTCCAGCTCGAGATCCACGCACGGACCCGACTTCCACCACTCGCCGAGGCGCTCGAGCACCTCGTCGCCGAGCGGGTTGACGCCGGGGCCCTGGGCGAGCGCCTGGCCGGCGAG
Organism: Nocardioides sp. NPDC127514; assembly: GCF_040302125.1. Taxonomy (NCBI): domain Bacteria; kingdom Bacillati; phylum Actinomycetota; class Actinomycetes; order Propionibacteriales; family Nocardioidaceae; genus Nocardioides; species Nocardioides sp. NPDC127514. The sequence goes on along the minus strand of NZ_JBEORF010000030.1, from coordinate 39,664 downwards.
GACGTGCAGGCACTTGACCCGGTTGGGCATCCCACCTGCGGAGATACCGTGGATCTCGGGCGGGTCACCGAGCTCGTAGCGCGCCTCGAGATAGGCCTCGTGGGCCTTGGCGTAGGCGGCGGCGAGCTCCTCGTCGCTGGCCAGCCGCGCCTCCATGTCCTTCATCACGTGGGTGCCCTCGAGGGTGCCGATCTTCGAGGCGGCACGCGGGCAGGTGAGGTAGAAGGTCGTCGGGAACGGGGTGCCGTTGGGCAGCCGCGGCTCGGTGGTCACCACATCGGGCAGCGAGCACGGGCAGCGGTGCCCGACCTCGTGGATCCCCCGTGGCTCGCGTCCCAGCTGTGCCGTGATCGCGGACACGTCCTTGGGATCGATCGCCATGTCTTCAGTCTTTCTTCTGCTTGGGCGGGTCGATCTCCGACTCCGGCCCGTCTCCTGTCTGCTCCGGCGGGTCACCGGCCAGCAGCACGGAACCCCACGCATCGTCCCACCACGCCTTCGGCTGCTCCGCACTGCCCACCTTGCCGGGGTCGGTGAGCTCCGGCTCGGTCTGGATGCGCTCGCCGTTCTCGTCGAGGGCGACGTACGCCGTCTCGCCCGGCATCACGAACCCGAACCGCTCGCGGGCCTGCTGCTGGACGTAGGCGGGGTCCTCCCAGCGACGGGTCTGCTCCTCGAGCTGCTTGATGTGTTCCTTGCGCTCGGCGATCTCGGTCTGGAGCGCGTTGATGTCGTGGCGCTGCTGGATGTAGGCGCGCAGCGAGGAGGCGTAGGAGATCACCATCACCGCGGCCACGACGATGATCATCATCGCCCGGCCGGTGAGCTTGGGCCGGCGCAGCCGCTTGCGCAGTGCGTCGATCCCACCGATCCCGCCGATCGATGCCGGGCGGGCGGGGATCGGGGCGCGCGGCCGTCGTCCCGGACCCTGTTGGGCCCGAGGACCGCGTACGCGCTTGCTCTGACCGGGTCCCTGCGTTGCCACGTCGCTCATCCTCCCATCCACGACCTACCTCCTGGCGGCAGACGCGCGGCGGCCCGTGTCCTGAGGACACGGGCCGCGGCGGCGTACGGAACTACCTACGCCTGGTAGCGCGGGAAGGCGGAGGCGCCGGCGTAGCGGGCGGCCTCGCCGAGCTCGTCCTCGATGCGGAGGAGCTGGTTGTACTTCGCGACGCGCTCGGAGCGGGCCGGGGCACCGGTCTTGATCTGGCCGGAGCCGACGGCGACGGCGAGGTCGGCGATGGTGGTGTCCTCGGTCTCGCCGGAGCGGTGGGACATCATCGTCTTGAAGCCGGCGCGGTGCGCCATGTCGACGGCGTCGAGGGTCTCGGTGAGCGTGCCGATCTGGTTGACCTTGACCAGCAGCGCGTTGCCCTGACCACCCTCGATGCCCCGGGCGAGGCGCTCGACGTTGGTGACGAACAGGTCGTCGCCGACGAGCTGGGTCTTGGAGCCGATGGCGTCGGTGATCGCCTTCCAGCCGTCCCAGTCCTCCTCGTCGAGGGGGTCCTCGATGGAGACGATCGGGTAGGCCGAGACGAGCTCCTCGTAGTAGGCGGTCATCTCCTCGGCGGTCTTCTTCGCGCCCTCGAAGAGGTACGCACCGTCCTGGTAGAACTCCGAGGCGGCCACGTCGAGCGCGAGGACGACGTCCTTGCCGAGCTCGTAGCCGGCCTTGCCGATCGCCTCGGCGATCAGGTCGAGGGCGGCACGGTTGGACTCGAGGTTGGGCGCGAAGCCACCCTCGTCACCGAGGCCGGTGGCCAGGCCCTTCTCCTTCAGCACGGACTTGAGCGCGTGGTAGACCTCGGCGCCGATGCGCAGCGCCTCGGCGAAGGTGGGCGCGCCGATCGGCGCGATCATGAACTCCTGGATGTCCACGTTGGAGTCCGCGTGGGAGCCACCGTTGAGGATGTTGAGCATCGGGACCGGGAGCACGTGGGCGTTGGGGCCACCGACGTAGCGGAACAGGGACAGACCCGCCGAGTCGGCGGCGGCCTTGGCGACCGCGAGCGAGACACCGAGGATCGCGTTGGCGCCGGCCTTGGCCTTGTTGGGGGTCGCGTCGGCCTCGATCATCGCTTGGTCGATGGCGCGCTGGTCGTCGGCGTCGAAGCCCTCGATCGCGGGTGCGAGGGTCTCCACGACGGCGGTCACGGCGTTCTGCACACCCTTGCCGCCGTAGCGCTCGCCACCGTCGCGCAGCTCGACGGCCTCGAAGGCTCCGGTCGAGGCGCCACTGGGGACCTGGGCGCGGGCGAAGGTGCCGTCGTCGAGGACGACCTCAACTTCGACAGTCGGGTTGCCTCGCGAATCGAGGATCTCGCGGGCGCCTACGGCGTCGATCGATGCCACTGAACTACTCCTGGGTCTCAGGGACGGGGTGTCGTCCGTCAGCCTATTACTCGGCCGGATGGGCCTGGCGATTGGAACGTTAACCGGTCGGTAGGACCACTCCGACCCACGCCCACCTGGTGTTCACGTCGAGGTCGGCACCTCGTCACCACGTCGATGCCTCCGGGTGCGGTGCCGCCCGGATCGTTCCTCCGGCAACAATTCCCCGAGAGGAACCCTCACATGCTTCTCCGCACGAACCGCCTCGCACTCGCCGGGGTCGGCGTCCTGGCCATCGGGGGCCTGGGCGTCTCGCTGATGACCGTCCTCGGTGGCACCGCCACCGCCGATCCGGGCGGGCACCGCGAGTTCAGCCGGCTCGCGACCTATCCAGTCTTCCAGAACGTGCCCGCCGGCGTCGACCCGGCCGACCCGACCGTCGCCGAGATCTCGGCCGTCTCCGAGGACGGCAGGACACTGGCCTACACCGACGCGGCCGGCGGCCGGATCGGCTTCCTGGACATCACCGACCCCTCCTCGCCGAAGGGCATCGGCAGCCACGACGTCGCCGGCGCGAAGGGCGGCTCGCCCACCTCGGTCTCGATCGTGGGCGACTACGCGCTCGTCGTCGTGGACGAGTCGACGTACCCCGGCCTCGAGGACACCGAGTGGGAGGACGAGGAGCCGGCCGTCGGCACCCGTGCCGGGCGGATCGACGTGATCTCGCTGGCCGCGCCGCACGAGGAGGTGGCCTCGTACGACCTGGGCGGTCAGCCCGACTCGATCGCGGTCAGCCCCGACGGGACGTACGCCGCGATCGCGATGGAGAACCAGCGCAACGAGGCCGCCACCCCTGCCGGCGGCGAGGAGGGTGACCTCCCCCAGACGCCGGCCGGATCGGTCAAGATCGTCGGCCTCGACGGCGGGCCGGCCGAGTGGCGGATCACCGACGTTGCTCTGCCCGCCTCGCTCTTGAAGGGGCTGGACACGCCGGAGGACGCCGAGCCGGAGTACGTCGACATCAACGCCGACAACCAGCTCGCTCTCACGCTGCAGGAGAACAACGGCGTCGCGATCATCGACCTTCCGTCCGCGACCGTCGAGGCGGCATGGAGCGCCGGGAACGCGGTCGTCTCCGGCGTGGACGCGAGCAAGGACGGGCTGTTCAACCCGGTCGACACCATCGACGCGCCGCGCGAGCCCGACTCGATCCAGTGGGTCGGCAAGGGTCTGGTCGCCACCGCCAACGAGGGTGACTGGAAGGGCGGCACCCGCGGCTGGACCGTCTTCCGTGCCGCGACCGGCGAGGTGGTCTGGGACGCCGGATCCACCTTCGAGGACCTCGCCACGAAGTACGGCCTGCACAACAACGACCGCGCCGCCAAGAAGGGCGCGGAGCCCGAGGGGCTGGCCTTCGAGACCTTCGGCGGCGTCCCGTACGCCTTCGTCGGCTCCGAGCGCAGCAACTTCGTGGCCGTCTACGACATGCGTACGCCTTCTTCTCCTCGCTTCACCCAGGTGCTGCCGGCGACGAACGGGCCCGAGGGGCTGCTGCCGATCCCGTCGCGCAACCTGCTGGCGATCTCCTCGGAGGAGGACTCCGCCGAGGATCTGGTGCGGGCGTCGGTCTCGCTCTACGGCTTCGGTCGGAAGTCGTCGTCGTTCCCCACCGTCGAGTCGACCTCCCGCAACGGCAAGCCGATCGGCTGGGGTGCGCTCGGCGCGCTCTCGAAGGTGCCCGGCGAGCCCGGCAAGCTCTACGCCGCCAGCGACGCGGCCTACGCCACCGGCCGGATCTACACCCTGGACGTCCGCCGCTCACCTGCGGTGATCCGCGACGTGGTGGAGGTCACCGACTCCGCCGGCGAGATCGCCGAGGGGCTCGACATCGAGGGACTGGCCGCCCGTCGGGGCGGCGGCTTCTGGGTCGCCGACGAGGGTGCGACCGGTGCCGGGAACGCGCTGCTCCGCCTCGACCGCGACGGCCGGATCGCCGAGACGGTGCCGCTGCCCACCGAGATCGCCGAGAAGGTCGGCAAGTGGGGGCTCGAGGGCGTCACGGTGACCGGGAAGCGCCGTTCGGAGAAGGTGTACGTCGCGCTCCAGCGCCCGCTGTGGGCCGACTCGACCGCGAAGAAGCCCGGCGTGGACGGCGCGAGCACCGCCCGGATCGGTCGCTACACCCCGGCGACCGGCGAGTGGGAGTGGTTCGGCTACGGCCTGGGGTCGACGTCGGTGGCCGGTGACTGGCTCGGTCTGTCCGAGATCACCGCCGTCGACGAGGACACCCTCGCCGTGATCGAGCGCGACAAGCAGAACGGCACCACCGCCGCGATCAAGCGGGTCTACACCGTCGACCTGCCCCGCCGGGGCGTCACCGGGCTCAGCCCCGTGACCCCGCTGCGCAAGCGCCTGGCGTACGACCTGCTGCCGGCGCTGCGGGCCACCGACGGATGGACCCAGGAGAAGCTCGAGGGCTTCACCATCGGCGCCGACGGTCGCGCCTACGCGGTCACCGACAACGACGGTCTCGCGGACGCCACCGGGGAGACGGTCTTCCTCGACCTCGGCCGAGGTCCCAAGCGCTGAGGATCAGCATCAGGCCGGCCCGTCACCGACTCGGTGGCGGGCCGGCCTGATTTCGCGGACCGGTCAGTCCTCGGAGCAGCGCTCGGCCGGAAGATGCGTGCCCGCCCACTCGGTGAGCGCGCCGAGCGTCGGCGCGAGCGCGGCGCCGGATCCGGTGAGCGCGTAGCGGACCGCCACCGGCGGGCCGGGATCGACCTCGCGGGCGAGCAGGCCCAGGCCGGCCAGCTCGCTGAGCCGCTCGGAGAGCATCGAGTCGCTGATGCCCGCCACTGCTCGCTTGAGCTCCGCGAAGCCGAGCGGGCCCTGCGTCAGGCTGCCGAGGATCACGCCGTTCCAGCGCTTGCCGAGGAAGTCGAAGGCCCGCACGAGCGCTGCACTGCACACCTGCGGATCGTGGGCGGGCTTCGTCGCGGGCATGCATCCCAGCGTACAGGAGTTGCCTGAAACCTGAGGAACTACTATTTTCGAAGCAACCGGAATATCCCTAGCAACCACGGAGTTCAGAGCGACATGACCGAGACCACTGCACTCGAGACCACTTCCCTCGAGAAGCTGGACAACCGCGGCCGCGAGATCGTCTTCACCGGTGCGCGCACGTCCAACACCTTCGCCGACACCCCTGTCACCGACGACGAGCTCGCCGACATCTGGGAGCTCACCCGCTGGACTCCGACGATGGCCAACACCCAGCCGCTGCGGATCGTGTTCGTGCGCACGGCCGAGGGCAAGGAGCGCCTGCTCCCGCACATCGCCGAGGGCAACGTCGAGAAGACCAAGGCCGCCCCGGCGACCGCGATCGTCGCCTACGACAACAACTGGCACGAGGAGATCCCGAACGTCTTCCCGATCCGCCCGGAGATGAAGGACTACTTCGAGGCCGACGAGACCGCCCGCCACGGCGCCGGCGGCTGGTCCGCAGGCCTGCAGGCCGGTGCCTTCATCCTCGCCGTCCGCGCCGCCGGCCTCGCCGCCGGCCCGATCGCGGGCTACGACACCGCGGGCGTCGACAAGGAGTTCTTCTCCGAGGGCGACTGGACCACCAAGATGATCGTCAACATCGGCCACCCGGGCGAGAACCCGTGGTTCGACCGGCTCCCCCGCGTGGAGACCGAGGCCGCGGTGAAGTGGGCCTGACCCGCTGAGCTGTTCGTTCGAGGCGCTCGTCTGCCGTCACGGCAGGCGAGCGCCTTAAGTTTTCGCCGGAATACAGTTAGCCAAGCTAAACTTTGCCTCGATGTCCGCGACCCACACCAGCCCCCGCCTCACCTTCGCCATCGTCGCCATCGGCGTCTGCTCCTACTCCCTGCTGCAGTCGGTCTCCGTCCCGACGATGCCGCTGATCCAGACCGAGCTGAAGACCGACCAGGCCACAGCGTCCTGGATCCTGACCGCGTTCCTGCTCTCGGCCTCGGTCGCGACCCCGATCATCGGCCGGATGGGCGACTCGTTCGGCAAGCGCCGGATGTACGTGTGGAGCCTGGCCGCCCTCACCGCCGGCGCCGTTCTCGCCGCCGCGGCCCCCAGCATCGAGGTCATGATCGGCGCGCGCGTACTGCAGGGGCTGGGTGGTGGCACCCTGCCGCTGGCCTTCGCGATCCTGCGTGACGAGCTGCCCAAGGAGCGCGTCGCCGGCGCGATCGCGGTGACCTCGTCGCTGCTCTCGATGGGCTTCGCGGCCGGGATCGTGCTGGCAGGTCCGGTCGCCGAGACGCTCGGTTTCCGGGCGCTGTTCCTGCTGCCCGCTCTGGTCGCGGCCGGCGCCGCGATCGCCGCGCGCTGGCTGGTACCCGAGTCCCCGGTGCTCACTCGCGAGCCGATCCCGCTGCTTCCCGCCGTACTCCTCGCCGGCTGGCTGGTCGCGCTCCTCCTCGGTGTCAGCAAAGCACCGTCGTGGGGCTGGACGTCACCCGCCACCATCGGTCTGCTCGGTGCGGCCGGGGTGCTCCTGGCCACCTGGATCCGGGTCGAGTGGACCGTACGACAGCCGTTGGTCGACCTGCGTCTGATGGGCCGTCGCGGCGTCTGGACCGCCAACCTGGTCGCGCTGCTGATCGGCATCGCGATGTACGCCTCCTTCGGCTTCATCCCGCAGCTGACCCAGACCCCGCCGTCGGCCGGCTACGGGTTCGGCGCGTCGGTCACCGTCGCCGGCTACCTGATGCTCCCGACGGCCATCACCTCGTTCCTGTGCGGTCTGATCAGCGCCCGGCTGGCCGAGCTCATCGGGATGCGCCGCATCCTGGTCATCGGCGGGCTGCTCACCGCGGTCTCGCTGGCCATGGTCGCCTTCGTCCACGACGAGCCGTGGCAGATGTGCGTCGCCGCGGGCCTCTCCGGCTTCGGCACCGGCCTGGTCTTCGCCAACCTCGCCAACGCCGTCGTGGCCGCGGTGCCACCGGAGCACACCGGCGTAGCCACCGGGATGAACGCCAACATCCGCACCGTCGGCGGCACCATCGGAACCGCGGTCATGACCTCCGTGGTCACCGCCCACACCCTGCCGTCGGGCTACCCGACCGAGCAGGGATACATCAACGGCTTCGGGTTCCTCACCGTCGTCGCTCTGGGCGCGGCCCTCGCGGCCATGCTCATCCCCCTGGCGCCGCGAAAGGTCACCCCCGCCGGCCGAGAGGTCACCTACGCGAACCGAGGCGTCGCTCCCGTCGGCCGAGACGGCAGTGAGGTGCCGTGTCGGCCGACGTAACGGACGTCTCGGCCGACGTAACTGACGTCTCGGCCGACGTAACTGACGTCTCGGCCGACGTAACTGACGTCTCGGCCGACGTAGGTGCCTATTCGGCGGGGTGGGCGCGTTCGGCGGCCTTGGCGGCCGACCAGAGCTTCTCGACCTCTTCGAGGGTGTAGCGGCGGCCGGAGGCGGCCTCGGGGCCGAAGACGTGCGGGTTGCGGCGCTTCATCTTGGCGGTGAGGCCGGCGATGACGTCGTCCATGGTGAACTCCCCGGCCTCCTCCGCGATGGCCGCGTGGAAGTAGACCTGGAGCAGGAGGTCGCCGAGCTCCTCCTTGAGGTGCTCGGGGTCGGCCTCGTCGATGGCCTCGAGGACCTCGTCGGACTCCTCGCGCAGATACTGCGCGAGCGACGCGTGGGTCTGCGACGACTTCCACACGCACCGCTCGCGCATCAGCCGCATCAGGTCGAGGAACTCGACGAGCCCCTCCCCCGATGCGTACGTCCTGCGCTCGTCGTCTGGGCTCAATCCAGCGCTCCGAACGCGCTCAGGCACTGCCGCAGCAGGGCGCCGCGACCGCCCTCCATGTCGCCGACGACGGCGTCGGAGGCGGCCTCGGCCGGGGTCATCCAGGACAGCTCCAGGGCGTCCTGACGCGGCTCGCACTCGCCGGTCACCGGGATGACGTAGACCAGCGAGACCGCGTGCTGGCGCGGGTCCTGGTAGCGCTCGCCGGGCCACGGGAAGTATTCGGCGACGGTCACCGGCACCGTGGTCAGCGGCAGGGTCGGGAAGGCGACCGGACCGAGGTCCTTCTCCAGGTTGCGCATCAGCGCGTCGCGGATCCGCTCACCGTGCAGCACCCGGCCGGAGACGAGCGACCGGGTGATCGTCCCGGTCGTGGGTGACCCGCGCAGCAGCAGCCCGACCTCGGTGACCCGTCCGTCCGGGTCCACGCGCACCGGGACCGCCTCCACGTAGAGGATGGGCACGCGCCCGCGGGTCTCGCCCAGCTCCTCCTCGGAGAGCCACCCGGGCTCGGTGTCCCACTCGTTGCCGAAGGGCTCCTCAGGGAAGGACTGCTCGCCGAAAGCCTCCATCGTCATGCGTCGATCCTGCCAGACACAGGCGTACGTCACGGAGCAACGGCGCCGCAGTGTGGACTCTCACCGACGCAGGGCCAGGAAGCTGTCGGCCTTGAACGCCTTCTCGACCATCCACCAGGAGAAGCCGTCGTAGTAGGGACGCGCCTCGTCGCGGTCGAGGATCCGCGGCTGGGTGGCGGCGTGGTCGCGGCCCTTCCAGGTGATCGTGCACTCGCCGGCGGCCAGCACGTTGCGGACCCAGTTGGTGCCGGCGCCCCATGGGAGCGTGATCACGAACTCGTCCGCGGTGTGCAGCAGCGCGACCGGGAGGCTCAGGTCGCGTCCGGTCTTGCGGCCCCGGTGGTGCACCACGGCCCAGAGCGGGAACAGGCGGCGCCCGGCCAGGGTCCGCATCATCGGGGCGGTCGCCTTCGCCATCCGCCAGGAGTCGTTGCTGGGAGTGATCGTCGTCGTCATGCTCCCCACTCTGCCCAGGATCCGGGGCCGCCGCTTCCCGGACAGTGGGCAGCCGGCCTGACGGGTTCCCGTCAGTCCGCGCTCAGGCCGCGCCGTTGCGGATCGCCCAGGCGGTGGCCTCGGCACGGCTGCGTACGCCGAGCTTGCGGTAGAGGTTGGCGGCATGCCGCTCGACGGTGTGCTCGGCGATGCCGAGGTCCCGGGCGATCGAGGCGTTCGTACGTCCCGTGGCGATCAGCCGCAGCACGTCCTGCTCGCGCGCGGTCAGTGCCGTGGTGGCCTGACCCGAGGCGGGCGCGGACCCGCGGTGCACCTCACCGGCCAGGAACCAGCGGTTCACCATGGCGAGGTCACGGGCTCCGCCCTCGACGAACAGCGTCGGGGTGCTGCCCTCGAGCTCGACCAGCGTCCCATTGCGTACGCCGTCGGCCAGCCGCCGGGACACCTCGACCGGGATCTGGCTGGCTGCCTGCCGGTGCAGCACGAGCGTGGGCGCCACCACTTGGTCGAGGAGGTCGCTGACGTCCATCCGGGCGGCCTCCGCGAACCAGTCGCGGGCGACCGCGGGCGTCGCGGCGGTGCGGAAGGCCTCGGCGACCCGGCCGGCGTTCTCACCCGACCCCCATCCCAGCCAGGCGGTCGCGGCCGCATCGGCGAAGAGGTCCCAGTCCTGCTCGACCAGCGACAGCAGCGCCTGCGTCTGCGCCGGGCTCATCGCCTCACGCATCCGTGCCGCTCCTCCGAACAGGAGCATCCGGTCGACGCGCTGCGGGTTGGTCGCCGCGTACGCCACTGCAGCGGCGACCGCGTGGTAGTAACCGAGCAGGTTGACCCGGTCGGCACCGACAGCCTCGATGACCGCCTCCAGGTCGCGCAGGTGTGCGTCGAGGCCGAGGTCGCCGGCCCGGCGGTCCGAGGAGCCGGTGCCGCGGCCGTCGTAGAGCACCAGCGTCAGGTCCTGGCTCAGCCGCTCGTAGGCCATCCGCAGCGCGGGCACCCGCCACTGTGCCCGGATGTTGCTGAGCGAGGGCATCCAGATCGTCACCGGCCCGCTGCCGACGGCCTGGTAGGCGATCGAGATGTCGTCGCTGGTCTGCGCGTAGCGCACCTCTGGCTCGCCGGTCACTCGGCCATTCTTGCGCCTGGGTGGTCCCAGTAGCGTCGTTGTCATGAACCGAGTCCTCCTCATCGGGCTGGCGCCCGAGGCTGTCGACCTCTCCGACGCACCGATCGACCTGGCCACGTTGAAGGAGCGGATCGCCGTCGGCAACGCCGAGGTCGCCGATGCCGGCTACGACGCGCTCTCCTGCGAGATCGGCACCAGCGTCGACGATGCCGTCGCGCAGGTCCGCGAGGCGCTCCAGAAGCAGCCCTGGGACATCGTCATGATCGGCGGCGGCGTCCGGGCCGTCCCGGCCCACACCGAGCTCTTCGAGGCGATCGTCAACCTGGTCCACGAGCTCGCGCCCGGGGCCCGCTTCGCCTTCAACGCGGGCCCCGACACGACCCTGGCGGCGCTGCGCCGGGCAGCGGGCGACCGGAGCTGACGGGGCTGGCTCAGGCCAGTCGCGCGACGGCGGCGTCGTACAGCGTCTGCGCCGCCTCCGCGGCCGCGTCGGCGGCGGCGTGCGTGACCGGCTTGCCGAGGTAGTTGTTGGCGTTGCGGTCCAGGCGCATCACGTCGTAGTGGGCGGCCGCATCTCGCGGTGGCGGGGTGTCGAAGATGGCGGCGAGGAACCTGCCGACCTTCACATGGCCGCCGGCGCCGTACGTCGTCTTGTAGCCGTAGCCGGCAAGGACCGCCTCGCCGACGTCGTGGGCGGCCTTGTAGGCGAGGTTGTAGCGGTTCTCGGTCCGGGTGACGTTGGGTACGTCTGCGAGGGCCGACTCCGCGCCGGAGAGGAAGGCGCGGGCCTTCTTCTCGTCGGGTCTCACGGCGCGCAGGGCGCCGGAGCGTACGAGCGCGTCAACCGCCTTCTGCTGCGCCGGGGTCAGCGGCAGGGGCATCCGGTCCTCCTCCATAGATCTCGATCACCGGGTTGGCCCGGACCTCTTCGAGGAACCCGGTCTGCTCTTCGGCCTCCTCCGGGCTCATGATCGTCGGGTTCACGATGCGCCCGACACTGTCGGAGACCTCCCGGCAGACCCGGTAGACCGCCCGTACGTCGGGGCTGCCGATCACCATCAGGTCGATGTCGTTCGGCGGCGGCCCCGGCTCGCCCTTCGCCCGCGCCGCGAACGACCCGAAGAGGAAGGCTCGCTCGATCCCGTCGAGGTCCTCGAGGGCCTCCCGGAGCAGTACGACCGGGCCGGTGACCGTCAGCAGGATCTCTCGCGTCGGCGCCAGCAGCGGACTCTGCTCGTTTCCCCTGATGAGCCGCGTCCTTCCGACGCGGCGGTCGACGAGCAGACCCGCATCCAGCAGCCGCGCGACCTCGCGATGGACCGTCGGATAGGGCAGCCCGGCCCGCTCGGCGAGGTCGGTCATGCTCATCTCCTCTGCCGGGAGCAACAGCTCCGAGAGCAGCAGCGCCTGCGCCTCCGACCGGAACAGAGGCGCGAGCACCGGAGCCTGACTTCTCACAAAATGGATAATAACCTCCATTTTGTGGATATGAAACCCCACAACCGCGCCGAGTCGGCTCGTCATGACGAGCCGACTCGGCGGATGGGTCAGGTGAGCGGGTCGATGATCGCGTCGATGACGACCCGTGCCCAGTCGAGGAGATCCGGGCCGTCGAGGGGCTTGGCGGGGAAGCCGGAGGAGACCGGGCGCGGGACCATGATGGTGTCCAGCTGCGGCTTGACCAGCGACTTCGGGTACATCCGGTTCAGCCGGACGACGCGGGAGTCGGGCAGCGAGACCGGGTGGAAGCGTACGTTCTTGCCGGCCAGGGTGACCTCGGAGACGCCGGCCTGGCGGGCGCGGGCGCGGAAGCGGGCGACCTGGAGCAGCGAGGAGACCTCCGCGGGCGGCTTGCCGTAGCGGTCGAGGAGCTCGGCGGCGACCGACTCGACATCCTCGTCGGAGCGGACCTCGGCGAGGCGCTTGTAGATCTCCAGCCGCAACCGCTCGGAGGGGATGTAATCGTGGGGCAGGTGGGCGTCGACGGGAAGCTCGATGCGCACCTCGTTGAGCTCCTCGGCAGCACCGTCCGGACCGGCTTTGAACTCGGCGACGGCCTCGCCGACCAGCCGCACGTAGAGGTCGAAGCCGACGTCGGCGATGTGGCCGGACTGCTCGCCGCCGAGCAGGTTGCCGGCGCCCCGGATCTCGAGGTCCTTCATCGCGATCGCCATGCCGCCACCGAGGTCGGAGTGCTGGGCCAGGGTGGCGAGCCGCTCGTGGGCGGTCTCGGTCAGCGGCTTCTCCCCGGGGTAGAGGAAGTAGGCGTAGGCGCGCTCGCGGGAGCGGCCGACGCGGCCACGGAGCTGGTGCAGCTGCGAGAGACCGAGGGTGTCGGCGCGCTCGATGATCATGGTGTTGGCGTTGGAGACGTCGAGGCCGGATTCCACCAGCGTGGTGCACACCAGCACGTCGAACTCCTTCTCCCAGAAGTCGACCATCACCTGCTCGAGCTGCTTCTCGTTCATCTGGCCGTGGGCGACCGCGACCCGCGCCTCGGGCACCAGCTCGCGGATCCGCGCGGCCGCCTTCTCGATCGAGTTGACCCGGTTGTGGATGTAGAAGACCTGTCCTTCGCGGAGCAGCTCACGCCGGACCGCGGCGACGATCTGGCGGTCCTCGTAGGCCCCGACGTACGTCAGGACCGGGTGTCGCTCCTCGGGCGGCGTGGTGATCGTGGACATCTCCCGGATGCCGGTGATCGACATCTCCAGGGTTCGCGGGATGGGCGTGGCCGACATGGACAGGAAGTCGACCGAGGTCCGCAGGCGCTTCATCGCCTCCTTGTGCTCGACGCCGAAGCGCTGCTCCTCGTCGACGACGATCATGCCGAGGTCCTTGAACCGGATGTCCTTGTTGAACAGGCGGTGGGTGCCGACCACGATGTCGATGGTGCCGTCGGCGAGGCCGGCCATGACCTCCGCGGCCTCCTTGTCGGTCTGGAACCGGGACAGGCCGCGTACGTTGACCGGGAACCCGGACATCCGCTCCATGAAGGTCGACAGGTGCTGGGAGACCAGCAGCGTCGTCGGCACCAGCACCGCGACCTGCTTGCCGTCCTGCACCGCCTTGAACGCGGCCCGCACCGCGATCTCGGTCTTGCCGTAGCCGACGTCACCGCAGACCAGCCGGTCCATCGGCACCGGCCGCATCATGTCCTGCTTGACCTCGTCGATGACGGCGAGCTGGTCGGCGGTCTCCTGGAACGGGAAGGCGTCCTCGAGCTCGCGCTGCCAGGGGTTGTCGGGGCCGAACTGGAAGCCCTTGGTCGCCTGCCGCGCGGCGTAGAGCTTGATCAGCTCGGCGGCGATCTCGCGGACCGCCTTGCGGGCGCGGGCCTTGCGCTTCTGCCAGTCGGCGCCGCCGAGCCGGTCGAGGCTGGGCTGCTCGCCGCCGACGTACCTGGTGACCTGGTCGAGGGCGTCGGCCGGGACGTAGAGCCGGTCGGCCGGCCCGCCGCGCTTGGAGGCGCCGTACTCCAGGACGAGGTATTCGCGGGTCGCGCCCTGCACCTCGCGCTGCTTCATCTCGATGAACTGCCCAACGCCGTGCTGCTCGTGGACGACGTAGTCGCCGGGCTTGAGCTCGAGCGGGTCGATCTGCTTCTTGCGGCGCGCCGGCATCTTCACCATGTCGCGCGTCGAGGACTTCTGACCGGAGATGTCCTCGCCCGTGAGCACGACGAGCTGGTTGGTCTCGTCGAGGAAGCCGTGGTTGAGCCGGGCGTGGATGACGGTGACGGTCTTGTGGACGGGCTTGGCGGTCTCGGGTTCGTCCTCGGCGAGGCGGGCCGGGACGTCGCGCTCCCCCAGAGCCTCGACCGTACGCTGCGCCGTGCCGTGCGCGGGCTGGACGACGACCACGCGGTAGGAGTCGTCGCGCCAGCGCTCGATGTCGGTCAGCGCGGCAGCGGTGTCGCCACGGTAGGCCTTCGCGGGCTGCCAGTCGATCTTGCGCGCGGGGACGCCGACGACGTCGGGGTCGGCAAGGTCGGCTTCCGCGTCGTCGAGGCCGAACGGGCTGACCGACCACCACGGCTTGCCCAGGGCGATGGCGTGGGCGCGTACGTCGGCGAGGTCGCGGTAGGAGGCCGCGGAGAGGTCGATCGGGGCGACTCCCCCGCTGGCCGCGGCGGCCCAGGAGGCCCCGAGGAACTCCTCGGCGGTGGCGACCAGGTCGTGGGCGCGGCTGCGGATCCGCTCGGGGTCGAGCAGCAGGACGTGGCTGTCCTCCGGGATCAGGTCGAGCAGCAGCTCCATGTCGTCGACGAGCGCGGGGGCGAGCGACTCCATGCCATCGACCGCGATCCCGGCGGCGATCTGGTCGGTGAGCTCGATCAGGGTGGGGTGGGCCTCGCCCAGCTTTCGCGCCCGGTCCCGGACCTCCGGGGTGAGCAGGAGCTCGCGGCACGGCGGCGCCCACAGCCGCTCGGTCTCGCCGCCGTGCTCGGCAGGGATGGCGCGTTGGTCGGCGACGGCGAAGTGGCGGATCGAGTCGACCTCGTCGCCCCAGAACTCCACGCGTACGGGGTGCTCCTCGGTCGGCGGGAAGACGTCCACGATGCCGCCTCGGACGGCGAACTCGCCGCGCTTCTCGACCAGGTCGACGCGGGAGTAGGCCGCGTCGGCAAGCTTCTGGACGGCGTCGTCGAGGCTCGCCTCCTGACCCTTGATCAGCTCCACGGGCTCCAGGTCGCCGAGGCCCTTGACCTGCGGCTGGAGCACGCTGCGGACCGGCGCGACGACGACCTTCAGCGGTCCGTGGGCACCGTCGGCATCGGGATGGCGCAGCCGGCGGAGCACGGCGAGCCGACGCCCGACCGTGTCGCTGCGCGGGGAGAGCCGCTCGTGCGGCAGGGTCTCCCAGCTCGGGTAGTAGGCCACCGAGTCGGGCGGGAGCAGGTCGGTCAGATCGTTGACCAGGTCCTCGGCCTCGCGAGAGGTCGCGGTGACCGCCAGGACGGTGCGCTCCTGGCGTACGAGGCCGGTGACCACGAACGGGCGCAGCGCCTCCGGCCCGGTGACGTCGAGCGCCAGCATCCGGCCGCCCTTGGCCTCCGCCATCACCTCGCTCAGGGCAGCATCGCGCAGGACGAGATCGGCGAGCGGGGCGAGGATCACGGGTGGCTCCAAAATGGCAGGCAAGCACGAGAGCCCCCGGCCGGGAAGACAGGGGGTGCTGGACCCAGTCTAGAAGACGTGCGTAAAGACGTTTGACTTCGAGCGCACGCGAGGCCGGAGCGTGGATCGCATGAGATACACGACCATCGGAACAGGCGCCGGGTCACGGCGCGTCAGCAAGCTCGCGCTCGGCGTGATGCGGTTCGGGACGGACACGGACGTCGAGACGTCGTACGCGATCCTCGACCGCTTCGTCGAGGCCGGCGGCACCTTCGTCGACACCTCCAACAACTACGCCTACTGGGCCAACGGCACCCAGGGCGGCGAGAGCGAAACGGTGCTCGGTCAGTGGCGCCGGGACCGCGGGGTCGGCGAGGAGCTCGTCATCTCCACCAAGGTCGGCGCACGCCCGACGGACGTCGTCGAGCGCGTCGAGAACGGCTGGGAGAACCAGCGGACCCGGGTGTGGGAAGGCCTGGCTCCGGAGAACGTACGCGAGCAGGCCGACCGCTCCCGCGAACGCCTCGGCGTCGAGCGGCTCGACCTCTACTACGCGCACGTACCGGACATGAACGGCGTGCCGCTGGAGGAGTACGCCGCGGGCTTCGCCGCCCTCGTGAAGGACGGTGTCATCGGCCAGTTCGGGCTGAGCAACCACTGGTCCTGGCAGGTCGAGCGGGCGCGGGCGGTCAACCCGGAGGAAGCCCGGCCGAGCGTGCTGCAGTATCACCACACCTACCTGCGGATGCGCACCGACATCCCCGACCCGCGGCTCTCGGTCGACGGCGAGATCGGGGTGGCCGACGCGTCACTGCTCGCGCTGCTCCGGGCAACTCCGGGGCTGACGCTGGTGGCCTACACGCCGCTGCTCACCGGGGCCTACACGAACCCCGCGAAGCCCCTCGATCCCGCCTACGACCACCCGGGGACCACCGCGCGGCTCGCGGTGCTCGACGAGGTCGCGGCGGAGACCGGTGCGACCCGCAACCAGGTCGTGCTGGCGTGGATGCTCGGCGACGCGCTCCCGGTGATCCCGCTGGTCGGGGCCTCCTCGGTGGCCCAGCTCGAGGAGAGCCTGGCGGCGGTGGACCTGGAGCTCAGCGAGGAGCAGAGGGCTCGGCTCGACGCTGCTGGGCGATGAGCTCGGCGTCGGGGTCGGTCTCGCCGACCGCCGCGGCGTAGTAGGAGACCTTGAACTCGATCGCGTCGAGATGGGCCGCCGTCTCCGCCAGCTGCGCGCGCACCCGGTCGCGGTGTGCGCGCAGCAGGGCGAGGCGGGCCTCCTCGTTGCCGGAGCCGTCGCGGACCATCTCGGCGTAGCGCCGGATCTCCCGGATCGGCATCCCCGTCGAGCGCAACCTGGTGATCAGGGTGATCCAGCCGAGGTCGCCCTCGGTGTAGGCGCGGTGGCCCGACCCGTTGCGGCCGACGCCGAGCATCAACCCGTCACGCTCGTAGTAGCGCAGCGTGTGCGCGGTCAGGCCGGTCCGCGCGGCCACCTCGGCGATGCTGAGCCCGTTGCTGTCCGCCTGCGTCGTCATGGACCCCAGTGTCCTGGTTCGAGTGCACTCGAAGTCAAGCCATTCAGAGCGCCGATCCGCCGGTCACGTCGAGCGTCTCGCCGGTGACCCAGCGCGCCTGGGGCGAGGCGAGGAAGCCGACCGCGTCGGCGACCTCCTCCGGCGTGCCGATCCGGCCGAAGACCGAGAGCGCGTCAGCCTGCGCCCGCGGCCCGGGCAGGTTGATCCAGTCGGCGTTGATGTCGGTCTCGATCACGCCGGGAAGAACCGCGTTGACCGTCACCCCACGGGCGGCGAGCGGGGCGGCCAGGGATCGGGTGAGGTTGTTGATGCCGGCCTTGGCGGCGGCGTACGTCAGATGGGTCGGCGCCGCCACCCGGGTGTAGCCGGTCGACACGTTGATCACCCGGCCGCCCTCGCGCAGGTGCGGAGCGACCGCCTGGGTCAGGAACATCGGCGCGATCAGGTTGACCTCGAGCACGCGGCGCGCGGTGGCCGGGTCGAGCTCGTGGAGCTCCTGGTTGCCGTTGATGCCGGCGTTGTTGACCAGGATGTCGAGGCCGCCGTCCTCCTCGAGCGCGGCCGCGGTCCATGCCTCCGCGATCTCCGCGGCGGCTTTCGCGCCGTCCTCGCCGAGGTCGGCCTCGATCAGGACAGCCCGGGCCCCGGCCGACTCGACGAGCCGTGCGGTCTCCTCGGCGGCCGCACGGTTCGAGCCGTAGTGGACGCCGATCAGACCGATTCCGTCGGCGGCCAGACGTACGGCGATGGCGCGGCCGATCCCGCGCGATGCTCCGGTGACGAGGGCGTTGCGAGTCATCTCGGTCTCATTTCTGTAGTGGTCGCTAAATAATGACCTGCGAGTTAATGTAGGGATCACTATGGAAATGCGCAAGCCCTCCCGCGGACGACCGCGCTCCTTCGACGAGGACGCGGTGCTCGACGCCGTGATGCGGGCGTTCTGGGAGCACGGGTACGAAGGCACGAGCGTCGCGACGCTCGAGGCCGCGACCGGGCTGAAGGCCCCCAGCCTCTACGGGGCGTTCGGCTCCAAGGAGGTGCTCTACCGGGCCGCCCTCGATCGCTACGCCCGTGAGCACGGCAACGTGCTCCGGCCCGACGGACCGGCCCGGGAGGCCCTCTCGGAGTTCCTGTACGAGGCGGCCGACCGGTTCAGCGAGAGCGGCCTGCCGCCGGGCTGCATGGTCTCGACGGCCGCGCTGGCGCTGGGCACCGCCCAGCGCGGCGTCGCCACCCGCCCGGCGAAGATGCGCTCGGAGACGATGGCGGGGATCGAGCAGCGACTGCGGACCGCGGTCACCGAGGGTGAGCTGCCGGCCGGGACCGACGCCGCCGCTCTGGCGCGGCTCTTCGGCGCGGTGATCCAGGGCATGTCGGTCCAGGCGATCGACGGCGCCAGCCGGCAGGAGCTGCGCGGGCTCGCCGCGGCCGCGATGGCTGCGTGGCCGCGATGACGTCTCGCGGATCGCTGAGAACCAGGGCGTACGTCGCCGGGGCGGCTGTCCTCCTGCTCGCGATCAGCGCCTGCGGCGGAGCGCCCGAGGCCGAGCCGTCCCCGACGACCAGCGCCTCGGCTCCCTCGACCTCGGCGGAGCCGTCACCCAGCGACGTACCTTCGTCTTCTTCACCGACTGTCGCGAAGCCGGGGTCGGTGCCGCCGCCGTGGCTCGGCACCCGGGTGCTGAAGGAGGACGCGGAGGGCTACGGGATCGCCGGGCCGACGCCGAAGGAGCTGCGCAACCGGGCGTGGACGCTGCCTGACATCATGCCGATGCTGCCCGGTGACGGCTTCGCGGCCGAGGTCGACATCGCGCCGGACGACGTGATCGCGCGCTCGACCTGGGTGCCGGGGTGCCCGGTCTCGCGGCGGGAGCTGGCCTGGGTGCGGATGACGTTCTGGGGCTTCGACGGTGCCCGCCACACCGGCGAGATGCTGATCAACGCCCGGGTCGCCGAGGACGTCGTCGGGGTCTTCCGGCGGCTGTACGAGGCGAGGTTCCCGATCGAGCAGATGGACATCACCACGAAGGCGGCCCTGGACGCGCCGCCGACCGGCGACGGCAACGGCACCGGCGGCTTCGTCTGTCGTCCCTCGGTCGGCCAGACCTCGTTCTCCCAGCACGCCTACGGCCTGGCGATCGACCTGAACACCTTCCAGAACCCGTACGTCAAGGGCGACCGCGTCATCCCCGAGCTCGCCCGCTGGTATCTGGACCGGTCCAGGCGGGCGCCCGGGATGATCCACGACGGTGACGTCGTGGTCCAGGCCTTCGCCGACATCGGCTGGGAGTGGGGCGGCGACTGGAGCTCGCTGAAGGACTACCAGCACTTCAGCGAGAACGGCACCTGAGGCGAAACCCCGCCGAGCTCAGGCGGACTCGGCCTCGGCGAGCTCGCGCTTCCATTCGCGGAAGGTCTCCTCGGTGCGGCCCCGGCGCCAGTAGCCCGAGATGGAGACGTCGGCCTTCGGGACCCCGCGCTCCTTGAGGAGATAGGGACGGATGCCGTGCATGGTGACCGCTGCCTCGCCGTGGACGAAGGCGTGGACGCGGCCGTCGAGCCATTTCAGGTCGCGGATGGCGGTGACGAGGAGCTGCTCGTGACCCTCGGCGTCCTCGGCGGCGTGGTGGGTGTGGCCGCCGGTGACCAGCCAGGTCACCTCGACGCCGTCGGGGTGGTCCAGGGCCTGCTCGTGGCCCGGCGCCGGGATGTCGATAACGGCGTAGCCGCGAGCATCGGAGGGCAGTGCGGCCAGCGCGGCACGGATGGCCGGCAGAGCGGTCTCGTCGCCGGCGATCAGGTGCCAGTCGGCCTCCGGGTCGGGCGAGTAGGCGCCGCCCGGGCCGCGCGCCGCGAGGGTGTCGCCGGGCTTGGCCGCGGCGGCCCAGGGACCGGCGTACCCCTCGGTGCCGTGGACGACGAAGTCGATGTCGAGGGTGCCGTCCTCGACCGAGGGGTTGAGGGCGGTGTAGGTGCGGACCACCTCGCCGTCCACCTGCGGGAAGACGAGCTTCACGTAGCGGTCGGTGAAGACGCTCGAGGAGAAGGCGCTCAGGTCGTCGGAGCGGAAGCTCACCCGGATCATCGTCGGACTGAGCCGCTGGGTGGCGGTCACGACGAGGACGGTCTCAGGCTTCGCGGGACGGTTCATATAGGCAACCCTAACTTGGCGGCAAACCGCCGGCCTTCAACCCGCCGACCGGGTGGAGTGTGCTGAGCGCGGCTGGGTCGTCTCGACCGGAGGCGCGGGCGAGGGGATCGTGGGAGCCGCCGCGGGCCGCTGGGGCTTGGCGACCAGCGACAGGCTCGGTTCGAGCACTTGCAGCAGCGACTCGACGTGGCCGCGGGCCTCGGTCACCAGCCGCCGGGCCTCGCGCGGGGTGCGCTTTCGCAGGTCGAGCAGGTCGTCGTCGGCCGGCCGCCGTACCCGTCGCCGGGCCTTCTGCAGCGGCGCGAGCTGGACGAGCGTACGCAGCCGCGTGGCCGCGTCCGCCTCCGAACCCGCGGGGCCGCCCAGGGCCGTACGTCCCAGCAGGTCGCCAAGGGCGGCGATCTCGACGAGGGTGAAGGTGCGCTTGACCGCCGAGGGCACCAGCTTGGCGACCTCGCTGCGGTGGGAGCGTTCTGCGGTGATGATCAGGTCGGCGCTCTCGATGTCGTCGACGTCGAGCGGGTAGGCCTGGTGCCTGGTCAGCCGGACTCCGGCGAGAGCGACCTCGGAGGCGATCATCGGGTCCATGTCGTAGCCCTCGAGCGCCTCGCTGCCGGCCGAGATCACCGTGATGCCGTGGCGGGCGAGCCCACCGATCTGGCCGACGCCCTCGCGGAGCATCGCCTCGATCGCCGGCGATCGTCGTACGTTCCCGCTGCAGACGACCAGGATCGTCGCGGTGTCCATACCCTGCCTACCTTCGAAACAGTTGCCTGCCGGTTCTCGAGCGCGGACCTCACATCCACGCGGCCAACCCCCCGAACGTGACGGACAGACATTACGCAGTCGGCGTACGCCTCCAGAAACCGACGGCGAATCAATCCCCCATTTGGGTGAACGGGCCGGACACCCGGCCCTGTCATCCCCCAAACAGGGTGAGGATGTGCGATGGCCCCGTGGCCCCGCCCTGACGGCGACCCATTGCCTCGGGCTCCGCTTCGGCGGGTGAGCCCCGGACAAGCAGCCTGGCACAGACATCGGATGGAGTGACCTGTTGGACCTGCGCGACTATGTCGCTGCTCTGCGCAAGCGGTGGTACATCGTCGCGGTGCTCGCGATCATCGGCGCCGGCGCGGCCTTCGCGCAGGCACACGCGAGCCCGCCGCAGTACCGCGCACAGAGCACCGTCTTCGTCTCGATCGCGCGCGGCGCGACGACCCAGGAGCTGGTCCAGGGCTCGACGTTCACCCAGGACATCGTCCAGTCGTACGCCAAGCTGGCGACGATGCCGGTGGTGCTCGACCAGGTCATCTACGAGCTCGACCTCGACACGACCCCCAAGGCGCTGGCCGAGGAGATCACCGCCGAGAACCCGCTCGACACCGTGATCATCGAGATCGACGCGGTGGCCACCACCAGCACCGGCGCCTCCGACCTCGCCAACTCGGTCGCCGACGAGCTCACCACCACGATCACCAACCTCTCCCCCAGCTCCAACAAGAAGTCCGCGGTCGAGGTGACGGTGGTCGCCCGCGCCGACCCGCCGCAGGAGGCGTTCGCGCCGCGTACGCGGCTGGCCGCTCTGGTCGGATTCGCCGGCGGCTTCGGCCTCGGCGTCGCGATCGCCGTGGTCCGCGCCCTCCTCGACACCCGGGTCCGGACCGCGGCCGAGATCGAGCAGCTCACCGACGTGGGGCTCCTGGGAGCGATCCCCCGGCGCCGCGGCCAGCGGCGCTCGCGCGGCGCGGTGACCGCCATCGATCCGCACAACGTCGCCGCCGAGGCCTATCGGAGGCTGCAGACCAACCTGCAGTTCCTCGACGCCTCCTCGCCGGTCCGCTCGATGGTGGTGACCTCCTCGATCGGCGGCGAGGGCAAGTCGACCACCTCGATCAACCTGGCCCTGGCGATCGCGGAGCAGGGCCAGCGCGTGCTGCTGGTCGATGCCGACATGCGCCGCCCTGCGGTGGCCGACTACTGCGGCCTGGAGGGCGCGGCCGGGCTGACGACCGTGCTGATCGGGAAGGCCGACCTCGACGACGTCGTCCAGGTCTGGGGCGACGCCAATCTGCACGTGCTCACCATGGGTGAGATCCCGCCCAACCCCGCGCAGCTGATCGGCTCGCCGCGGATGGCCGACCTGCTGGAGGAGGCGCGCGCCGGCTACGACGTGGTCATCCTCGACTCCCCGCCGCTGCTTCCGGTGGCCGACGGCGCGATCCTGTCCCGGCTGACCGACGGTGCCCTGGTGGTCGCCAACTGCCGTACGATCCACCGCCCGCAGGTGCTGGAGGCGATCGACAGCCTCGAGGCCGTCGATGCCCGCTGTCTCGGCATCGTCGCCAACCAGGTCCGGGACACCGCCGCGCACACCTACTACGGCCAGCCGGAGCAGGGCTGGTTCGCCCGCCTCCTCTCCGGTTTCGTACGCCCCCGGGAACCGCGCCAGCAGGGCTACCCGGCCGCCGGGAGCTGAGCATGGCCGTCGCGACGGCGGTCCGGGTCCGCGCTGGTCGCTCCGGTCGCACCGGGCACACCCAGCGCGCCGACCGCACCGGCTGGGAGGTGCTGACAGCGCTGCTGGCCGGGGCCGCGGCGGTCCTGGCCGGGACCAACTACACCCTGGTCAGCGGGCTGACCGTCGGCGGACTGATCGGCGCGGCCCTGGCACCGATCTGGATCCGGGAGGCCCGCCGCTATCGCGGCGTGATCCTGGGTGGCGTACTTCTTCTTGCCTGTCTCGTCTCCACGCTGGCGCTGTCGACGTGGCGCTCGGCGACGCATCCGCCGACCGAGGCCGGGTTGCTGACCGATCTGCTGCCGGTGATCTCGGCGGTGCTGTGCGTAGGTGCGTTGCTATGGGCGCAGCGGGTGCTGTCGCCGGGGGCCGTGGTGTGCCTCTACGCCGTCGGCTCGTTCTTGACCGTGACGTTGAGGCCGCAGTTCGCCGAGGAACCGTGGCGGTTCGGGTTCTCGATCCCGGCGACGATGCTGCTCCTGGGGGCGTGCCAGCTGATCAAGCGGCGGCCCCGGAAACAGCTCTTGGCCGAACTGGTCGTGATCGGGGCGCTCAGCGTGGTCGGCGCGCTGTCCGGGGCCAGGTCGATGAGCGCGTTCCTGCTCATGACCGCGGTGCTGCTGGTGTGGCAGCACCGGCCGAGGACGGCGGAGCGGACCACCTCCGCGCTGCTCTCCCTGGTGCTGGTCGGCGCTCTCGGGCTGGGCATCTACAAGTCGCTCGAGGAGGCCGCCCTGGACGGCTATCTCGGCGCCTCGGCCCAGGAACGCACCGTCGAGCAGACCCAGACCGCCGGCTCACTCATCCTCGGCGGCCGGCCCGAGATCGGGGCCACCGTGGCCCTGATGATCCACGAGCCGTTCGGCTACGGCGCCGGCACCATGGCCACGCCGAGCGACATGCAGGCGGCCAAGCAGGGCATGTCCCGTCTGGGGTACGACCCCGACAACGGCTACGTCGAGCACTACATGTTCGGCACGCGGATCGAGGTCCACTCGCTCATCGGCGACCTGTGGATCTGGTTCGGTCTCACCGGGCTGGTCCTTGCTGGTTGGCTGCTCTGGCTCGCCACCAGCTATCTGGGCCGCAGCATGGCCCACCGCTCCGGCGCCGCGCTCGGGATCTTCCTCGCCCTGCAGTTGGGCTGGAACCTCTTCTTCGGCCCGATCATCAGCTCGCTGCCGCCACTCGCACTGGCACTCGGGGTATTCCTGTTGCCGCGCAAGGAGGCCGACACGGCCCCACCGACGCGGAAGCCACCGCCGAGACCATCGCGGCGGCACGGCCGTCGTGGCCAGCGCGCCCGCCGCCGCTACCTCACCGGAGGTCCGCAGCGTGCGTGAAGCCTGGATCGACTCCGCACGCGGCCTGGCGATCATCCTGGTGGTGCTCTTCCACGCCGTGATCAACCTCGACCTGGTCGGCCTCGCCGGCCCCTGGTCGAGGCTGGCCTACACCCTCGACACGTTCCGGATGCCGCTGTTCTTCTTCCTCTCCGGCCTCCTCGCGCCCTCGCTGCTCGCCCGCCCGCTGCGGGAGGTGCTGCGCACCCGCTGCCTGATCCTGATCTACCTCTACGTCCTGTGGTGCCTGCTCCTCGGCACCTTCCGTGCGCTCCTGCCGCATCCGCCGCCCGACGCCTTCGCGTCCCTCGCCCGGATCCTGGTCGAACCCAACGTCTACCTCTGGTTCCTCTACACGCTCTGCCTGTTCACGCTGGTCGGCTGGCTGACGCGACGGCTGCCCGCATGGCTGGTCGTCGGGACCGCGTTGGTCTGTTCCGCGGTCTTCGCCGCCGGGCTCGTCTCCACCGGCGACCTCCCCTGGGATAAGACGTTCCGCTATTGGTTCTTCTTCGTGCTGGCCTCCCGCACGGCACCCGCGGTGCGCTCGGTCGTGCCGCGGATGCGACCCGTCTACGTAGTCGGGGCGGCGGTGGCGTACGCCGCGGTGTTGGGGTTCTTCCTCTACATCGCCGACGACAGGATCATCTTCGTCCGGCCGATGCTGGGCCTGCTCGCGGTGGCCGCGGGCTGCGGGCTCGGAGTGATGATCGCCCGCATCCCGGCGCTCGGGTTCGTACGCCATCTCGGCACCCGCACGCTGCCGATCTACGTCGTCCACGCCTTCCCGATCACCGCGGCAGCAGCCCTGCTGTCCGGCCGGGACATCGACTGGCCGCCGGGCACCGGCCTGGTGGCGGTGCCGCTACTGACCCTCGTAGCGATCCTGCTGGCACTGGGTCTCGACCGGCTGATCACGGGTCGCATCCGCGGCATCTTCGACGCCCCCTTCACCCGCCGACCCGGCGCATCTGCCCCGCCCAACAACATCGACTCGGCGCATCTGTCCCGCTAGACAAGGCCGAGTCGGCGCAAACGTCCCAACCCCCGATGCGCAGCAAAGGCGGCCGCGGGACAGACGCGCCGACTCGACGGGACTCGGCGAGACAGATGTGCCGAGTGGGTCAGCGGGCGTACTCGGCTACGTAGGAGCCCCAGGCGCCGCGGAGCATGCCCACGCCCCGGAGAAGAGTGCGGGTGCCGCGGGCGTGGTGGGTCAGCGAGCCGGTGAGGCGGCCGAGGACGACGCGGGAGGATCCGCCCAGGACTCGGACGAGGCCGCGGGCAGTGGCCCGCAGCCGGGCCACCGGACGGCGGCCGGAGGGGGCTAGGTACACCTGCACCCGGGAGTCCGAGTTGCCGATCCGAGAGGCACGGGCGCGGACCCACTCTCGCGTTGCCCGATCGGCGGGCACCAGGTCGTGGACCGGAGCCTCGTCACACCACACGATCCGGCCACCGGCGGCGGAGAGGCTGCGAGTGAAGACCGTGTCGGAGCCTCCGGACAGCCCGAAGCCGAGGTCGAAGCGGACGGAGCCGACCTGAGCCATGTCGAGGAGCAGGTTGTTGGTCGCTGCGGTGGTGACGACGGTGCCGGTGGCATGCCGCAGACGTACGAAGAAGCCACCCGCGGTGATCCAGGGATCAGGCTCTGCCGCGAAGGTGGAGAGAACCGGCCCGACCACGGCCGCGGCGCCCGTCTCCTCCCAGCACGCGAGCAGGGTCGCCAGCCACTTCTCCGAGGGCTGCTCGTCATCGTCGATGAAGACGACGACAGCCTCGGGACCGGCCTCGTCCAGCGCCCGGTTGCGGGCGGCGGCGATGCCGGGGGTCGGCTCGTGCACATACCGCACACGTACGTCACCCCCGGCCGCCTCCGCGACCGCCGAGGAAGCGCTGGGCTGCTCGTCGTTGTCGACCACGAGCAGCCGGGCGCCGGGAACCAGATCGAGCTGGGCCCGGAGCATGCCGATGGCCTCGGCCAACCCCTCGGGCCGCCGATAGGTGAGCATGCAGACCCAGACCGGCCTCGTCATTCCACTGACTTCACTTGATCGTGACCGTCACCCAGTCGGAGCGGGAGATGTTGCCGAGCGGGTCCACTGCCTCGATCTTGTACTTCTGCGCCGAGCCACTGGCGCGGCCGGTGTCGGTGAAGGTCATCGCAGTGTGCTTCCAGAACGGAGCGGAGACCTTCACGGTCTTGATCGGCGTGGACTCGATCGACCCGCGGTAGAGCTTGTAGGTGACGGTCGCGTTGTCCTTGTCGGGGTTGCCCGGCCACTTCAGCGTGGCCTTGCCCGCCGACGGCGAGGAGCCGGTGAGGGCCCACTTCGCGCCCTTCAGCGTCGGGCCGACCTTGTTGGGCGCGATGTCCTTGACGGCGAACCGCACCAGGCCCTGCTGGGCGACGCCGTTGACCTTGAGGAACTCACCGCCGTACAGCACGTAGCTGGCGTTGGCGGTCACGGTCCAGGTCGACTGCTTGGCGCTGGTGTAGGTGCCGTTGGTCCACTTGGGGTACCACTCCAGGAACTCCGGACGCGGGGTGCCGGGGTGGTCGGGGTAGCCGTACTTGTCGTCGGCGATGTTGGTGCCGCGTACGTCCTGGGTGGTGGCGGTGGCGTGGTACCAAGCCCGCGGCTTGGTCTCCGGGAAGCCACCGGAGGTGTCGCAGCCGTGCTTGTGGCTGGCCTGGTAGACGACAGCGGAGGTCGGCCAGACGGCGTAGGTGTCGCCGTGGCAGTCCTCGAGCCAGGTCAGCTTGCCGGTGGCCCAGTCGGCCTTGAAGGAGCCCTCGGAGTTGCCGCCGCTGCCGTAGTCGTAGCCGGTGCCGTAGAAGCTGGTGCCGTCGGACTCCAGGGAGAGGATCGCCGCCTCGGTGCCGCCGTTGCGGATCTCGGAGTTGACCGGCAGTGCCAGCGACTTGCCCGAGGAGACCTCGATCCGGGCCAGACCGTAGCCCGGGTTGGAGGAGCCGTTGACGCTGGTGAACGCCCCGCCGATCACGATCTTGGTGCCGTCGGAGGAGGCGACGATGTCGTTGACGTTGCCGCCGGCGAGCTTGGGGTTCATCGGCAGCAGGCCGGTGCCGGTGTCGCCGGGCTTGACGGCGGCCACCTTCGTCCGTGCCGTGTTGTCGGCGGAGGTGAACACGCCGCCGTAGAAGACCGCGCTGGACGTGACCGCGACCGCGTTGGTCGTCGAGTTGAAGATCGGCCGGAAGCTGGTGACCTTCCCGGTCGCGAGGTCGATCGCCGCGCCCCGGTAGCGGTTGACGCCGTCGACCTGGGTGAAGCCGCCCGCGACGTAGAGCAGCTTCTTGTCGGGCGAGAGCGCCATGTCCTTGACCTGGCCGTTGAACTTCGGCGCGAAGGTGGTGATCAGCTTCCCCGTCGAGAGCCGGTAGGCGAGCATGTGGGACCGCGGTGACTCGCTGGTGCCGGCCGCGGCCCCCGCTGGGCGCGCCGAGGTGAAGTTGCCGCCGACGTAGACGATGTCGCCGACGATCACCTGCTTCCAGGCGACGCCGTTGATCTGCACGGTGGGAAGTACGTCGGCAGCGACGGTCTTCGGCAGGTCGGGATCGGTCGGCGCGGTGTCCGCGGATGCGGAGGTCGTCGCCAGGGTCAGGCTCGTTGCCACGAGCGCCAGCACAGCCAGGATCGGCTTCATCACATCTCTCATCGGGGGGAGGGTTATCGCTGGGGACGGCCCTTGAAGACCACCACGTCGGCGCCGTTGCCCAGATCGAGCTCGACGCGTACGGGGCGGGCTTCCTCGGGGATCTGGAAGACGTAGACGCCCTTGGCGGACTCGCCGTCGGCGACCGAGGCCGGGAACGGCACCTCGCCGTCGGAGGCGACGCTGACCGCCGGGGTGCGCTCAGGCCCGTAGTAGGCGTTGACCACACCGAGCGCGAGGTCGAGCTTCTTCCCGGTCTGGTTCTTCACCTTCACGGTGATCGCGAGGGCCGGGCCGCCGACCTCGCCGGGCAGGCTCGCCGTGGCCTGGACCGAGTCGATCCTGGCCAGCCGCGCCGTCACGCCCGGGGCCGAGGTCGCCTCGGCCTTGAGGCCGACCGCGCGGTTGTCGCCCGACGGCTTTCCCGGCTCCGACTCCTCCGACTCCTCTGACTCTGAGGACTTCTCCGACGGGGTCGCCGTCGAGGAGGGCGCCGCGGCCACCGTCGAGTCCGACCCGGGGTCGGCCGGGCCGGACGGGTGACGCACGATGAGCACGACCGCGACGCTCACCAGGACGACGGCAGCGACGGCTGCCGCGACGTACATCCTCGAGCGCGGGACTTGACTGAGCATGGGGGATCTTCCGCGGGCGGGTCGGACAAAGGCATCGATTCAAAGACGTTGGATTAAAGCCCAAGCCGGACGCCCATGGGGGGATCCGGACGCCTACTCCCCAAGATCGGGTATGCCTCCTACGGCTCGATCACCTTCAGGTCGTCGTAACCGACCAGGACCGGCGTCGTGCCGATCGTCGAGGCACCGAAGCTGCGCAGCATGACCCCACCGGCGACCTGATTGGCGAGGGTCGAGTCGGAGAGCTCGTACGTCCAGCCCGACGGCTCCGCGGAGCCGGCCGGCCACACCTTGGTGCGCACGGTCGCCGGGGCGGTGCCGGTGACCTGGAGGCGGACCTTCAGCCGGTCGCCGGGCGCGACGCTCAGGCCCGGGACGACGTTGGCGCCGACGACCGGGGTGCCGCTGCGTACGAGATGGATGCCGACGGTGCCGTCCGGGTTGAACCGGAGCCGCGAGGCGTAGTGGTTGGTGCCGGAGACGCGGGCGCCGAGGATCGACCAGACGTAGCCCGCGTCGGGCAGCCGGGACACTCCGACGCTGACGGTGGCGTCGACGTCGGTCGCAGAGACCTCCTCGAGCCGGGACTCGGTCGTCCCACCCGGGGTGACCGAGTGCCAGCCGCGGCCCTCGGAGACCGAGAAGTTGCCGGCGGTGCCGGTGGTGCGGGTCCAGATGCCACCGGTCTCGGCCGTGCCCCAGCCGCTCGCCTCGGCACGTCCGAAGGTGTCCTCGGCGACGACGCCCTCGGCCGGAGGTGCTGGCTCGCCGGCGACGTCGACGGTGACCCACTCGGTGGGCGACTGGTTGCCGAAGGCGTCCTCGGCGACGACACGGTAGCTCTGGGTGGTGCCCGGCGGCGCCGCGGTGTCGACGAAGCTCTGCGTGGTCTGCTTCCAGAACGCCGCGGTGACAGCCTTGGTGTGGATCGGGGCGACATCGGTCGAGCCGCGGTAGACCTTGTAGGTCACGGTCGCGTTGTCCATGTCGGCGTTGCCGGGCCAGGTCAGCTTGACCTGACCGTCGGCCGGCGAGGTCGCGGTGAGCCCGAACTCCGCGCCGGACATGGCCGGACCGACGTCGTTGGGGGCGATCGTGTTGACCGCGAACCGCGCCAGACCCTGCTGGGCGATCCCGTTGATCTTGAGGAACTCGCCGCCGTAGACGACGTAGTCGGCGTTGGCCGTCACCGTCCAGGGCGCCTGGTTGGCACCGGTGAACGTGCCGGGGGTCCACTTCGGGTACCACTCCAGGAACTCCGGGCGCGGGGTGCCGGGGTGGTCGGGGTAGCCGTAGATGTCGCGGGTGTTGGTGCCGCGTACGTCCTGGGTGACCGCCGTCGAGTGCTGGAAGCTGCGCGGGCTGGTCTCCGGGAAGCCGCCCGAGTTGCCGCAGTAGTGCTTGTGGCTGGCCTGGTAGACGACGTCGGCAGTCGGCCAGATCGAGTAGGTGTCGCCGTGGCAGTCCTCGAGCCAGGTCAGGCTGCCCGTGGCCCAGTCGGCCTTGAAGGTGCCCTCGGAGTTGCCGCCGCTGCCGTAGTGGTAGCCGCTGCCGTAGAAGCTGCTGCCATCGCTCTCCAGCGAGAGGACCGCGGAGTTGCTGCCGGCGTCGCGGAACTCGGAGTTGACCGGCAGCGCCATCGAGGCACCGGTCGCGACCTTGATCCGGGCCAGGCCGTAGCCCGGGTTGGAGGATCCGTTGACCCGGGTGAAGTTGCCACCGATCACGATGTCGGCGCCGTCGGGCGAGACCACGACGTCCTGCACGGAACCGTTGGAGACCGTCGGGTTCATCGGCAGCAGCTGGGTGCCGGTGTCGCCGGGCCTTACCGCTGCCAGCTTCGTACGCGCGGTGTTGTCGGCCGAGGTGAACACGCCGCCGTAGAAGACCGCGTCGGCGGTCGCCGCGACCGCGTTGGTGGTCGAGTTGAAGATCGGGCGGAAGCTGGTCAGCGCCCCGGTGGCCAGGTTGATCGCCGCGCCGCGGTAGCGGTTCACCCCGTTGACCTGGGTGAAGCTGCCGGCGACGTAGAGCAGCGTCTTGTCGGGCGAGAGCGCCATGTCCTTGACCTGACCGTTGAAGCTCGGTGCAAAGCTAGGGATCAGCTCGCCGGTCGAGAGCCGGTAGGCCAGCATGTTGGACCGCGGCGTCTCATCCGTCCCCGCCGCAGCGCCCGCCGGGCGCGCCGAGGTGAAGTTGCCGCCGACGTAGACGATGTCGCCGACGATCACCTGCTTCCAGGCGACCCCGTCGATCTGCACCGTCGGGAGTACGTCGGCCGAGACCGTCTCCGGCAGCTCCGGGTCGACCGGAGCCGTGTCCGCCGTCGCCCCTCCCGACATGACCAGGCTGCTCACCCCGAGAACAGCTGCGACTGCCCCCGCCGCCAGCAGACGCCACTCGTGAATCCGCGTCATCATCCATCCCTGCACAAGGCGGCCACCTCGGCCGCGACACGGCAGTGTCGCGGACACACACGGTCATCCGCCCGTCAATCGCGCTTCTGATCCCCTGAATCGGGTATGTGTGGGGACGCAAGCACCCAACGCTCGCAAACTGCGTGGTTCAGGGGGCAGACTCCCACACCATCAGTTGGATGCAGAGTCCACAGGAAGGCGTACGTCTCTTGGCTGTCCCGTCCCGGGTCCTCCTCCTCGGTATCTCCACGGTCGCCACCGTGGTCGCGCTGGGCTCGACCTACGCGCTGACCTCCGGCCCCGCCGAGGAGCCCACGCCGCGTGCGGAGAGGAACTACGGCGATCTGCCGCCCGACGACTTCGGCGGACCGGTGACGCTGACGCCATCCCCCTCGCCGTCGGTCTCTCCCTCCGCGTCCTCGACGCAGACGGCCAAGCCCTCGGACGGGGCGGACCCGAAGAAGCGGCCCACGGACTCGGGGAAGCCGAACCGCTCCGGCGACCGGCCGGGCGAGCAGGGACCGCGCGATGGTGAGCCGCTGAGCTCACCGCCGGCGGGCGGCGCTCCAGGGTCCGGGGACACCGGCGTACCTCCGAAGAAGAAGCTGCGCGTCCACCGCGGCGACCTGATCATCAGGACGCCCGGGAAGGTGGTCGACGGCCTCGAGGTGCACGGCCGGGTCAGCGTCGAGGCGCCGAACGTGACGATCCGCAACACCAAGGTGATCGTGCCGACCGGCTCGGAGACCGCCGGGATCTCCAACAACAACGGCAACGGGGCCGGGATGCTGGTCAGCAACGTCGAGGTGCTCGCCGAGAACGCCGCGCCGGGCGTCAACGGCGTGGTCGGCCGCGACTTCACCCTGGAGGACTCGGAGATCCACCACGTCACCGACCAGGTCCACATCACCGGCAGCAACGTGACGGTGCGCGACAACTGGTTCCACGACAACTACCACTTCGAGCGCGACCCCTACCAGGGCGGCGGTGCCTCCCACGACGACTCGATCCAGATCATCGGCGGCAGCAACATCACGATCGCGGACAACCGCTTCACCGGCGCCTACAACGCCGGTGTGCAGATCACCCAGAGCATCGGCGACGTCAACGGGGTCACGATCCGCGACAACCTCCTCGGCGGAGGCGGCTGTACGGTCAACATCGCCGAGAAGGGCCGGGGCCCGATCCGTGGCACGGTGATCCGCGACAACCGGTTCCTCAGCGACCAGCGCATCGACGGCTGCGCGATCATCCACCCGTCCTCGACGAAGATCACCCACTCCGGCAACGTCTGGGACGACTCCGGCCGTCCGGTGGCCCTCAGCCGCGGCTGACCTTCCGAGCCAGCGCGCCCCTCACGGTCACCACCAGCGACATCACGTCGCGGCGGATCGGCGGGACGAGCAGAAGCAGTGCGTACGCCGCGGCCCCGGCCACCACGCAGACCGGCAGCGTCACCGCGGGGTGCTGCCCGTGAAGGGCCTGGGCGGTGACGTACGCAGCGGCGGCGACCGCGCCGGCGACCGTCAGGATGCGGGCGGCACCGAGATAGAGCGGGCCGACGCGGAGACGGGTGCGGCGGGAGATCCACCACAGCGACAGTGGCCACTCCAGGAGATGGGCGGTCGCGTAGCCGACCGCGACGCCGGTGATCCCGTACTGCACCCCGACGAGCACGCAGACGACCTTCAGGACGGAGGCCACCAGGGTGTAGTGGCGCAGCTCGGTGGTCAGCCCGTGGGCGAGATAGACCCAGTAGCCGACATAGGCCAGCGTCTGGAACAGGCCGGCGCAGGCGAGCAGGGCGAAGACACCGGCGACGTCCCAGCCGGGTCCGAGGAAGAGGGCGCAGACCGGTGCGGCGGCGCCCGCGACCAGGCCGAGCCCGGCGCCGAGGCTGTAGCCGAGCGCGACCTGGCCGCGCTGCACGAACCGCTGGGTCAGCGCCGGGTTGTCGCGGATCCGGCTCAGCACCGGCAGCGCCACGGTCGTGGTGGGGCCGCGCAGCTGGACCAGCGGGTTCATCAGCAGCTGCCAGGCGCGGTTGTAGGAGCCGAGCTGGTCGGCACCCAGGCGGGTGCCGATGAGCACGGAGTCGATGTTGCTGGCGGCGTAGTTGATCAGCTGGGTTCCGGCCAGCGACCAGCCGAAACGCAGGAACCCGCCCATCTCCACGCCGCGCCGCGGGCGCCCGGGGAGCCAGCCGGCGAACGCCGCGACGGCGACCAGGGCGACCGCGCCCTGGACGAGCTGCTGGATGACGAGGGCCCAGTAGCCGGCGCCGTTGGCTGCCGCGTACGCCGCGATCCCGAGGGCCAGCAGCGGCGCCAAGGTGGTG
Organism: Nocardioides sp. NPDC127514; assembly: GCF_040302125.1. NCBI lineage: Bacteria > Bacillati > Actinomycetota > Actinomycetes > Propionibacteriales > Nocardioidaceae > Nocardioides > Nocardioides sp. NPDC127514. Next base: position 6,613 of record NZ_JBEORF010000030.1, on the reverse strand, counting down.
GCCACGGCGAGCCTTGCGAAGAGCATCCGGCGGGTGAGGTCGGCGCGGTATTGCGCGCCCATGCCGTTGAGGACGAAGATCCCCGACATCGCGGCGGTCAGGGCTGTCAGGGCCGGCTCGTCGTAGAGGGCGGCGACGAGCGGGGCGGCCGCGATGACGACGAGCGCGAGGCCGACGCCGAGGGCGGTGTTGAGCCACCACAGGTTCGACTGCTGCGCCCGGGTGAGCACCTTGGCCTGGATCGCGGCGGTCGAGAGCCCGAGGTCGCGGAAGATCTCGGCGACCGCGACGACCGCCAGCACCATCGCGACCAGGCCGTAGTCGCGGGGACCGAGCAGCCGGGACAGCACCGCGACGGAGGCGACCTGCACCAGGATGCGTACGCCCTGGCCGCCGAGCACGACCATCCCGCCGCGCGCGGCGCTCCTGCCGAGCCCGGTGTCCTGCTCCACCGTCACCCGAGGACCTCGGCCGCGATCTCCTCGCGGTAGCGCTCGGCGCCGAAGCGCTCCTCGGCGTCCTTGCGGCCGGCGGAGGCGAGCTCGGCGGCGAGAGCGGGATCGGTGGCGAGCCGCTGGATCGCGTCGGCGAGGTCGTTCGCGTCATCGGGGGTGACGAGGAGGCCGGTCTCGCCGTGGATCACGATCTCGGCCAGGCCCTGCACCCGGCTCGCGATCAGCGGGCGCTCGGCGAGCAGTGCCTCGACGGCGACGTTGCCGAAGGGCTCGACGCGCGAGGGCACCAGCACGACGTCGGCCTGCTCGAGCTCGCCCGCGGGCTCGGCGACGTAACCCAGGAACTCGACCGAGCCCACCAGATCGGCGTCGGCCGCCCGGTCGCGGAGCTCCTGTTCGAACCACTCATAGCCCGCGAACACCGACCCGCACACCCGCAGCCGCGCGTCGATCCCGCGCCGGCGCACCTCGGCGAGCGCTTCGAGGGCCACGTCGGTCCCCTTGCGCGGCGAGAGCCGCCCGACCAGCACCAGCCGCAGCGTCTCGTGCGGCCTCCGGCTGCGCGCCGCCGCCACGGACTCCGGCCCCGGCACGCCGTTGTAGACGACGGTCGTACGCCGCTCCAGCACCTTCACCGTGTGCGTGAGGACGTCGCGCGATGCCCGCGAGTTGGCCACCACCCGGGTGGCCAGCAGGAGCGGAGCGGTCAGGGCGAGGCGTACGGGCTTCGGCTGGTCGTCCTCGGCCTCGTGGACATGACAGACGACGGGGACGCGGGCCGCCCGCGCGACGACGATCCACCACGGGATCGTCACGGTGTTGACCAGCAGCCGGCTCGGCCGGACCCGCCGCCACAGCCGCGCCGCACGGACCCAGAAGACCATCAGCGCCGCGGCCAGCCGGACCAGTCCGGTGGGGCTGAGGTAGGCCTTGCGCAGCACCGGGAAGGCCATCACCTCGACGTTCGCGCCGGCGGCCTCGAGCAGCGGGAGGAGCGGTCCGCGCTCGGGTACGACGACGGTGATCCGCTGTCCCGCCTGGTGCAGCCCACGCACCGTCTCGACCAGCTGAAGATCGGAGCCGTAGACGTCCGGCGACGGGTGGGCGACCAACAAACGCATGATGGGCAACGGTATGTCACCGGGACGGCCCGGGCCGAAGGTCCTGACAAAGTCCTACCCAGATCTGGGGAGTGGACGCGCTTCGTGCCCTACGACGATTGAGGGTCACCTAAGGTCCGCATGTCCAACCCTCCCCCACGTATGCACGTATGAGCGAAGCAGGATCGAGCATGGCCGCGACCGGCGCCGAACGCGCCTCAGCCGGGTTCCGTGCACATCTGGAGGCGCTGGCTCAGGCACAGAAGCCCTCGCTCAACACCGCGGCCTACTCGCGGCTGGTCAATCGGCCCGCGGGCCGGGTCGTCGCCGCGGCCGCGCACACCGTCGGCGCGAGCCCAAACCAGGTGACGGCGGTGAGCGCGACGCTCTCGGCGGCCGGCCTGGCAGTGCTCGCGCTGGTCGAGCCGCGCTGGTGGACCGGGATCCTGGTCGCGGTGCTGCTGGCTGCCGGCTATGTGCTCGACTCCTCCGACGGGCAGCTCGCCCGGCTCCGCGGCGGCGGGTCGCGCTCGGGCGAATGGCTCGACCACACCATCGACTGCTTCAAGACCGCCAGCCTGCATCTGGCGGTGCTGGTGTCCTGGTATCGCTTCGGTCCGGTCACTGACGGCTGGCTGCTGGTGCCGCTGGGCTTCGAGGTGGTCGCTGTGGTGACGTACTTCGGGCTGATCCTGATGCCGACGCTGCGCCCGGCCCCTGTGACCGGGCCTCCCGGATCGCCCGCATCGGTCCACGAGAACCCGCTGCGCAAGTGGGCGCTGCTGCCGATGGACTACGGCGCGCAGTGCTGGATGTTCGTGCTGCTCGGCTTCGGGGCGCTCTTCACCTGGGTCTACGCCCTCGTCTTCGTCTGCAACGCCGCAGCGCTGGCCATCGCGCTGCGCAAGTGGTGGCGTGAGCTGCGCGTGCTCGACGGCTCGGTCGAGGTCTCGTCGTGAGCGAGCTCTCCCGGCTCGCCGTGGTGGTGGTCAGCTACGGCGATCCCGCCCTGCTGGAGCGGCACACGACCCAGGTCGCCGCCGCACTCCGGCACGCCAGGATCGTCGTCGTCGACAACCACTCGACCGACGCCCATCGCGACGCGGTCCGGCGGCTCTGCGACCGCGAGGGCTGGACCGGCGTCTTCCCCGGCACCAACACGGGCTTCGGCGCCGGCTGCAACCTGGGCGCCGCGGCTGCGCTGGCCGAGGGCGCCGAGGTGCTGCTCTTCCTCAACCCGGATGCCACGATCGAGGCCGAGTCGGCCGTACGCCTCATGGCCGCTGTCGAGGCCGAACCGCTCCTGCTCGCCGGGCCGACCGTTCTCGGCGCGGACGGCGAGGTCGCCTCCGCGGGTCTCGATCTCGACCTGGACACCGGGGCGATGCGCCCCTGGCGGCGCCGCTCCGAACATCCAGGGGCCGAGACACTCCCGTGGGTCACCGGCGCCTGCTTCGCGGTCACCCGAGAGCTGTGGGAGCGGCTTTCCGGCTTCGACGAGCGCTACTTCCTCTACTGGGAGGACGTCGACCTGTGCGCGCGGGTCCAGGCGCTCGGCGGCCGGGTCGCGGTCATCGAGGGGGCCACGGCGATCCACTCCGGCGGCGGCACCCAGCGCCTGGAGGGTTCCCGCGCCAAGTCGCCGGCCTACTACTACTTCAACATCCGCAACCGCGCCCTCTTCGCGCGGACCTGGCTCAGCCAGGAGCGGCAGCGGTCCTGGCGGCGCGGGGCCGTCGGGGCTGCGTACGAGATCCTGATGCGAGGTGGCCGCCGACAGCTCCTGCACCCGGTACGACCGGTCTCCGCGGTCCTGCGCGGGCTGCGCGACGGGCGCCGCGACCGCCCGGTCCGGGTCCTGGAATCGGCCCGGGAGCTGCGCGCGACGACCAACCCCTACATCGTCCAGCTCATCGAGACCCTGGGGCAGCGGGACGACACCGAGGTCGTGCTGTTCGGCTTCGCCCGGGCCATCGTGGGCCGCTACGACGTCTTCCACGTGCACTGGCCCGAGCTGCTGGTGACATCGGCACGTACGCCGCTGCGCCGGCTGGCCCGCCGCCTCCTCACCACCGCGTTCATCACCCGTCTCCGGCTGACCCGGACCCCGGTCGTACGCACCTGGCACAACCTCGTCCGTCCCCACGGCCTGAGCCGCTGGGACCACCGGCTCCTCGACGCCCTCGAGCGCCGCACCAGGCACGTCATCCGGCTCACCGACCAGACCGCTCCCCCGCTCGACGTACCGACCTCGACGATCGTCCACGCCCACTACCGCGACTGGTTCGAGCCGGTGACCGAGGCACTCGAGCCCATCGAGCAGGACGACAGGCGGGTGCTCTACTTCGGCCTGATCAAGCCCTACAAGGGCGTCGAGCAGCTCCTGGAGGCAGTAGCCGACAGCCCCGAGGCAGACCTCGACGTACGCCTCGTCGGCTCCCCCTCCGACCCCGCCCTCGCCGACCGCGTCCGCGCTGCCGTAGCCGCCGACGCCCGGATCAGCGCCAACCTGAGCTACGCCGACGACCCCACCCTGGCCGCCGAGATCGCCGCCGCCACGTTGGTGGTACTGCCCTACAAGGCCATGCACAACTCCGGCGCCCTTCTGCTGGCCCTCTCCCTCGACACCCCAGTCCTGGCCCCCGACAACGAGGTCAACCGTCGCCTGGCCGAGGAGGTCGGCGAAGGCTGGCTCCACCTCTTCGAAGGCACCCTCACCATCGAGGACCTGGAGGGCGCGTTGAAGGCCGTCACCGCCAATCCGCCCGCCGGGCGTCCCGATCTGTCGGCGCGCGAATGGCCGGAGTCTGCTGCGCTCCATGCCGCGGTGTTTCGGGCTTCGTTGTATCCCTAGATCGTCGCGACGCTCGATCTCTTGGGTGGGGCCGAGACGGGTTGTACGTCGTCGACCGTCGGTCGTCGGCTGTTGCTGGGTGGTTGGGGTTTGCCGCCGACCCGTTCTTGGAGGGTGTTCTCGTCGAACCCCGGAGTCAAGGACGGCCTTCGGCCGCCGGCTTCGCCGGTCGCCTTCGGCGATCCTTGACACCGGGATCCGTCGAGAATTTTGGCTGGCTATCGGGTCGGCGGCAGGGTCTGGCGCAGCGGATTCAGTTGGGTGCGGGCTTGGGGCTGTGGCTGGTCGTGTGCCGGCGGGTCGTGCTTGTGGGTGCCTACGGCAGTGGGCGCGAGCTTGTGAATGGTTCACAAGCGGGCCGTTGTTCTTGACCGGGTCGGGTTCGGTGCCGGGCAGGGTCGCGAGGTTCCCACCGATCGGGAGAACTCCCCACGACCGCGCCCGTTCCCCATCCTCCGGATCGTGGGGAACCTTCACTGCAGTGGGGAAGTGTCCCCGCCAGCAGGGAACGGCGCGAGTGGAGTCCAGAAAAGCTGACCCGAACACTCGTCGGGCACCAGGGCGGGCGGCTTCGGCAAGAGCTGAAACCAGTCAGCGGTTGGGGATCTCGCCTCGCGGCCGGGACCCGGTGAAGTGATTCATCGCCCAGTCGTTTAGGGGCGGCGGGTGAACCTGATGGTGCCGTCGGGTAGTCGCTGATGGGTATAGCCGGGTGCGTGGGCCAGGCGGTGATGGTGGGGACAGAGCAGCGCCCCGTCCTTGAGGTCTGTCTTGCCGCCGGCGGCCCAGGGTTCTAGATGGTGGGCGTCGCACCATTCCGGTGGCATGTCACACCCCTCGGCCTGGCAACACTTGTGCTGCAACCGCAACGCTTTGCGCTGGATCGGTTGGAAGAACCTGCTGCCCCGGCCGGCGTCGAGGACCTCGCTGTCACCACCGAGGACCCAGGGGATGATGGTCGCGTTGCACGCCATCCGCCTCGCCTCCGCCGCGGAGATGGTGGTGCCGTTGGTCTCCTCATAACCCAGGGTCGCGATGCCGAGGTCCTTGCGGAGCTCCTCCAAGGAGATCACCACGTTGACCACGGTGGCATCGCCACCGTGACGCGGCAGCGCGGCCGGGTCGATCGTCTCAAGTAGCCGCGCGAAGCCCTGACCCATCAGCCGCTCCCACGGCGGCAACGGAGCACCCTTGCCGACCAACTGCTGTTTGCGGGGCTGGGCCCAGGCCTCCACCAGCCGCTTGAACCGCATCCCGATCGAGACCGGGAGGACGCCGTCGAAACCGATGGTGCCGTCGTGGTTGTCCCAGACCCGTAGCGCGGTCTTCTGCTGAGCCCGTTCCTCCTCAGCCAACAGTGCTTTGGCTTCGGCGTCCTCGAACCGGGCCGGGTCGATCTCGGCCAGGATCCGTCGTCCGACGATGCGGAGTTCGTTGGCGGTCAACCGAGTGGCGTAGTCAACGAGGAGCTTCTCGGCGAGGATCAGGTCTTCGCTGCTGGCGACGGGGTTGGTCTCGATCTTGTCGAGCGCTTGGGTGATCACCCGTGCCTTGTCCTGGGACACGACACCCTCAGCGAGACCGGCGGCCACCATGTCGTACTTCCCGACGCTGCTCGCGAGCTTGATCTCGGATCGGGCGACCGCCTTGTCCACCAACAACTCGGCCCGCATCCAGGCGGAGGCGTCCTTGGCACCGGTCTCCTCGGCGATATCGCCAGCAGATGCGAGCACCCGGAGTGTCACCGCGGCCAGCTTGGCCCGGAGCTTCTCCAGCCGCTCCAGCGAGTCCTTCTTCTGCCCGGTGCGCCAATAGGTCGGATCCCGGGTCAGCAGCCGGTCGAGGGAGGATTCGATGGCGGTCAGTTCTGCGTCGATCGCGTCGCCGGGGTTGGTGCCCCAGTGGTTGGTGTCGCGTTCGAGACTCATCGCCATCCCTCCCTTCAAAGCGGTGTTGTGATGTGTCCGATTCTACGCCTTCATTCGCCTTTCAGTCACTTATTTTCCCAGTTCAAGTGCCATTTTCGCGATGAGTGAACAGAGTCGCTTCTGTGGATGGTAAGTGGCCCGAAGGGCCACCCTCCCGCCCCATCAACCTCACCGGTCCGAAGCAAGATTCCGCTGCGCCACACCCGGGCCGCCGCCCCGATAGCCAGCCAAATCTTTTCTCGATCTGGTCCGGAGTCCAGGACCGCCGAAGGCGGC
>NZ_JBEORF010000029.1:0-104495 GCF_040302125.1 Nocardioides sp. NPDC127514 | reverse complement strand
CGGGCGAGTGGGCAGCCCAATAGAGAGCGAACCCACCGGACACCTGGACCGAGTCTGGCCGGACGCCGGTCCTACGGGAATCCTCTAGTAGCCCACTATGGGCTACCTGTAGGTGCGAACACGGGACGGTTTGACGGGCTTGCATCACACAGCGTCGAGGTCTTAGCAGCCCGAAGAGTCCTCACGCGGCTTCCAACTCAGCCACTCGTCGCCGGGTCGCCAAAGATACTTGTGCGGGTGAGCCTCTCCGACTGTGACGAACGGCTTGCCGCCGCGGTCGATGGGGATGCGAAGACGTCTTCCGTCGACCAGCAACGGTAAGTCCATGGTCCATTCGTGGAGTTTGTCGTCATCAGCACGCGCCCAGATGTGCAACTGCTCGACGTCTCCCTTGTTCAGCAGCCAAGAGGGGGCTGGACGTGAAATTCCCTCGTCCTCGAACTCGACCCACGGGCGTCCACCCATGTCCAGCTTGATCTCATAGCGGCGTGGGTTCACATCCGGCCCTCCCGGAGCCGGCTTGAGCACACCGACACCGGGAGGCACCGGACGCACATGCTGGCTGACCATGGGCGTCTCAAGCACCACCGTGGCGTCAGACTTGGCCACAATGGTCAGCCGAAGCATTGAAAGGCCTAGGTCGACTCCGCCGTTACGGTCGGCCCAGCCGCTCCAGTCGCGCCCGTCGTCAGGCGGTGACTCGCTGGGCAGGTCGCTTGGGAAGTAGTTACTGAAGGACATCCACGGTGGCCAACCCGACCAGATCACTGCTTGATCCCACTCCACGTGAACGTCCACCGGCTTCTCGAGAGCAGCGCGCCTGCCGAGCCGCTGGAGCCGACGACTCCACGGCTCGATAAGTGGCCCCGCGACTCCACCGACGACAACGCCACCCAGCGCACCCCAAAGCCATTCCATGAATGTCACGGTAGATCAATCTGCCGCAAGCAGCGGTACGGCGGAGCGCCCAGCACCGCATGGCGTTGCCCTTAGCCGCCGACGGGACGACCCGTATCCGATCGCAGCGTGCCGGCGCGGCTGGACTCTCAGCCGACCTGCCGATGACCGAGCGCTTTCCCCGGTGCCATTCCTCGCCCACACCGTGGTCGGTGCGTCGTGATTGATCGCGACCAACCACCTGCTGGTTCTCGCAAGACCCGGGACCCGACCAAGGGTGTGGGGTGTCGTCCACCGCCGCCGCGCCTCCAGCGCCCGGTCATCACCGCGAGGGTTTGGAGCCAGACACCCAGCGTCTAGGGGTTCAAGACTCCTCCACCTTTGAGTTGCTCGGCTAACTGGACCGTGCTCGCGCACATCTTCGGTGACAATCGTGCATATGGAACTCATCGCAAATACTTTGGCGTCCGTCGCCGTCGGCGTAGCGCTCTGGGCAGTACTGCCGCGCGGCGTCGTACTCACGCGTTCCTTTCCGGCATCAACGGCAGACGGACACATCCTTCTCGACACCTGGAGGGTTCAGAACGACTCGCCACTCTCGATTCGTATCGCCTCAGTGGCAGCCAGGGGACCCAGCACCGTGAATCGACAGACCGGGGACATCGAATGGGTCGAGTTGAAACCTGATGATGAGAAGTTGCGAGGAGCCGCCTTGCACCTCGACGACGAGGTGGCTGAGATCCGACGGTTGGATCGCCCCATCGCTTGGAGCAAGGAGATCATTCCGCCCGGTGACACACTTAAGGCATACGTTATGAACAACACAGACCTTCGCATCAGATACCGCCGAGCTGGATGGCTCGGCGTGTTCGAACGCCGCACGCTCACCATCAGCGGAGGCGCCTGATCGGAGACTCAGACAGGTCAAGTCGCGGTTAGGCATCCGTGCTTGCCGTGTGGCGGCCACGCTCACCCGTCTGCCAGGGCCCCAATTGAGTGTGTCTATCCGCCGCTTGGTGGGGCCCCGCCTGCGCTTCCCCGGAAATCGGGTTCTCCAAGTAGATTTGATTCGGACCGCCGGAAGGCATTCTTCGATGCCACACTGGCTGGCGTGACGATTACCGCAACTTGGCTGGCATCCGACAGGGATCTGGGCAGCCGGCTATTCATGGCATCAGACAGTCGGATCTCTGGGCCTGATGGTCGCCTCATGGATGAGGGCGTGAAGCTCTTTCAACTTCCGGTTCGGGTATTCGATCAGGGATCTCTACGTAGCCCCATGGGCATGCCAGCACACGAGACCTCGGTAGGGGTCGTCTGTGCTGGGTCGACTCTAGTGTTCCAGCAGACCTACGCCGCTCTCGTTGCTCTGCTCTCACAGATCCAGAGCACGAGTGCAAAACTTGTGCTGCCGACGGTAGGCGAGCTGGCCGACTACATGGCCCGAGTCCTCACCCGCTATTACCGATCACTTGGAAGCAACCGTCTCGGAGTGGGCCAAGTTTCGATGATCGTCGGAGGCCTGGATCCTGACTCTCTCCACCCAGTTGCTTTCGAGCTGCACCGGAGCCTTGACTCGGAGGGCGTGTATCAGTTTCTGCCCCGTGAACTAAACCTCGCGTTGGGTGTCGTCGAGTTTCGCGGCGACACTGACGCGTGCCTTCGCGCCTCTGAATTGTGGCGTAAACAGACCGAAGAACAACAGGAACCTGCCTCTTACAACAGTGTGCTCCGCATCGTGGAATCTGTCGCCGAGGATCCAGCCTATCCGAATGTTGGTGGCAGGGCTCAAGTTGGCTTCACGAGCCCTTTCGGGTTCCACCGTGTCGCACGAGCCGGGATGTCCGAAGGCAGTCTGGAACTCTACCTGCATGGCTTGCCACTTCTTGAACTTGGAGCAATCGGGTCCTACCTGATCCCGACGCTGTCCGCGCTCGCCTGAGTGGCCGTGGTGGTCGCCCTGCGTTTCGCCTTACAGGCGACGGCAAACGTTCACCGGCTCTTCCTACCCGAGGTGGGTGAGCTCGGTGGTCGCGTTGGCGGCGTGGTAACGCTCGGATAGGCGTCGTGGGCTCCAAGGTCGGTCGCGACAAGCAAACCAAGCCAGAAGGCCTCGACATTGCCTGAGCCTACGGCGGGTGCTGCTGCGCGCTGCAAGCACGACCCGCGCTACTGCGACAACTGTGACCTCCTGGTCGGTCTCGAGGTTTCATATCACCGGTGTCGAAGTCGATCCCGACGTCGGGATCCTGACGGTGCGGGTCGCGTCCGCGACAGCAGCAATGGGCCGCCGCCGTGGCGTGAATGCGCACAGTCATGGGCGTGGTGAGGTCGAGTTGATCGACGCGCGGTGCTTCAGTCGCCCGGTGCGGCTTGTATCCGCATGCGCACCTGGCGTCATTTCGAGGCAACGTGTGCGGTCAATGTCTTACCGAGCAGAACGAAACAACTCGCGGCACCACGGGCCTTGCTGACGATGCGGACGTGCTGGTGGCACGACTGCGTCCTTCCGCCGCGCGGGCTCTGTTTTGGCGCTCACGGCGCGAGCGCAGCGAACAGGTCCCTATACCAGGCTGTGAACGAGTTGCGCCAGTTCGGTTCTGTTGGCGCGACCTCGTCGGCAAAGCGCTTGATCTTCCCCGACCACATGCCTCGTCGGCGGAGGCCTTCCTCTGCGACTGTCATCAACGCTGCGCGGTAGTAGATAGTGCGGCGTTCCGCGATTTGATCCATGACGAACCGCTGCAGTCTAACGGCGGCTGAAAGCGCATCGGCTGCCTCGCTCACAGTTGGGGCATAGCCGCCGTGGACGACTCGGTGGCGTAGTCGATATGCCGCGCGGTACCAGTCGCCCACGGCACCGCCTTGGGTAGACCAATTTCCCTTTAGCCGAGGTGCGAGCTCGTTGGATATCCGGCGGAGCACCTTTCCCTCCTCGAACGAAGGAACCGCGTCCTCGATGACCAAACCCTCTTCCCACATGAGCAGCGCGAGGATGGCGTCCAGCATCACCTCGCACGAGGTATTGGCCAAGATGACTGCCTGCGCTTCCTCGCCGAGGAGCTCATGTGCGCGCCGGGCCTCGATCCATCGTTCACGCCAGAGATTCAGTGGGTTACCACGCGCTTCTTCCGAGTACCAATGCCAGAATCGCCGCTCTACGTCCTCGTCGAAGTCCTTACCGCGGAAAGGATCGGGCAAGTTACCGTGGTCGAGCACCATGACGCTCGGCCCGTCCCATTCACTCTGTGTCGGGCGTATGAGCAACACAGGCTGACCGTCCACGACTGCCGTCTCTCGGACGCCGTCCGCGGAATAGACGAGCACGGGAGAGATCGCCCGCGCGTACGTTGGCAAGCCATACGGTGTTTCAGTCGCTTGCCGGTAGGCTCGCACGACCTGGCGCGCCGCATAGAGGCATCGAGCAAAGGCATCGGTGCGCGGGGTCCAGTTTGCGGCATGCTCCGCGTCGCTCTCGGGGATGGGGTCCGGCGAGTCCCAAGGGGTCACTGCCTCGACGACAGTCCATTCGATTTCAAGCTCCAGTGACATCGGGTCTTCCGACGTAAGCGGAAGTCCAGCCGCTTGGCTGACAGCCTTCCACTTGGCCTCCATCGCTGCGGTGGTGCGCCCGTGGCTGGTGTTGACCTGGTGGAATATGAGGCTCACCTGCGGATCGTCGGGAAGGAGTTCCGTAGAGCAGTCCTCTCCTGCCGCCATGACGACCTGGTAGCCATCGGGTAGCGATATCGGCTCGGGCAGCACGAAGAAGATGCGTGCGAGCCGTAGTTCCTCGGAATGGACTTCCGGTTCTTGTTCGGTCACATGGCAACCCTGCCACTCCAAGCCGTCGAACCGTGACCGCCTCGAACCACCTGCCAGCGGGTGGAGGCGAGAAACACGACTCCGATCCCGCACGAGTACCTACAGCTTCGAGCCATTACTGCCGACGGAGCCTCGTGGACCTCGCGAGCCGAACTGAAGGCGCGCTAGGACTGATGCTGATCCCGTTCACCAGTTGGTGATGCCTGACCCTCGTCCCTACTCCCTACTGCCCGCGAGACCGCCCCAGTCGACCGTCAGGCCTGCGTTGCACATCTCGTGGGCGAGCTTCATCTTCCACGCGCCGGCGGGGTCGAGTCCGACGTAGACGACGCCGTTGAGGTCGCTCGGAAGCTCGACGCCTGTCTCGTGAAGCAGGACGACGCGGTCGCGCCCAAGGCGGCCAGCAAAGTAACCAGCCTCGAAGACTACGTTCTGCCGGGCGCGAGCAGATTCCGACTCGGTGCCTTTCGCGCGGCCGAGGTCGTCGGCTGTGAGGAGCGCAACTGCGAAGCCGGCGGAGGCAGCGAAGACCTCCAGCTTCTCTAGGATGGTGCGGCCGCCGCTCGGCTGCTCATGCAGGATGATGGGCTTCGTGCCGGTCAGGTCCTGAAGCACGCGGGCCAGCTCGTGCTTACGGGCGTCGTCGTGGCCATGCACGATAAACACCCGTCCACGCTCTTCGGCGGTCGCCTTCTCCTCGGGCGTTTCCTCGGTCTCGACGACTTCTTCGAGTTCCGCTCGGAGGGCGAACTCGCTCTTTGCTGCTTCTAAGATGGCGACGACGTTCTTGACCCCGGCGGGCTGATAGCCGCTTGTATCCATGCCCGAGTACCAAATGGAAGGCGAGTAATGGACCTTCTCGAATTGGGCGAGCAGCGGCGAATCGGCACCCATGACCGTCCGAAGTGCGACTTCCGTCGCGGTGCGCCACTTCTCGAAGTCGGCGGGGTTGCCGTTCTTGGCCTCGGTGACTTGTCTGTCGAGCACTTCAACTTTGCGAGCAAGATCCACGACGTCAGGCTAGCTACTCGGGCCGCGCCCATCGGCGGTTTCGAGAACTACGTGCTCGTAGGGCCTCGGGTTCGTTCGACGCACGGGCCCTCTACTAACTTGTCTCACGCAGAGGCGGCCAGCCAGGTCGCCTACAATCCTGATGAGCCCACAACGAGATCGGCGTGAGTGATGAGCTTGGCAATCACGGCACCCGGCTTTTACACACATCTGCCGATGAGCGCGCCGCACGACCTACGTCCTTTCGCCGCGTAGGTCCCACTTACGGGCACCGTAGCCAGAGGGCTCCTCTCGATCCTCCGGCCTGGCAGGCGCGGCGGCGGAGACCTCTGCGCTGCGGCAATGCCGACCTGACTCTGTCACCTCACCAGCGCGAAGGCGATGATCCGCTGTTGCGACGGATGAACGGCAGTCATCGCGCACCTTCTCTCCGACAGTCATCAACGGGCTCGGCCCGCCAGCGCCGTGGTTCCGATGTCGCCAGAATCTTGATGGAGGGTGTCACGGTGAGACCTCTAACCAAGGCCGCAGTGTCCGAGGAGGAGCTCGCGGGGCTGCTCGCAATCACTCGCGAGCAACTCCGCGAGCTCCGGCGCAGCAAGCGCCTGCCGCACCTTCGGATCAACCGTTACACGATCCGCTACCTGCCCGACCATGTCGCAGAGATCCTCGAGAGATTTGAGATCAGGTCTACGGCCGGTACCGCCGCCAGCGGCCTTTCTTCGGCGTCGATTGCTCGTCGCCGCAAGCGTGGCAGGGGTGCTGCTTAGCCGCCCTCACCGTCGACCACCCGCAGGGCAGGCGCGGCAAAGTCGAGAAGTGCGTTGATGCGAGTCGCCACCTCGTCGGTCATGCCGTCGGCCATCTTCCCGTAGGTGTCAACGGTCGTCTTGATGGATGCGTGTCCGACTCGGCGCGAGATCTCGTACATGTCCATCCCCGCTGCCAGACAGATCGCCACGTGGGAGTGCCGGATCCAGTGGGGAGTCGGATTGCGGCCGCCTGGCAGGTCGGCGACTTCAAGGAGCCGGTCCCAATTCTTCTTCAGGGCGGTCGCCTTCCACGGCAATTGCTTTGGCGTGCTGGCGGAGGATCCTCTGAATCGTCCCCTGCTGTCGGCATGGGTGAAGACGATGTCGCCAGGACTCAGATCAGCAACCCTACGGCGCAACACCTCTACGCCCGGGCCGACGACCCGCAGCCGGCGGTTGTGCGATGCGGGCGTCTTAGCCGCGTCGATGATGCCCTCGCCCCTGCGCTCGACCTGCGACATCGTCACGAAGACGTCATCATCTGTGTCCTCTACGGACGCCGCAGTAAGCGCCATCATCTCCGACTTGCGCCACCCCGTGGATACCAGGAACGCCAAAACGTCATAGAGATCCAGGTCGAGCCTGCGAGCCGCATCAAGGAACTGGACGACTTCTGGAGCCCGTAGACCTTTGGGATCGATACGACGCACCTTCGGCAGTGTGATGTGGTCACACGGTGATGTCACAAGGATCTGCTGTCGGTGCTGCGCCGCCCAGTCGAACATCTTCTTCAGCTTGGCGTACCGTCCGCTGATCGTGTTCGGCGCGAAGCCGTCACGCACCCAAGCGTCCACGACGTCCTGAATATCGTCGGGATCGACCAGCCCACAGTCACGGTGCCCGAGGAAGTCGCGGATGTTGTTCTCATAGTTCAGCTTGTAACGACGGACTGTCTCATGGGTGAGTTCCCCGGAGATGCGACCGAGGTCCATCGTCTCGAGCCACTTGGCGAAGAGCTCATCAACCGTGAGATTGCGCCGACGTCCCTCCTCCGCCAGACGGTCCTCCAGCCTCTTGCGAGCCCGGTCTGGGCCGAACGCCTCCACCTCGGCCTTGAACACCTCGGCGTGCTTGACGTCCACGAAGCTCTCTGACGACTGCTTACCGCCATGTCGGAACAAGACCGCGTAGGTCGTCTCCCCCGACTTCGCTACTCGCGTTCGAAGGCTTGCCATCTGAGTTCTCCTCGGTCTCCTCATCCCGGTCAAATGGACACGGAAGCGGCTTCTTGGCCCTCGATCGTACGCCTCCGTGTTGACGCAGTGTTGACACGACAAGTTCGGCCGTCCCACGACTGCCGACGAGACGCACAGACGACAACCGCTTGTCGAGCCACCGAAATCACCAGCAGACAGCAATCGGCCCGCCACCCTTTTCGCAGGTGGCGGGCCGATGATGCGGTCGGCACAGGTTACAGATACTGACCCGTGTTGGAGACCTGCTCGATGGAACGGCCGGGCTCGGTGCCCTGCTTGCCGGTGATGAGCGTGCGGATGAAGACGATCCGCTCGCCCTTCTTGCCGGAGATGCGGGCCCAGTCGTCGGGGTTGGTGGTGTTGGGGAGGTCCTCGTTCTCCTTGAACTCGTCCACGCAGGCCTGGAGCAGGTGCTGCACCCGCAGACCCTTCTGGCCGGAGTCCTCGCCGGAGTCCAAGAACGACTTGATGGCCATCTTCTTGGCCCGGTCGACGATGTTCTGGATCATCGCACCGGAGTTGAAGTCCTTGAAGTAGAGGATCTCCTTGTCACCGTTGGCGTAGGTGACCTCCAGGAAGCGGTTCTCCTCGGACTCCGTGTACATCCGCTCGACGACCGTGCGGATCAGCTCGTCGACGGTGGCCTGCTTGTCGCCGTTGAACTCGCCCACGTCGGTCGGGTGCAGCGGCAGGTCGGGGACCAGGTACTTCGAGAAGATGTCACGAGCACCTTCGGCATCGGGACGCTCGATCTTGATCTTCACGTCCAGACGGCCCGGGCGCAGGATCGCCGGGTCGATCATGTCCTCACGGTTGGAGGCACCGATGACCAGCACGTTCTCCAGAGCCTCGACACCGTCGATCTCGGAGAGGAGCTGCGGGACGATGGTGTTCTCCACGTCGGAGGAGACACCGGTGCCACGCGTACGGAACAGCGAGTCCATCTCGTCGAAGAAGACGATCACCGGGGTGCCGGCCGCGGCCTTCTCACGAGCCCGCTGGAAGACCAGGCGGATGTGGCGCTCGGTCTCACCGACGTACTTGTTGAGGAGCTCGGGGCCCTTGATGTTGAGGAAGTAGGACTTGCCGTCCGCTCCCGTCTTCGCGGCGACCTTCTTCGCGAGACTGTTGGCGACAGCCTTCGCGATCAGGGTCTTGCCACAGCCCGGAGGACCGTAGAGCAGCACACCCTTGGGCGGCTTGAGCTGGTGCTCGATGAAGAGGTCGGGGTAGAGGTACGGCAGCTCGACCGCGTCCTGGATCTGCTCGATCTGGCCGGCGAGGCCACCGATCGACTCGTAGGAGATGTCGGGCACCTCCTCCAGGACGAGCTCCTCGACCTCGGACTTCGGCACCTTCTCGTAGACATAGCCCGATCGCGGTTCGAGCAGCAACGAGTCACCCGCGCGAATAGCGTCCTGCAGGAGCGGCTCGGCGAGACGTACGACCCGTTCCTCGTCGGCGTTGGCGATCACCAGGGCGCGCTCACCGTCGGCGAGCAGCTCCTTGAACATCACCACCTCGCCGACCTTCTCGAACTCCATCGCGGCCACGACGTTCAGCGCCTCGTTGAGCATGACCTCCTGGCCATAGCGCAGCTCGTCGAGGTCGACGTTGGGCGATGCGGTCACCCGGAGCTTGCGCCCACCGGTGAAGACATCGATCGAGTCGTCCTCGTTGCGCTCGATGAAGGTGCCGAAGCCTGCTGGCGGCTGTGCCAGCCGGTCGACCTCCTCCTTGAGCTTGATGATCTGGTCTCGGGCATCCCGAAGCGTGACGGTGAGTCGCTCGTTCTGCGACGTCACGGCGGCCAGGGAGCGCTGCGCATCAGCGAGCCGCGCCTCCAGGCCACGCGAAGATCCGGGCATCTCAGTCAGTCTGTGCCGCAGGTCGGTCACCTCAGCTTCGAGGAAACGGACATGACTCTCGAGCTCCTCGGGGCTGCGCCCCTCGGAATGGAATCCATCGGATGTCGACATCAGCACACCTCCTCTACTCCCTCGACCCTACAAGGGTGAGGGGCAGGAGCGGAGAAGGATTTACCGGTGTTGGACACTATTCGTCGACAACGGCCAAGTTCGTGTCAACCCGTGGCACACCGGAAAGATGTGCACGGTTGCAGGACGGACTCAGTCCAGCTCGGCGCCGTCCTCGGGCAGGACCTCCACGACGGGCTCGGGAGCCGGCATGTCGGCCGGGCGCGGACCGGTGTAGTCGGATCCGTACGCACCGGGGGCAGGTCGGCGTGTCTTGCGCGGCGCGCGCTCGCCCGGAGCCAGCCTTCGCGCCGTCACCAAGAAGGCGGTGTGGCCGATCATCTTGTGACCCGGCCGGACCGCGAGACCCTCGACGTGCCAGTCGCGCACCAGCGACTCCCACGCCTGCGGCTCGGTGAACCCGCCGTGGGCGCGGACCGTCTCGACGAAGCGGGACAGCTGGGTGGTGGTCGCGACGTACGCGCAGACCATGCCGCCCGGGTAGAGCGCCTCGGCCGCCGCGTCGACGCACTCCCAGGGAGCGAGCATGTCGAGGATCAGCCGGTCGCAGCGGATCTGCTGGCGAGGCAGCTCCTCCTGGAGGTCTCCCAGGTTGAGCGACCAGCTCGGGTGGGACTCCCCCGCCGGGGTGCCGAAGAACTGGTCGACGTTCTTGCGGGCGACCTCGGCGAACTCCTCGCGGCGCTCGAAGGAGGTGACCTTGCCGAACGGGCCGACCGCACGCAGGAGCGAGCAGGTCAGGGCACCGGAGCCGACCCCGGCCTCCACGACGGAGGCACCCGGGAAGATGTCAGCCATGGCGACGATCTGGGCGGCGTCCTTGGGGTAGACCACGGCGGCACCGCGCGGCATCGAGACCACGAACTCCGACAGGAGCGGGCGGAAGACCAGGTACTCACCTCCGGTGGAGGCGGTGACGGTGAAGCCCTCCTCGCGGCCGATCAGCTCGTCGTGGTCGATGTGGCCCTTGTTGGAGAAGAAGCGCTTGCCGGCGACGAGCTCGAAGTTGTGGCGGCGACCCTTGGTGTCGGTCAGCCGCACCCACTCGCCCTCGCGGAGCGGCCCGCGGTGTACGCCCGCTCGGGCCTCGGCCGGAATGTCTGGAATATCAGCGCTTGACACCCGCCGAGGCTACCCGTTTTCCCTGCCAACCCGGCAAACCGCGGCTCGGTCCGGCTCAGGCTCCCGCGCGGAAGGCGGCGTCGACGTCGGAGGTGACCAGTACGCCGTAGATCGAGCCGTCGGGCTCGACCAGGAGGTATTCGGGTGCCGGGGTCTTGGAGATCGCCTGGATCAGGGACTCCCCGTCGATGTCGGCCGGGAGGGTGAGTCCGTCCTCGAGCTGTCGGGTGACCGTCGAGGTGGCCATCCAGGGACGACGGTCCTCCGGGGTCGCCAGCAGCGCGCCCTCGTGGACGAGACCGATCGGCTCGCCGCCGCTGCTCACCGTGACGATGCTGCCGGCTTCGGCCTCCTGGGCACGGCGTACGGCCTCGGCCAGGGGGAGGTCGGCGGGCACGGCCAGGGTGCGGCGGGCGAGGTCGCGGGCGACGAGCAGCGGGAGCCGCATGCGCGCCCTCCCCGACATGATCGCCGCGGAGGCGCCGCTCCAGAGGAAGACACCGATGATGACAGCGAGGACGTAGTCGGTGAGGTCGGGCTGGACGCCGAGGATCTGCCCCTGGATGAAGGGCCACAGCAGAACGATCACCGCGAGGACCCGGCCGGCCCAGCCGGCGACGATGTTGCCACGGTTGATGTCGTCGGTCGCTGCCCACACACCCGCCTTGAGCAACCGGCCGCCGTCGAGGGGCAGGCCGGGGACGAGGTTGAGCACGCCGACGAACATGTTGGTGAACCACAGGCCGGTGATGAACAGTCCGATCAGGCCGCCAGGAGTGAGGAAGGAGACACCGAAGGCAGCTGCGGCGACGGCCAGCGAGACCAGCGGTCCGACGACGGCGATCCAGAACTCGTCGCGGGGCCGCTTCGCCTCCTTCTCCACGGCGGTCGCGCCGCCGAGGAAGTGGAGCATGATCACGCCCACGGGGTAGCCGAGCCGCTTGGCGACGACCGCGTGCGCCGCCTCGTGCAGCAGGACGGCGCCGTAGAGGACGACCGCGAACGCGAAGCCGGCGACGTACGTCAACCAGCCCAGACCCGGCTCCACCGCATTGATCCGGGGCGCCATCAACCAGGCGATCAGCGCCGCGATCAGGAACCAGGACGGCGTCACCAGGACGTCGCTGCCGGCGACGGAGCCGACCTTGATCGTGCCCGGGACTCGGGAGGTGGGCGCCGCCTCTTCGACCGGCTTGTCGCCGCCGGGGCGTGGGTCAGGGTCTGCCACATCCCGAGCGTACTTGAGCAGCGGTTGTCGGGTGGTGTCGACCCGGTTGTCGGTGCTGACGAATAGTGTCGACTCCATGAGCACCTCACCTGCCGAATCGCTATCGACCGCGGTCGACGGCGTCAACGTGCTGGGGTCGCTCTCCCCGAGCCGCGCGAGCGACTTCACCTCGTGCCCGCTGCTCTACCGGTTCCGCACCATCGACCAGCTGCCCGAGCCGCCCTCGGAGGCAGCCGCGCGCGGGACCGTGGTGCACAAGGTGCTCGAGGACCTCTTCGACCTGCCCGCTCCCGAGCGCACGCCCCGGCAGGCGAGGTCGATGGTGGAGCAGGCGTGGGAGGACGTACGCAGCCTCGACCCGGCCCTGGCGACGCTGTTCACCTCGGAGACCGAGGGAGCCGAGGAGGGCTGGCTGGAGTCGTGCCGGCAGGTGCTGCGGCGCTACTTCGACCTGGAGGACCCGCGACGCCTGGAGCCCGCCGAGCGCGAGCACTACGTCGAGGCGCTGCTCGACTCCAAGCTGCTGCTGCGTGGGTTCATCGACCGCGTCGATGTCGCCCCCGATGGCCGGATCCGGGTGGTGGACTACAAGTCAGGCCGCGTGCCCAGCGAGGCGTACGAGGCGAAGGCGCTGTTCCAGCTCAAGTTCTACGCCCTGGTGATCTGGCGCACCCGGGGCGTGGTGCCGGCGATGCTGCAGCTGATCTACCTCGGCTCGGGCGACATCCTGCGCTACGTGCCCGACGAGGCCGACCTGCTGGCCACCGAGCGCAAGGCCGAGGCGATCTGGCGGGCCATCCGCACCGCCCAGGAGACCGGAGACTGGCAGCCCAACCCGGGACGGCTGTGCGGGTGGTGCGCCCACAAGTCGCTGTGTCCCGCCTTCGGCGGCACTCCTCCCCCGCTTCCACCGACCCCCGGCCCCGTGGCGGCAGGCGACGACCGCGATCTCGACTAGGCCCCTAGGCGCGTCTACCAGGATCGACCGGTTACGGGAGTTATCGTCGCGACGAATGTGACGAATGCGCTTGGCTGAGGAGGTGCGGCTGCTCGTGGGCTCGACGGACTCGTCCACCGGCTCGACCAGCGGGAGCGCGACCTCGTCCCGGCACCGTCCCGACATCCAGGGGCTCCGCGCGATCGCGGTGCTCGCGGTCGTCGCGCTGCACGTCGGCTTCGGATCGCTGACCGGCGGCTTCGTCGGCGTCGACGTCTTCTTCGCGATCTCGGGCTTCCTGATCACCCAGCAGCTCATGCGGCAGGTACGCACCGAGGGCCGGGTCAGCCTGCTCGGCTTCTACGCCCGCCGGGCCCGCCGGATCCTGCCGGCCGCAACCGTGGTGCTTCTCGCGACGGTCGTCTACGCGGCCCTCTTCCTGGGCTTCGTACGCACTCGGGAGATCGCCCTCGACGCGCTGTGGTCGGCGGCGTTCGCCGCCAACTTCCGGTTCGCGTCGCTGGAGACCGACTACTTCTCGGCGGCGCTGCCGCCCTCACCGCTGCAGCACTTCTGGTCCCTCGCGGTCGAGGAGCAGTTCTACCTCGTCTGGCCCCTGGTGATCCTGGGATGCCTGTGGGCGATGAAGCGGCGCAGCCGGAACGCCGCGACGGACGGCCCCATCGACCAGCGCGGGCGCAGGCGCGTGCTGGTCATCGCTCTCGGCGTGGTCATCGTGGCCTCGCTGCTGGCCTCGGCGGTGCTGACCCGGACCAGCCCGGAGGCGGCGTACTTCTCGCCGTTCACCCGCGCCTGGGAGCTCGGCCTGGGCGCGATCGCGGCGATCGCGTTCCGTGACGGCGGGACCCAGGACGCCACCGCGCGGTGGCGGGCGCAGGTGCTCTCCGCGTTCGGGATGTTCTTCATCATCTGCGCCTGCCTGCAGTTCAACGACGCGACCCCGTTCCCCGGCACCCCGGCGCTCGTGCCGGTGCTCGGCAGCGTCTTCATCATCGTGGCCGGCACGCTGTGGCACGGCCCGACGGTGGTCGGCCGGCTGCTGTCGGTGCCGCCACTGCAGGTGATCGGCAACTGGTCCTACTCGCTCTACCTGTGGCACTTCCCCGTGCTGGTCCTCGCCGAGCTGCAGCTGGGCCGCGAGCTGCGCTGGTGGGAGCAGGTGCTCCTGGTGGCGCTGGCGTTCGGTCTGGCCGGACTCTCCTACCACTACATCGAGGAGCCGTTCCGGCGCGGCATCCTCTGGCGCCGTCCGGCGTTCGGTCGAGCCGCCACGCTGGGTCCGGTGGCGCTCTACCCGCTGAGCATCACCCTGGTCGCGGTGACCTGCTTCGGTGCCAACACCTACGCCACCGGGACCGCCCGCGACGGCTACCAGCCGGCGATCACGCTGGCCGAGGCCGATTCCTCCGGGTCCTCCGGACCGTTCAAACAGCCCGACCGACCCGCCTCGAGCGCCGCGCCGCCCGCCGCCAAGGCGCAGGAGCCCGACCCGCTCCCGGCGCTGCTGAAGGCCTCGGTGCTCGCGGCCCGCAAGAACCAGGCGATCCCCACCAACCTGAAGCCGGGCCTCACCAACCTCTCCGACGACGTGGAGTCGGTCGGCGAGTGCAACTACTACTCGACGAACGTACGCAAGCTGTGCCCGCGCGGTGACGCCGACGCCGAGAAGACGATCGTGGTCATCGGCGACTCCCACGCCCGCCACTGGACGCCCGCGGTCGAGGAGATCGCCGAACGCTCCGGCTACCGCGCCTACATGCTGGCCATGCCGCAGTGCACCGTCTCGCTGGTCACCCCCGACAAGATCGACAGCACCGACCCGATGACGTCGTGCGACGACTTCCACGACTTCATGCTCTCCTCGGTCAAGAAGCTCCGCCCCGACCTGCTGCTGATCTCCTCGCGCCCGATCAGCGCCGCCTACCACGACTCCTCGGGCCGCCACACCGACCGCGCAGACGTACGCCGCGCCGTCTACCGCGGTTACCAGCGACTGCTGGCCCAGGTGAAGCCCGCCGCGAAGCGGACCGTGTGGCTGCGCGACGTACCGGCGCTCGAGTTCGACCCGGCGACGTGCCTGAGCAGCAACAAGACGCTCTCGCCCTGCACCTACAAGCCGCTCGAGAGCCAGCAGGACGGCGCCGACCTGCAGATGCAGGCGGCCAAGTCAGCTCGCGTCGAGACCGTCGACCTCGACGACATGTTCTGCGACAGCGTCGGCATCTGCACGACCGTCGTCGGCGACACCATCACCCATCGCGACGGCCACCACCTCACCGCGACCTACTCCAAGGAGCTCGGTCGCACCCTGGGCGAGCGTCTCAAGGTCTGGTGATCATCACCGGGTCGGGTCGGGCTCGGGCTCGGGTGGCGTCTCGGCGCCGTCGCGCTCGTCCCGGTCGGCCCACTCGAGCAGCGGCTGGATCGAGAACGGGTGGTCGTCGATGTCGGCGTGCAGGTCACCGATCTCCGCGAACCGTGCCGGCACCGTACGCATCGTGAACTCACGTGGGTCGACGTCCTTGGTCTCCTCCCAGGTGATCGGGGTGGAGACCCGGCCGTCGGCGACGCCGCGGATCGAGTAGGCACAAGCGATCGTGTGATCTCGGGTGTTCTGGTTGAAGTCGACGAACAGCTGCGCCGGGTCGCGATCCTTGCGCCACCACGCGGTGGTGACCAGCTTCGGGGCCCGGCGCTCGACCTCGCGGGCGAAGGCGTGCGCGGCGCGGCGTACGTCCTGGAATCCGTGCTCGGCCGGGATCCGGACATACACGTGCATCCCGGAGCCACCGCTCGTCTTCGGGTAGCCGACCGCGCCGAGCTCGTCGAGCAGCTCGCGTACGACGCCAGCCACCGTCTGCACGGTCGAGAACGGGCACTCGGGACCGGGATCGAGGTCGATGCGCCACTCGTCGGGCTTCTCGGTGTCCTCGCGGCGGCTGTTCCAGGGGTGGAACTCGACCGTCGACATCTGGACGGCCCAGATGACCGCGCCGAGCTCGGTCACGCACAGCTCGTCGGCGGTGCGGCCCCAGCGCGGGAAGTAGAGGCGTACGGTCTCGATCCAGTCGGGCGCCCCCTGCGGCAGCCGCTTCTGGTGCACCTTCGGCCCCGCCAGGCCCTTGGGGAACCGGTGCAGCATGCACGGACGCTCCCAGAGCGCATTGACGATCCCTGGCCCGACGGCGAGGTAGTACTGCGCCACGTCGAGCTTGGTCGCACCGGTCTCAGGGAAGTAGACGCGGTCGGGGTTGGAGATCCTGACGACGCGGTTGTCCACCTCGATCTCCACCGACGGCGATGCCTTGGCCATGCTCGCCAGCGTAGGCGCTGAGATGATGCGGTGAAACGAAACTCGCTCATCTCGATCCTCACGGGGGTGTCACGTGGACCTCATCCCGAGGCGTCGAAAGGATGTGAGCACATCGACCGTGAGGCCTCCCGCCGAGGAGTTCGCCGACTTCGTCCATGCAACGGGCGGCGCGCTCTACCGCACCGCGCTGCTGCTGACCGGTGACCATCACCTGGCCGAGGACCTGACCCAGACGACGTACGCCCGGGTCTTCGCGTCCTGGCGGCGGGTCAGCAGGGCGGACAACCCGGCGGCGTACGCACGACGTGTGCTCCTCAACGGATTCATCTCCCACCGACGGCTCCGGCGCAACGCCGAGACGCCGACCTCGACGCTGCCGGACGATCCGGGCAGCGATGCCGACCCCAGCGCCCGGATCGACCTGCTTGCCGCCCTCCAGCGGCTGTCGCCGACCGACCGGGCCGTGCTGGTCGCGCGCTATTGGGAGGACCGATCCGTGTCCCAGACAGCTGCCGACCTCGGACTGACCGAGACGGCGGTCCGCACCCGCTCGAAGCGTGCCCTGGAACGGCTGCGCCCGCTGGTTGCGGACATCTTCCCGGAGAGGACCACCCGATGAACGACCCAGAGACCAGCTTCCGTACGGCAGTGCACGAGCGTGTCGCCGACCAGCACCCCGACTACGCGCGGATCTCCGCCGGCGCGATCAGCGCGGGCTCCCGCATCCGCCGCCGCCGGCGGATCACCGGTGCCGTCGGCGCCGCTGCGGCCGTCGGCGCATTCACCGCAGGTGGGCTGGGGCTCTCTCAGTTCCTGACCACGACCGCGGTCGACCAGGCTCCCCTCGGCGCTGCCGGCGCACCGTCGGCGTCGGCTTCGACGGCACCCCTCGCCTCAGGGCAGAGCCTCGACCTCGGCGACGGGGTCACCGGACAGGTCGTCACCAACGACGAGGCCAAGACGATGGACATCACCATCCAGACCGCCAGCGCTCGCCCGGGCGCCGGGACCGGGTTCACCATCGTCCTGTCCGGACCGGCCGGCGCGGTCGAGCAGAAGTGGAGCAACGACACGCTCCTCGAGGACTATCCCGGCGTCACGATCGCCACCCAAGGCGCGCGCGTAGGGCTCGTCGACGAGGTTCCCGTCGCGCAACCGCCCGGTTGGACGTGCGAGTGGTACCTGATCGACGACAAGGCATCCTGCACGTCCGAGGACGGTGGTGTGGCCGGCCTGGTGATCCGCCCGGCGGAGGACTACCCGGACTGGAGCAAGAGCGCCGACAAGGCAGGCCCCGGCTCGGGGTCCTACATCACCCCGCTCCACGGCGACATCTTCATCAGCGTCCAGAGCGGGGAGGGCACCACCGACGCCGAGCTCGAGGCGCTCGCGAGCTCGCTCAGGTGGACCGACTGACCCGTTAGGAGGTACGCCGCAGCAGCGCCAGGAACATCGCATCGGTGCCATGGCGGTGCGGCCACAGCTGCACCGTGCCTGCCATCGGCCCGGCGCTGTCAGGCACCGTGCCGACCGTGGCGCCGATCGGCTCGAGGACGACATCGGATCGGTCCTCGAGCACCCTGCGCACCACGCCCTCGGTCTCGGCCAGAACCGGCGAGCAGGTGGCGTAGAGCACCACACCGCCCGGCCGGGTCAGATCGATGGCCCGGTCGAGCAGGGAGCGCTGCAGGTCGACGAGTACGTCGAGGTCGGCCGTGGCTCGCCGCCAGCGAGCCTCCGGCCGGCGGCGCAGCGCTCCCAGGCCGGTGCACGGGGCATCGACGAGGACCCGGTCGAACGTCGCGTCCTTGAACGGTGGCCGGGTCCCGTCGCCGGCCACGACCCCGGCGGTCCCGTCCACGTGCGTACCGGATGACCGGTCGGTCAGGTTGGCAAGGACGAGTCCGGCACGGTGCGGCTGGCGCTCGTTGGCGACCAGCACGGCACCCTGTTGCGCCGCCAGGGCAGCCAGCAGCGCCGACTTGCCGCCGGGCCCGGCGCACAGGTCCAGCCACGACTCGGTCCCGGAGTCTGGCCGGTCGAGGTCGGCCTCGGCCAGAGCGATGGCCACCAGCTGGGACCCCTCGTCCTGCACCCCGGCGCGCCCTTCCGCGACCGCGGCGATCCCGGCCGGTGAGCCGGAGTCGAGCGTGACGCCGAAGGGCGAGTAGGGCGTCGGCGTGCCGCCGAGCTCGTCGGTCCTCGCCCGTCCGGGGCGGGCGACCAGCGTGACCGACGGCGGCACGTTGTCGGCCTCGAGCAGCGCGTCGATCTGGGCACGGCCGACAGCCTCGGCAAGCCGCTCGACGACCCAGCGCGGGTGGCTGAAGGCGACCGTGGCCCAGCCGTCGTGGTCCCTCTCGCGCGCGGGCGCCACCTCGGCGACCCACTCGTCGAGGGACTTGCGGGTGACCTTGCGCAGGACGGCGTTGACGAAGCCCGCCGGCCCCTGGCCCACCTTCGACCGGGTCAGATCGACGCTGGTCGAGATCGCGGCATGGTCGGGCACCCGCATGGACAGCACCTGGTGTGCCCCCAGCCGCAGCACGTCGAGCACCTTCGCCTCGACCTTGGCCAGCGGCCGGTCGATGCAGGCGGCCAGCACCGCGTCGTACGTCCCCTGCTGCCGCAGCGTCCCCGAGGCGAGCTCGGTGGCGAAGGCCGCGTCGCGGCCATCCAGCCCGAGGCGGCCGAGGACGTGGGGCAGCACCAGGTTGGCGTACGCCTCATCGACCCGCACCGCCTTGAGCACCTCGAACGCTGCGAGGCGAGCGGGATCGGCTGGCTTGGTGGCCCCACGCGGCTTCCCCTGCGGTCGCCGGCCGGCCCCCGGACGCCTACCCGGCTGTGCCCTATTCGAAGGTGACACCGGACTCCAGACGTACGCCTCGGGCCCAGTCAGCCGCCGGCATCTCCTTCTTGCCGAAGGCCTTCACCCGGCCGAGCCGGACCGCCGTGGTGCCGGTGCCGACGAGGACCTCGTTCTTGCGGACGACCAGCTCCCCGGGAGCCGCCGTGTCCTCGGCCATGGTGACCGGTCCGACCTTGAACCGCTCGCCGTCGAGCAGGGTCCAGGCTCCCGGCGCGGGGGTGCAGGCGCGGATCTGCCGGTCGATGGCCACGGCGTTCTGCGTCCAGTCGATCTGAGCGTCCTCGACGGTGATCTTGTCGGCGTAGGTGACCCCGTCGGTCGGCTGCTCGCGTGCCTCCAGGGAGCCGTCCTCGATCCCGTCGAGCGTGGACACCAGCAGCCTGGCCCCGCCTTCGGTGAGCTTCTCGAAGAGCGACCCGGAGGTCTCGTCGGGCGCCAGCGCCTGCGTCATGGTGCCGAAGACCGGGCCGGCGTCCATCGCCTTCACGATCCGGAAGGTGGTCGCCCCGGAGATCTCCTCGCCGGCCCAGACGGCACGCTGCACCGGCGCGGCGCCACGGTAGGCGGGCAGGAGCGAGAAGTGCAGGTTGACCCAGCCGTGCCGCGGGATGTCCAGCGCCGACTGCGGCAGCATCGCACCGTAGGCGACCACCGGGCAGCAGTCGGGCTCGAGCGCCTTCAGCTCGGCCTGGAACTCCGGCTCACGGGGATGCTCCGGTTTGAGCACCGGAACCCCCAGCTCCTCGGCCCGCTGGGCCACCGGCGAGGGCACCAGCCGCTTGCTGCGCCCCTGGGCGGCGTCGGGCCGGGTGACGACACCGACGAGCTCGTGGCGCGAGGCGGCGATCGCGTTCAGCGAGGGGACGGCCACCTCGGGCGTACCGGCGAAGACGACCCTCATCAGAACCCGAACCCGTTCGTCGCGTGCGGCGAGACCTTCACCGTGGGCTTCTCCAGGCCGAACCACTCCGACTCCCGGATCTCCTTCATCGCCGCCTTGCGCGCGGCCTCGTCGAGCCGGTCGATGAAGAGGATGCCGTCGAGGTGGTCGGTCTCGTGCTGAATGGCCCGGGCGAGCAGCTCGGAGCCCTCGATGGTGACCGGCTCGCCGTGCATGTCGAAACCCTTCGCCACCACCGACAGGGCCCGGCGGCAGTCGAAGGTGATGTCGGGCAGCGACAGGCAGCCCTCTCCCCCGTCCTGCGTCTCCTCCGACAGGGTCAGGTCCGGGTTGATGAGGTGACCCACCTGGCCGTCGACGTACCACGTGAAGACCCGCAGGCTCACTCCGATCTGCGGAGCCGCCAGTCCGGCGCCAGGCGCCTCGAGCATGGTGTCGGTCAGGTCGGCAACGAGCTTGCGCAGCTCCTTGTCGAAGTCGACGACCTCGATCGCTGGCTTGCGCAGCACGGGGTCGCCGAAGAGTCGGATGGGCTGGACTGCCACTGTTCTCCTAGGTGGTCGAGCGTGTCGGGACCACTTTACGCGGCAGGGCGCTCGCTCAGAGCGTCGGCGGATCCACCTGGACCCGCACCGGGTCGAGCTTGCGCGCAGAGCGCACTCGCTGCAGCTCTCCGAGCGCCTCGGTGAGCCTCACTCCGAGGGATCTCGGCACGCGTACGACGGCTCGCAGCCGGGGCTCACCGGTCGACGTGGGCTCGGCGGGCACCGGTCCGAGCACCTCCGCGCCCGGCGGCAGCGCCAGCAGGGTGAGCGCGTCATCGAGCGCTCCGGGAGTGCCGGTGATGGTGGCCAGCCGCGACGCCGGCGGGAGGTGGGCCTCCTGCCGGGCGGCCGCCTCGCGCTGGGCGAACCCGGGCTGGTCCCAGCGCACCAATGCCTGCAGCACCGACAGCGCCGGGTCACCGACGACCAGCACCCGCCCACCGGGCCGCACCAGTCCGGCGGCGTTGCTCCAGCGGCGCAGCGCCTCCTCGTCCGTACGCAGATCCGGCCGCCCCAGCAGCAGCCAGGTGTCGAGCAGCAGCACCCCGGCATAGCCGCCCTCGGCGACCGGCTCGGCGCCGATGGTCGCGACCACGATCGCCGGGGTGCCCGGCACCGTCTGCTTGACCGCCCCCGCCGAGGAGGTCACCACCCGGACGCCGGCGAAGGAGCGACCCATCTCCTCGGCCGTACGCGCCTCGCCGATGATCGGCGCCCGCAGCCCGAACCCGCCGCAGGCTCCGCACGCCCAGGCCGCCTCGACGTGACCGCACCAGCCGCACGTCGGCGGCGCGGCCGGCCCGCCGAGCTGCAGCGGCCCCTGGCAGGCCGAGCACCTGGCCGGCGTACGGCACCGGTCGCAGGCCAGCGAGGCCGCGTATCCGCGCCGCGGCGTCTGCAGCAGAACGGGTCCGGTGGTGAGTGCCGCCCGGATGATCTCGTGGGCCTCTCGAGGCACCCGGGAGGCCCGGGTGAGCGGGTCCTTCTCGAGGTCGAAGTCGGTGTCGCCGGTGATCTCGATGCTCACCCGCTCGCGGGCCAGCGCCCGGGTGGGCCGGATCTCCTGCGCCCAGCCGGTCTCGGCCAGGAACCCGGCCTCCACCGTCCGCGCGAAGCCACCCACCAGGGCGGCCGCCTGCTCCTGCTCCGCCCGCAGCAGCAGCACGTCACGCGCGTGCGGGTAGGGCGAGCGCTGCTCGGCGAGCAGGTCGTCGCCGTCGTCCCAGACGACCACCAGCCCGAGGTCGTGCACCGGCGCGAAGGCGGCCGCGCGGGTGCCGATCGCCACCTTCACCGTGCCCCGGGCGACCCGCAGGAACTCCCGGTAGCGCGAGGCCGGCCCGGCGTCGGCGGCCAGCACGGCATGCTGCCCCTCCCCCAGCACCTTCGTCATCGCGGTGTCGAGGCGGGCGAGGTCCTTCCAGTCCGGCACCACGACCAGCGCGCCGCGTCCGGAGGCCAGCGTCGTCGCGGTGGCATGAGCGATCAGGTCGGCATGATCGGTGCCGGCCGCGGCATGCCACACCGCGCGCGGCGCCCCGCCGGAGGCGAGATGTCGCAGGAACGCGGCTGCCGGCTCATGACCAGCCCAGGCCGCTGCCGCGGCCTCAGCGTCGAACGGGCGCCCGGCCGGGGAGACCGCGGAGGGCTCCTTCTCGGTCGAGGCGTGCCGGGGCGGAATCGCCAGCCGGAGCACGTCGGCCCGGGCACCGGCGTAGCGCCGGGCGACCGACTCGCTCAGTGCCGCCACCTGCGGAGTGAGCACCGGCTCGGAGCTGACGACCCGCTTGAGCGGCTGCAGGTTCGCGTGCTCGGAGGCTTCAGCCCGCTCCACGACGAACCCGTCGACGTCCTTGGGACCGAAGCGCACCTTCACCCGGACCCCGGGCTGGGCCTCCTCGGCCATCGAGGCCGGGACCGCATAGTCGAAGGGCCTGTCCAGGTGTGCCATCGGCAGGTCGACCAGGACCTTCGCGACCGGATCGACCTCGGCGATCGACGCCTCGGCGGCCTTCCGTGCCCGCGTCGCCGCGGCCTTCGCCCGGCCCTCCTTGACCCGGTCGCGAACCAGCCCGGGCAGCTCCAGCTCCGCTGCCCCGGCTGCCTCCTGCGGTCCCCGGCTCACAGGGGTCATTTCTACCAGCAGCCGCCGACAACCCAACGGCGCCGACCCCGCAAACGCCACCGGCGCCCGTCTGTGGTGGGACGGGCGCCGGACTTCTCTGGCTTTTCCTGCACTTCTCAGGCGTTGCAATGCCTGAGAAGTGCAGGAATACCCGGTTAACCGGGTATTCCTACCGCTCAGGCGCCGGCGGCAGCCTTGAGGGCGTCGGCGCGGTCGGTGCGCTCCCAGGTGAACTCGGGGAGCTCGCGGCCGAAGTGACCGTACGCGGCGGTCTTGGCGTAGATCGGGCGGAGCAGGTCGAGGTCGCGCAGGATCGCGGCCGGGCGGAGGTCGAAGACCTCGAGGACGGCCTTCTGGATGTTGGCCTCGGGCACGGTGTGGGTGCCGAAGGTCTCCACGAAGACGCCGACGGGCTGGGCCTTGCCGATGGCGTAGGCGACCTGGACCTCGGCGCGACGGGCCAGGCCCGCGGCGACGATGTTCTTGGCCACCCAGCGCATGGCGTACGCAGCCGACCGGTCGACCTTCGACGGGTCCTTGCCCGAGAAGGCGCCGCCGCCGTGGCGGGCCATGCCGCCGTAGGTGTCGACGATGATCTTGCGGCCGGTCAGGCCGGCGTCACCCATCGGGCCACCGACGACGAAGCGGCCGGTCGGGTTGATGTGGAGCTTGTAGCCGTCGAAGGGAACCGACGACTTGAACTGCTCGAGCACCGGCTCGATGACGTACTTCTTGATGTCGGCGTGCAGCTGCTCCTGGGTGGTCTCCTCGGAGTGCTGCGTCGAGAGGACGACGGTGTCCACGCGCACGGCGCGGCCCTCGTCGTCGTACTCGATGGTGACCTGGGTCTTGCCGTCGGGACGCAGGTAGTCCAGCGTGCCGTCCTTGCGGACCGCGGTCAGCTTCTCGGCCAGCGTCTGCGCCATCTTGATGGGCAGCGGGAACAGTTCGGGCGTGTCGTCGCAGGCGTAGCCGAACATCAGGCCCTGGTCGCCGGCACCCTGCAGGTCGAGCTCGTCGACCGAGCTCTCCAGGCGGTGCTCCTCGGCGGTGTCGACGCCCTGGGCGATGTCCTGGCTCTGGGCGCCGATGGCGACCTGGACGCCGCAGGAGTGGCCGTCGAAGCCCTTGAGGGAGGAGTCGTAGCCGATGTCCAGGATCTTCTGGCGCACGAGCTGGGCGACCGGCGCGTAGGCGTCGGTGGTCACCTCGCCGGCGACGACGACCAGGCCGGTGGTGAGCAGGGTCTCGACAGCCACCCGGCTCTTGGGGTCGTGCTCGAGCAGGTAGTCGAGCACGGTGTCGCTGATCTGGTCGGCGATCTTGTCCGGGTGCCCCTCGGTCACCGACTCCGACGTGAAGAGACGTCCGGTCACGTGTAGCTCCGTTTCAAAGGTTCGTGTGGTTTGAACAGGTAGGCAAACGTCAATCGTTCTGGTCGACAAACATAGACCCCGAACCCCAGGACCGCAGGGGTGGTCCTCATCGTGGCGCGTGGCGTGTCGTCAGTTTGTACGTTGTTCATCCAGGCGTAAGGAGATCTGGTCCCAGATCACCTCTGCGAGGGCGGATTTCGCCCCTTCCTGCACGTCGACGTGGCCTCCGTCGGCGCCCAGGATGACTGCCTTGTTGACCTCGCTGCCGAAGACCGCGCCACCGCTGACGTCGTTGACGACGAGCAGGTCGCAGCCCTTCCGCTTCAGCTTGGCCGTGGCGAGCTCGAGCACCGAGCCGGTCGCGTCGCCCGTCTCGGCCGCGAATCCCACGACGACCTGACCGGGCTTGGTCCGGTGGTGGGAGATCTCGGCCAGGATGTCGGGGTTCTGCATCAGCTCGATCGTCGGCGCCGACCCGTCGGCCGCCTTCTTGATCTTGGCCTCGCTCACCCCGGTCGGCCGGAAGTCGGCAGGGGCGGCGGCCATGACGACCGCGTCCGCACCGGTGGCCGCGGAGACCACGGCGTCGCGCAGCTCGGCGGTGGTGCCGACACGTACGACCTTCAGGCCTGCCGGGTCGGGCAGGGTCACGTTGGCGGCGACCAGGGTCACCTCGGCACCTCGTGCGGCCGCGGCCCGGGCGATGGCGTAGCCCTGGAGCCCCGAGGAGCGGTTGCCGAGGAAGCGGACCGGGTCGAGGTACTCCCGGGTGCCGCCGGCCGAGACGACGACGCGACGACCGACGAGATCGGCACGCCCGCCATGGGCGAGGACGGCACGGGAGAGCTCGAAGATCTCGGCCGGCTCGGGCAGGCGGCCCTTGCCGGTGTCCTTGCCGGTCAGCCGGCCCTCGGCGGGCTCGATGACGATGTTGCCGCGCTCGCGCAGGGTGGCGACGTTGGCCTGGGTCGCCGGGTGCTCCCACATCTCGGTGTGCATCGCCGGGGCGAACACGACCGGACAGCGCGCGGTGAGCAGTACGTTGCTGAGCAGATCGTCCGCGAGGCCGTGGGCCGCGCGGGCGAGCGTGTTGGCGGTCGCGGGCGCGACCACGACGAGGTCTGCCTGCTGGCCGATGCGTACGTGCGGGACCTCGGTGATGTTCTCGAAGACGCCGGTGGCGATCTCCTTGCCCGACAGCGCCGCCCAGGTGGGGGCGCCGACGAACTCGAGGGCGGCGGCCGTGGGGACCACGGTCACGTCATGGCCGGACTCGGTGAACCGGCGTAGCAGCTCGGCCGCTTTGTAGGCGGCGATGCCGCCGGCGACCCCTAAGACCACGCGCGGCCGCTCCCCCTCGAGGGGAGCGGCCGAAGTGGTGCTGTTGGTGGACAGCGGAGGACCTGGACGATCAGGCGTCGCCGGCAGGCGCCTCGGCAGCGGCAGCCTGAGCCGCAGCCTGGGCGGCCAGCTCGGCCGGGTCGATGTCCTCGCAGGTCAGCAGGTCCTCGTTGATCTCGCGCAGCGCGATCGAGAGGGGCTTCTCCTGAACGTGGGTGTCGACCAGCGGGCCGACGTACTCGAGGAGGCCTTCGCCGAGCTGGGAGTAGTAGGCGTTGATCTGGCGAGCCCGCTGGGCGCTGTAGAGAACCAGCTTGTACTTGCTGTCGGTCTTCGTCAGCAGGTCGTCGATCGAGGGGTTGGTCACGCCCTGGGCGTCGATCTGAGGGGCAGCCACGTGAGCCTCACTTGTCGGCTTGGTCGGATTTCTTGCTCGGAAGCCCGAGCGTCATCAAGGTTACCAACTCATCGGCTGCCTGATGAACTTCGTGGTTCACGATCGTGACGTCGAACTCCTTCTCCGCCGCCAGTTCGACCCGCGCGGTCTGCAGGCGGCGCTCCCGTTCGGCCTCGGTCTCGGTGCCTCGACCGACCAGCCGGCGTACGAGCTCTTCCCAGCTCGGCGGAGCCAGGAAGACGAAGATCGCCTCGGGCATGGTCTCGCGGACGAGCCGGGCGCCCTGCAGGTCGATCTCGAGCATCGCCGGGCGTCCCTCGGCCAGCGCCTTGTCGACGGGACCGCGAGGGGTGCCGTAGCGGGCCATGTTGTGGACCGTGGCCCACTCCAGCAGCTCGCCACCGGCGATCATCGCGTCGAACTCCTCGTCGGAGACGAACAGGTAGTGCACACCGTGGACCTCGCCAGCGCGTGGCTTGCGGGTCGTCGCCGAGACGGACAAGAAGACCTCGGGGTGGTCGTCGCGCACCGCCGCGGAGACGGTGCCCTTGCCGACCGCGGTCGGACCGGCCAGGACGACCAGTCGCTTCTCGTGGCCATCGCCGGCACCGGCCGGGGTCTTCTCGTCCGTCATCAGACTCATCGGCGAGCGAACTCCTCGACCAGCGCGGCCACCTGCTTGGGGCCGAGGCCCTGCACACGGCGGCTCATCGCGATGCCGAGACGCTCCATCATCTGGGTTGCCCGCACCTCACCGAGGCCGGGGTGGGAGGTCAGCAGGTCGATGACCTTCATCTTGCCGACGACCTCGTTCTTCTTCCCTTCCTCGATGACCTCGAGGACGGACATGCCGCCAGTGCGGACCTTGTTCTTGACAGCAGCCCTCTCCTGGCGCGAGGCCGCGGCTTTGACGAGCGCGGCAGCGCGCTGTTCAGGGGTGATGTCCGGAGGCAGAGCCACGAAGACTCCCTTTCACGATCAAATGTGTAGTCGACAGGGCAACCGGGTCGCGCGGTACAGGGATCGTGCCCCCCGGCTGAGCGCTGAAAGTAAGCGCTCGCGCCAATCTAGCCATTACGTTGCCGGGGCGGCAATCGGGGTCGCCTAACTGGTGTCCATTCGGTTCACAGGGTCAAGGACGTGTGACAGACGTCCCGGGCCTGCTGCTGGACGCGTACGGACGCCTCCTGTGTCTTCGTGCTGCTCACCTTCGTGGCCGCGTCGGCGATCTTCTTCGCCTCGGCGTCGCTGACGCCCTCGGGCGGCTCACCGTTCTCGAAGTCGTCGGCCGAGACGCCGGCGTCCTCGAGCGCCGCGCTGAGCCCCGAGATCGCCCCCGTCAGCGTCTTCCAGTCCTTCGCGATGTCGTCGGGCGCGTTGCGCTCGAGGTCCTCGAAGATCGGCAGGGCGGCGATCAGCCCGCTGGTGCCGTCCTCACCCAGGGTGTTCGTCAGCTGCTCCTGGTGGCCCCTGAGGGACTCGCAGTAGTCGTCGATCGGATCACCGCACGAGCTCAGGCCCGTGGCGAGGATCGGCAGGACGAGGAGCTGGGCGGCCATCCGGAGACTGGTCATGGCGCCAGTGTCTCAGCCGAGCTCGTCTCGCAGCCTCAGGGCCTCGTCGCGCAGCGCGGCCACGTCCGGACCCTTGCGCAGCAGTCCACGGCTCGTGCTGGCGACCACGTTGGCGTTGGCGGCACCGAAGATCCGGGCGAGGTCGCCCGGCGTGCCGCCCTGCTCACCGAAGCCCGGCGCCAGGATGGGGCCGTTGAACCCGAAGTCGTACGCCACCCCCGCACCGTCCGCCCCGTCGATCGTCGCTCCGACCACCGCGCCGAAGGATCCCAGCGGGGTCTCGGCGTCGTTCAGCCGGCGCAGGTGGTCGAGCATGACCCGGCCGACGCTGCGGCCGTCCTCGACCGTCGCGTGCTGCACCTCGGGGCCCTCCTTGTTGGAGGTCAGGGCGAGCACGAACAGCCCGGCGTCGAACTTGGTGGCCGTCTCGACGAACGGCGTCAGCGAGCCGAAGCCCAGATAGGGACTCACGGTCACCGCGTCGCTGCCGAGCGGGCTCGCGGGATCGAGGTAGGCGTCGGCGTACGCCTGGCTGGTGGAGCCGATGTCGCCGCGCTTGATGTCGAGGAGCACCAGCGCGCCAGCGGCCTTCGACTCGGCGATGACCCGCTCCAGCACCGCGACGCCACGCGAGCCGAAACGCTCGTAGAAGGCGCTCTGCGGCTTGACGACAGGGACATGGGGGGCCAGACCCTCGACCGCGGTCAGCGCGAACCTCTCCAGGCCGGCAAGATCGTCGTTGAGGCCCCAGTCGAGGAGCAGCGAGGCGTGCGGGTCGATCCCGGCACAGAGCCGCCCCCGCTCGGCGAGAGCGGCGACGTAGCGGGCACCGAAGCTCATCGGCGGACTCCGTTCGCGATCCGGCGGGCGTAGCCGGGACCTTCGTAGATGAACCCGGTGTAGCCCTGGAGCAGGTCGGCACCGGCGGCGAGGCGCTCGCGGGCGTCCTCGACGGTGGCGATGCCACCCACACCGACCAGCGTCATCTCGGGGCTGACCCGGCTGCGAAGCAGCCGCAGGACGTCGAGAGCGCGCGCCTTGAGCGGGGCGCCGGAGAGTCCGCCGGCACCGGCCGCGGTGATCTCGGCGGGCGCCGAGGCGAGGTGCTCGCGGCCGATGGTGGTGTTGGTCGCGATGATCCCGTCCAGGCCGATCGCGCTGGCCAGGTCGGCGACCTCGACGACGTCGGAGTCGGCCAGGTCGGGAGCGATCTTGACCAGCAGCGGGACCCGGTGCTTGGTGACCTGGTCGGCGATGGAACGGACGTGCTCCAGCAGCGGCTGCAGCTTCTCGACCGACTGCAGGCTGCGCAGGCCGGGCGTGTTGGGCGAGGAGACGTTGACCACCAGGTAGTCGGCGTAGGGAGCCAGCAGCCGGGCCGACTTGGCGTAGTCGGCCTCGACGGCCGACTGGTCGTCCTCGGACACGAGCTTGGTCTTGCCGATGTTGATGCCGAGGATCGGCCCGCCGGCGGCCGAGCCACGGCGCTCCAGACGGCTCGCCAGCCGGGCGGCGACCGCCTCGGCGCCGTCGTTGTTGAAGCCCATCCGGTTGATCACAGCGCGATCGGCGGGCAGCCGGAAGAGGCGCGGTGCCGGGTTGCCCGGCTGCCCCTCCCCCGTGACCGTGCCGATCTCCACGTGGCCGAAGCCGAGCCCGCCCAGCGCGTCGATCCCGACCGCGTTCTTGTCGAAGCCCGCGGCCAGGCCGATCACGTTCGGGAAGGTGAGCCCCATCGCGTGCACCGGGGATCCCGGCGTACGTCTCCTGGACAGCGCCGGGCCGGCAGCGCGGATCGCGGCGAACGCCTGCTGGTGGGCACGCTCCGGATCCGTCTTCGTCAGCACCTTGTCGAACAGGGTCCGGTAGGCCTTCACTTCGACGACACCCCGCCGTCGTGGTGGCCGACGACGTCGCGCCACTCCTGCAGGCTGCGTACGTCGATCTCCCCGCGCCGCAGTGCCTCGATGCCCTGTACGGCAGCGCCGAGGCCCTGGACCGTGGTGATGCAGGCGATGTTGGCCATCACCGCGGCGGTGCGGATCTCGTAGCCGTCCATCCGGGCGGACTTGGCGTTGGAGGTGCCGTTGGGCGTGTTGATGACCAGGTCGACCTCGCCGTCGAGGATCCGCTGGACGGTGGTCTTCTCGCCATCGGGCCCGGTGCCCTCGGAGTGCTTGCGCATCAGCCGCGACGGCACGCCGTTGCGGCGCAGCACCTCGGCGGTGCCCTCGGTCGCGAAGATCTCGAAGCCGTGGTCGGCGAGCACCTTGATCGGGAAGATCATGGTGCGCTTGTCGCGGTTGGCCATCGAGACGAAGATGCGGCCCTGGGTCGGCAGCGGGCCGAACGCACCGGCCTGGCTCTTGGCGAAGGCGCGGCCGAAGTCGGAGTCGAGCCCCATGACCTCGCCGGTCGACTTCATCTCCGGGCCGAGCACGGTGTCGACCTGCTGACCCTCCGGGGTGCGGAACCGGTTGAACGGCATGACCGCTTCCTTGACCGCGATCGGCTGGTTCGGCGGCAGCGCGCCACCGTCGCCGGTCGCCGGGAGCACGCCGGCCGTACGCAGGTCCGCGATCGACTCGCCGAGCATCACCCGCGCCGCGGCCTTGGCCAGCGGAGTCGCGGTCGCCTTGGAGACGAACGGGACGGTGCGGGAGGCGCGCGGGTTGGCCTCGATGACGTAGAGCACGTCGGAGCCGAGCGCGTACTGGATGTTGAGCAGGCCGCGTACGCCGACGCCTTCGGCGATCGCCAGGGTGGCCACGCGGATGCGCTCGACCTCGGCGGCGCCGAGGGTGATCGGCGGCAGCGCGCAGGAGGAGTCACCGGAGTGGATCCCGGCCTCCTCGATGTGCTCCATGACGCCGCCCAGGAACAGCTCGGTGCCGTCGTAGAGGGCGTCGACGTCGATCTCGACCGCGTCGTCGACGAACTTGTCGACCATCACCGGCTTGTCCGGGGTGACCTCGGTCGCGGCCTCGATGTAGGAGCGCAGCGCCTCGTCGTCGTAGACGATCTGCATGCCGCGGCCGCCGAGGACGTAGGAGGGACGCACCAGGACCGGGTAGCCGATCTCCGCGGCGATCTCGCGGGCCTCGTTGAACGTGGTGGCCATACCGTGCTTCGGCGCGACCAGACCGGCCTTGTGGAGCACCCGGCCGAAGGCACCGCGCTCCTCGGCGAGGTGGATGGCCTCGGGGCTGGTGCCGACGATCGGCACCCCGTTGTCCTTGAGCGCCTGTGCGAGACCCAGCGGGGTCTGGCCGCCGAGCTGGCAGATGACCCCGACCACCGGTCCAGCCTGCTGCTCGGCGTGGACGATCTCGAGCACGTCCTCCAGGGTGAGCGGCTCGAAGTAGAGCCGGTCGGAGGTGTCGTAGTCGGTGCTCACCGTCTCGGGGTTGCAGTTGACCATGACGGTCTCGTAGCCGGCCTCGCTCAGCGCGAGGGAGGCGTGCACGCAGGAGTAGTCGAACTCGATCCCCTGCCCGATCCGGTTGGGTCCGGAGCCGAGGATGATCACGGCCTCCTTCTCCCGGGGCGCGACCTCGGTCTCCTCGTCGTAGGAGGAGTAGTGGTAGGGCGTACGCGCCTCGAACTCGGCCGCACAGGTGTCGACCGTCTTGTAGACCGGGCGGATGTTCAGCGCGTGGCGTACGCCTCGGACCACGTCGGCCGTCATGCCGCGCATCTTGCCGAGCTGGTAGTCGGAGAAGCCGTGGCGCTTGGCGTAGCGGAGCACGTCGGCGGTCAGCTCGGGTGCCGCGATGATCTCCTGGGCGATCTCGTTGATCAGGAAGAGCTGGTCGACGAACCAGGGGTCGATCCTGGTGCTCTCGAAGATCTCCTCAGGCGTCGCGCCGGAGCGGATGGCGTCCATGACCCGCTTGAGCCGGCCGTCGGTGGGGACCTTGATCTCCTCCAGCAGCGCGGGCTTGTCGAGCTCGACGACCTCCTGGGTCCAGTCGAAGACCGCCTCGGGCTTCTCCAGGCTGCGCAGCGCCTTCTGCAGGGCCTCGGTGAAGTTGCGGCCGATCGCCATCGCCTCGCCCACGCTCTTCATGTGCGTGGTCAGGGTCGTGTCGGCGCCCGGGAACTTCTCGAAGGCGAAGCGCGGAACCTTGACGACGACGTAGTCGAGGGTCGGCTCGAACGAGGCGGCGGTCGAGCCGTTCGGCCCGGCGGTGATGTCGTTCTCGATCTCGTCGAGGGTGTAGCCGATCGCGACCTTCGCGGCGATCTTGGCGATCGGGTAGCCGGTCGCCTTGGAGGCCAGCGCCGAGGAGCGCGAGACACGCGGGTTCATCTCGATGACGATGATCCGGCCGTCGGCCGGGTTGACGGCGTACTGGATGTTGCAGCCGCCGGTGTCCACGCCGACGGCGCGGATGATGCCGATCGCCAGGTCGCGCAGCTTCTGGTACTCGCGGTCGGTCAGCGTCAGCGCCGGGGCGACGGTGATCGAGTCGCCGGTGTGCACGCCCATCGGGTCGAGGTTCTCGATCGAGCAGACGATGACCGAGTTGTCCTTGCGGTCGCGCATGACCTCGAGCTCGTACTCCTTCCAGCCGAGGATGGACTCCTCCAGGAGCACCTCGGTGGTGGGGCTGGCCGCGAGGCCGGCGCCGCCCAGGCGCCGCAGCTCGGTCTCGTTGTACGCGAAGCCCGAGCCCGAGCCCCCCATGGTGAAGCTGGGCCGGATGACCACGGGGTAGCCGAGCTCCTCGGCGCCCGCGAGCAGGTCGTCGATGCTGTGGCAGATGACCGACTTGGCGCTCTCGCCGCCGAGCTCGGCGACGATCTTCTTGAACTCCTCGCGGTTCTCACCGCGCTGGATGGCGTCGATGCTCGCGCCGATCAGCTCGACGTCGTACTTCTCCAGGATCCCGCGCTCGTCCAGCGCCACCGCGCAGTTGAGCGCGGTCTGGCCGCCGAGAGTGGCCAGGAGAGCGTCGGGGCGCTCCTTGGCGATGACCTTCTCGACGAACTCCGGGGTGATCGGCTCGACGTAGGTCGCGTCGGCGAACTCCGGGTCGGTCATGATCGTGGCCGGGTTGGAGTTGACCAGGACGACCCGGATCCCCTCCTCGCGCAGCACGCGACAGGCCTGGGTGCCGGAGTAGTCGAACTCGCAGGCCTGGCCGATGACGATCGGCCCGGAGCCGATCACGAGCACGGACTTGATGTCCTCGCGCTTGGGCATCGCTCAGACCTCCTTCGCCATGAGAGAGATGAACCGGTCGAAGAGGTAGGCGGCATCGTGCGGGCCGGCCGCTGCCTCCGGGTGGTACTGGACGGAGAAGCCCTTGAGCTTCCCGGTCTCGGCGTCCTTGAGCTCGAGGCCCTCGACGCAGTCGTCGTTGAGGTTGACGTGGGAGACGGTCGCGATGCCGTATTCGGTCTTCGTCTCCTCACCGATCGGCGCGTCGACGGCGAAGCCGTGGTTGTGGGCGGTCACCTCGACCTTGCGGGTGGTGAGGTCCATGACCGGCTGGTTGATCCCGCGGTGACCGTACTTCAGCTTGTACGTCCCGAAACCGAGCGCGCGGCCGAAGAGCTGGTTGCCGAAGCAGATCCCGAAGTAGGGGATGTTCTCGGCCAGCGCCGCCTTGAGCAGCTCGACCTGGCCGGTGGTCGCGGCGGGGTCGCCGGGACCGTTGGAGTAGAAGAGCCCGTCCGGCTTCGTGGCGAGGACGTCCTCGAGGGACGCGGTCGCTGGGAGGACGTGGACCTCGATGCCGCGCTCGGCCATCCGCTCCGGGGTCATCTCCTTGATGCCCAGGTCGAGGGCCGCGACGGTGAACCGCTTCTCGCCCTTGGCGGGGACGACGTACGCCTCGGTGGTGCTGACCGCGTCGGAGAGGTTCGCACCGCTCATCTCGGCGCTGGCGAGCACCTTCTCGAGCAGGGCCTCGGGGTCGGTCTCGATCGTCGAGATCCCGACGCGCATCGCGCCGCGCTCACGCAGGTGGCGGGTCAGGGCGCGGGTGTCGATGCCCGCGATGCCCACGACGGACTGGTCGCGGAGCTCGTCGTCGAGGGTGCGCTGGGCGCGCCAGTTGGAGGGGACCCGGGCTGGGTCGCGTACGACGTATCCGGCCACCCAGATCCGACGGGACTCGGGGTCCTCGTCGTTCACGCCGGTGTTGCCGACGTGCGGGGCGGTCATCACGACCACCTGCTGGTGGTAGCTCGGGTCGGTCAGCGTCTCCTGGTAGCCCGTCATACCGGTGGAGAAGACCGCCTCGCCGAAGGTCTCACCCTCGGCACCGAACGACTCCCCCCGGAACGATCGACCATCCTCGAGTACGAGGAGTGCTTCTTTGTGGGCATGCAGCGGCACGCCGTACCTCCTTCTCCGCCTCACGGGACGGTGCTTAAAGGATGTCGGTCAACTTGCTGGTGACAGTATCAAGCAGATGCCGGTTGACGGCAGTTGGCGTCCGCCGCGTACGCCAGCACTGTGACGTACGCGGCATTCGGCCACCTGTGGTCGGGCTCAGTTGTGCGAGTGGGGCGGCACGACCCCACCCTCGGACGGCTGGACGATGACGAAGCCGGCGCCGTGGAAGGCAACCTGGAACGCCTCGCCGCTGCCCCGGCCGATGAGCGCACCGGCGGTGAACGACTTCTGCAGGCTGGTCTGGAGGCCGAGCGACCAGCCGACGACCGCGTTGGTGTCGGTGAAGGTGGGCGCCTCGCCTGCGTTGAGGACCACCGGGTCGCCCTCGGTGGTGACCGCGACCCAGCCGGAGCCGCGCAGAGTCGTGTTGAAGAGGCCGCCGGTGAGCATCCCGGCACCCTGGACCCGCTCGATGTTCCACTGCAGGCTGTTGGAGAAGGCGAGCACGTGGTCGCCGTTGATCGAGATGCCCGAGTTGTTCAGGTGGAGGATGTGGACCTCCTTGGCCGCGTCGGCCAGGAACACGTCGCCCTGACCCTCGACACCCATCAGGCTGAGGCCCTCACCGGTGACAGCCTTCTTGAGGAACTTCCCCACGCCGCCGCCCTGGTACTTGAACTGCACGTTGCCCTGGTAGGCCACCATCGAGCCCTGGCGCGCCTGAAACGGCTCCCCGACGCGTACGCGCAGGAGCTTCTTGTTCTGCAGCACCGCGCCGCTGCCCTCGATCTCGGCGAAACGGCCGTCGATCAGGTCGCCCGAGATCCCGGCGAACGGGTCGCCCGTGGGCTGGGGCTGCGCGGCCTGCTGCCCGTACTGGGCGCCCTGCTGGCCGTACTGAGCGGACGCGGCCTGGGCCGGCTGCGCCTGGGCGCTCTCGCCGTACGCAGCCTGCACCGCCTGCGCCGAACCGACCTGAGTCGGCGCCTCCTGCTCCACAGTGGCCTGAGGCGGCGTCAGGGGCGCCGTCGACTGCTGCCCGCCCGTGGACACGTGCTCCGTCCACTGGCTCCCGTCGTAGTAGCGAAGCTCGGCCTGTCCGGTCGGGTCCGGGTACCACGCTGCGTCCGTCATCTCTAACCCTTGCGTTCACGGACCCACATCGGTCCTTCTCGACTCCATCCTGGCATGTGCTTGATGCGCGACTCACCGGTGTTCCACTCGGCCGCCCTATTCTGTGACCGTGACGACCAGGTTCGGGGCGACCGACGTCCACTACCCGCCATCCGGTGGGGGGCATGCCGCCCTGGTGGTGAGTGACGAACCCGAGTTCGGCGCGATCATCGAGGAACGTACGGCCTGGCTCGGTACCGTCGCCGATTACGCCCCTGGCAGGTTCTACGAGCGAGAGCTGCCCGCCCTGACGGCTCTCCTCGCCGACGCCGACCCGCTCGACGTACTCGTCGTCGACGGCTACGTCGACCTCGACCCGACAGGACGGCCCGGCCTGGGGTGGCATGTCTGGGACGCGGGGCTCGCGCCGGCGGTCATCGGAGTCGCCAAGACCAGCTTCCGCGCCGCCACCCACGCCGAGCCCGTCCTCCGCGGAACCTCGACAAGGCCGCTGTACGTCACGGCTGTCGGAATGCCGCTGGCAGACGCCGCTCACCTGGTCCGCACCATGGCCGGCTCCGCCCGCCTACCTGATGCGCTGCGAGTCGTCGACCGCCGCGCCCGGGCCGCGCCTCCTGTCCCCGCCGACGAACAGATGATCTAATCAAGGCAACTCAGGCGATACCTCCGAAGTACCGGGCCAGCCAGGTCTGCGAGAAGGGGCCGCCAGTCGCGAGGGTAAGTAATAGCGCCACAGGCGCCTCCAGGAGCGGCGAACATACCGCCTGCAATCGCAGGCGGTGATTCGTACACCTCTAAGGAGAACGCCCATGTCCGACGCCTCTGCGCTGCCCGAGGGTTACACCGAGTGGCTCGGTGACCTCAAGAGCCAGATCCGAACCGCCCGCCAGCGTGCTG
This sequence comes from Nocardioides sp. NPDC127514, assembly GCF_040302125.1. Classification (NCBI taxonomy): domain Bacteria; kingdom Bacillati; phylum Actinomycetota; class Actinomycetes; order Propionibacteriales; family Nocardioidaceae; genus Nocardioides; species Nocardioides sp. NPDC127514. Next base: position 68,625 of record NZ_JBEORF010000029.1, on the reverse strand, counting down.
CGCTCGCCGTCAACACCGAGCTCGTCCAGCTTTACTGGCATATCGGCAACCAGATCGTTGACCGCCAGTCCGCTCAAGGCTGGGGTGCGAAGGTGATCGACCACGTTGCAGATGACCTGCGATCGGAGTTTCCCGACATGACCGGGTTCTCAGCCCGGAACCTCAGATATATGCGGGCCTTCGCCGCAGCCTGGCCCGTGTCGGCAATTGTGCAAGCACCTCTTGCACAATTGCCCTGGTATCACCAGATCGCCCTGCTCGAGAAGCTCGACACCACCCGAGACCGTCTCAGGTACGCCCGCGCGGCAGTTGAGCACGGCTGGTCGCGCAACGTCCTGGTGCTCCGCATCGAAGCCCGCACCCTGGAGCGCTCAGGCCAGGCGGTGACCAACTTCGAACGCACGCTCCCACCCGAGACGTCCGATCTCGCCCGCGAGATCGTCAAAGATCCCTACAACTTCCAGTTCCTCGGCATCGGCGACGAAGCGCGCGAACGTGACATCGAACAGGCGCTCGTCGACCACGTCACCCAGTTCTTGGTCGAGCTCGGAGTCGGGTTCGCGTACGTCGGGCGCCAGGTGTCTCTCGAGGTCGGCGGGGAGGACTTCTTCATCGACTTGCTCTTCTATCACCTCAGGCTGCGCTGCTACGTCGTCATCGAACTCAAGGCCGGCAAGTTCAGGCCCGAGCATCTGGGGCAGCTCAACTTCTATCTGGCGGCGGTCGACGGGGAGATGGCGCATCCCGACGATGCCCCGACGATCGGGATTCTGCTGTGTCAGAGCCGCAATCAGGTCGTCGCGGAGTACTCGCTGCGCGGTTCAATGCAGCCGCTCGGAATAGCCGAGTATCAACTGCTGGCTAGCCTCCCGAGCGTCGAACGTCTCCAGCAGGAACTGAGCGGTCCTGAGTGAGGCCTCAGAGTCCGGCAGTCTTCAGCTTGTCGAGCATCCGACCCATGTGGGGGTCGAAGAGCCGCACATCCGCAGCGCGGATCTCGGAAGGTGTCCACCAGCGCACACCGGCGTACTCCCGCTCGTCCGGCACCAACGGGACTCGGTGGTCGTGGGCGAGGACGAACCAGAGGCTGACGTCGGTGTGCGGATCCGGGCGGTCGGGCCGGGTCGTGGTGACGGTGATGAACAACGGGCGTGGGCCGAGGTCGGGGTGGAACCGCGCCTCGATGCCCAGTTCTTCGAGGCACTCACGACGCACGCTGTCGGCAGGGTTCTCACCTGGCTCGACGTGACCTCCTGGCGGCAGCCACAGCCCCGACTTGCGGTGGTCGCCCAGCAGGATGTGGCCGCTCACCGGGTCGACGAGGAGGAAGTAGGAGACCAGGTGCTTGGCCGGCTCGGTCGGTGCGGTGGTGCGCCGGAACACGTCGTTGGTCACGCACAACCACGCTGACGCGTCGGCGATGTGGCCGCTCTCCACGTCGTCCATCGGCTCGATCGAGTCCACCATGATCGTGATGTCGGTCAGCAGTCGGTCTTCCGGGCTCATGGCTGTGGACCATAGAGGCGAGCACCGACAGCCCGGCCAAGCGTGGCGTCAGGTGAGTGCGACACGATGTGACGGTTGTCGCAGGTCATTGCGTTGCATGGTTGTGCACCGCTAGCGTTTCGATGTTTCATCCAGGTTTCCGTGCGGGGGTACGCAATGACAGAGACGTCGATCAGCATCGACGCGGAGCTGTTGGCCGAGGCGAGAAAGATCGCCGGGACGACGACCAACCAGGCTGCGATCGACCACGCGCTGCGTGACCTCGTCGAGCGTGAGGCCGCCTCGGCGGAGTTCGACAGCATCGTCTCGCGCGAGCTCGGCGACACGAAGGTCACGCTGGAGTTCTGAGCTCGCCGAGCGCGTCCAGCGGGACCGGCCAGAAGTCTTGGTCGGTCGCGAGGTGGATGACATCGACCGGCACCGCCGCCACCGCACACGCCCCGTAGAGACGGGCGGCGTTCTTCCGGTCCGACAGGCTCGGTGGGCCGCCGCCCGGCCGGCACAGCAGGAGCTCGACCCGGTCGAAGCCGTGCGCATCGACCAGGTCGCGCAGCATCGTGGCCAGGTTGGCGGCACCGTCATCGGCGATCTCCACCGGCAGCCCCTCGATCTGACACAGCTGCGGGAACGGCACCCCGTCGGGATCGACCAACATGAACCACAACCGGGGCTCGGGCCAGCCGAGGGGGTTGATCAGATGTCGCCAGGCGGCCTCGACGTCGGCCTGAGTGCGGAGGACTGGAGCGTACGGAATCTTGTCGGTCATGGGTCAAAGTCACCATGGCCTGTCGATGAGGACAACGACGATCTCGGCGCCTGTGGATAACTCTGCTCATCCACAGGGTTTCGTCCGCAAGTGGCCCGCCCGCGGCGCCTCAGAGCACGAGACGGTGCTCCTGACCCGACCAGCGCCGCCGCAGCCAGCGGTCGTGAGAGGCGACGACGATGGTGCCCGGGGTGACCCCGATCGCCTCCTCCAGCTCGCCCGCCAGGGTGAGCGAGATGTGGTTGGTCGGCTCGTCGAGAAGCAGCAGGTCCGGGCCGGTGGCGATGGCGATCGCCAGGTCGAGCCGCCGACGCTGGCCGACGCTCAGCGCGCCGACGGGCCGGTTGAGGTCGCGCGGGTGGACCAGGCCCAGGTCACGTAGCGGCACCTGGGTCGCCAGCACCTCCCCCACCGACTCCAGGTACACGTCGGCGACCTTGCGGCGCAGGTCCCCGAACTGCGGGTCCTGGGTGAGCTCCTCGACATGCCGGGCGCTGACCTGGACCTCGCCCGAGGTCGGCTTCACACGCCCGGAGATCACTCCGAGCAGCGTGGACTTGCCGCTGCCGTTGGGCCCGCTGATCAGCAGGTGCTCCCCCGCCATGATGTCCAGGACCGGCAGGCCGACCCGCTCCTCGACAACCAGGTCGCGTACGACGACCATCCTCCCGCTCGCGCCGGTAGCCGACAACGCGGCGTTGAGCCGCAGGGGCGGCGGTGGCTTGCGTACCTGTGCCTCCTCGGCCTCCTCCAGCCGGCGGTTGGCATCCTTCTTGCGGCGGGCGACGGTGCGTTCGACGTTGCTGCCCTTGAACTTGTAGATGAACTTGTCGTTGTCGGTCGGGCCGCGGTTGTGGGCGATCGCGTCGTTGCCGATCTTGGTCGCGGTGCGGAGACGCTTGAGCTCGTCCTGCTGCTCTGCGTACGTCTGCTCCCACCGCTCGCGAGCGGCCTGCCGTGCCTCCTCGTAGGCGCTCCAGCCGCCTCCGAAGAGGCGCCCGCCGGCGCCGTCGGTCCCGAAGGCCGTCGGGTCGAGATCGAAGAGGCCGGTGGCGACTTCGTCGAGGAAGACTCGATCGTGGGAGGCCATCAGCACGACGCCGGGGAGGTCACGCAGGAACTCCCCCAGCACCGCGACCGCCTCGTCGTCGAGGTGGTTGGTCGGCTCGTCGAGCAGCAGTGCGTCGGGCCGCCGAGTGATCGCGGTGGCGAGCGCCAGCCTGGTCCGCTGCCCGCCGGAGAGCGTGCTGATCGGACGCTCACGGTCCAGGCCGCTCAGGCCGAGACGCTCGGCGGCCAAGATCGCCCGCCTGTCGGCGTCCCACGCGTCGTGGGCCACCGCGAAGTCGAGGGCGCTCGCGTACGTCTCGGCGACCTCGGGGTCGTCGAGACGGTCAGCGAGCGTCTCGACCGTAGCGACGGCCTCCCGCAGCGGACGCAGGGTGGTGGCGAGCACGTCCTCGATGCTCGCCGCGTCTCGGAACGGCGGCTCCTGCGGCAGCCAGACGAGGTCGTCGGGTGCCTCGAGCGTGCCTGTGCGTTGGGCGGTGCGCGGGAGCCGGTGTGCGATAGCGCGGAGCAACGTGGACTTGCCGGCGCCGTTCTCCCCCACGAGCGCGATCCGCTCGCCCGGGGAGACGGTGAGGTCTATCCCCGCGAGGACGGAGCCGCTGCGGAAGGAGACGGAGAGGTCGCGGACGACGATCGGTCCGGAGACGATGGAAGATGACATGAGAGCGCTGGCCTTCGGGTTCGAGGACGACCCGCCGGGCATGTGCCTCGGGCGCAGGTCGGAGGTCAGCGCAAGATCTTCATGATGAGTAAAGAGTACGCGGCCGACGGCCGCGACGTCCAACCGATTATCCCCGCAGGATCTTCTCCATCGCCTTGCCCTTGGCCAGTTCGTCGACCAGTTTGTCGAGGTAGCGCACCTGCCGCATGACCGGGTCCTCGATCTCCTGGACCCGCACGCCACAGACCACCCCGGTGATCAGCTCCGCGTTCGGATTGAGGTCGGCGGCGGCGAAGAACTCCTCGAAGCTCGTCCCAGCCTCGACGTGCTTCGCGATCGCGTCGTCGTCAAAGCCGGTCAGCCAGGTGATCACCTGGTGCAGCTCGGCCGTGGTCCGGCCCTTCCTCTCCACCTTCGTCACATAATGCGGGTAGACGGAGCCGAAGGGCATCTTGTAGACGCGCTCGAGGTTATCCACGTTCCCGAGCCTAACCGCGTCCCCGGGGTCACGACAGCCCTGCCAGCCGATAGGCCACGAGGCTCCCGGCGACCGCAACGTTGAGGCTCGCACCCCAGCCGACCATCGGGATCTCGATACATTCATCGACCTCGGCGAGCACGTCGTCGGGCACCCCCTGGTACTCGTGTCCGAGCAACAGCACCGTTGACGCCCGCGCCGGTGCCAGCCGGGTGAGCGGAGTCGCCCCGTCGGCGAGCTCCACGGCGATGATGCGCTTTCCGGCATCACGCTGCTCCGCGATCCATATCTCCTTGCTGGGCGTCACCCAGTGAACGCACGGCCTCCGACCGCGAAGCGTGTCGCCGATCTGGAGGGCGTCAAGGTAGTGCTTCGTACGCGGCACCGCCAGGCAGGCCCCGATGGCGTCGCAGGTGCGAAGCAGCGTGCCGAGGTTCGCCTCATAGGCGACCCACAGCGGCGCGACGACAAGGTGATCCCAGCAGGAATGGCGACCCCGTCGCCGCTTCGCCCGCAACTCCCGAGGCTTGGTCTTCGCGCCGCTCATCGGCGCGTGGTGGAGGCTCCCGACATGATCATCACAGATGGCGCCTTTCAGCGGCGGCGCCGAGCCATCGACGTACGGCTAGTGCCCGGGGAGCATAGCCCAGCCTGACGCAGGTCTCCATGCAGTTCACGACGTCGCCGGTCAGGCCGGTCGCTCCGCGACGAGCTGGTACATCCCGGCGATACGTACGAACGGCTCCTGGTCGCACAGCTCGCGCTCGAGCTCGAGGAGAACGTCGAAGTAGGCGGGATCGTTCTTGGCGGCGTCGTCGGTGAGCAGGTCGTTGGCGATCCTGGTGCCGAAGCGGCCGGTGATCTCCAGCCCCGCGGAGACGACCTCGGCCTCGAGATCAGCCATCGGCACCTTGCGTACGTCATGGTCGAAGGTCACGGCCCGCTTGGTGTCCGCACGCAGCTCGGTGAGAGCGGCCTCGGGTCCGCCCGTGACCAGCTGACGCAGCACCATGCTCGCCGGGTTGGGGACCATCACCGAGAGGCGCCCACCCGGTCGCACAGCGGCCGCGAGGCGGCGTACGTCTCCGGCGGCGGCCGGGCGGTAGTGCAGCACGAAGTGGCACAGGACCAGATCCCACTCACCGTCGGGCAGATCCTCGAGACCGCCGACGATCGTGGTCAGCGACGTGCCCGCCTCTACCGCCCGACGCTTCGCCTCCGTCAGCCAGGACTCCGAAGGGTCGAGGATCGTGACGTCGTGACCGGCCAGTGCCAGCGGCAGCGCGTCCATCCCGTCCCCGCCGCCGACGTCGAGGATCCGCAGCCCATCTCCCAGGTCCGCACACTGGCGCCGGAGAACCTCCTCGACCACGGTGTAGCGGATCCGGCCCCACGGGGTCGCGGTGTAGGCACGCCACTGCGCGAGCTTGTCGGAGAAGACGTCGGTCATGGCGGTGGAGCCTAACCGGCGTAGGTCTGCTTCCCCCGCAGGTAGGTGGCGACGACGCGGCCGGTGAGCTTGCGGTCGTGCCAGGGGTTGTTGCGGGAGAGCGAGAGCGAACGGTCGCGATCCACGACGTAGGTCGCGGCCGGGTCGACCAGAGCCAGGTTGGCCGGCTCGCCGACCGCGATCGGACGCCCGTGCTCCTCGAGGCCGGCGATCCGGGCCGGGGTCGCGGACATGACCCGGGCGACGCCGGCCCAGTCCAGCAGACCCGAGGAGACCATGACGGTCGAGACGACCGAGAGCGCCTCCTCGAGCCCGAGCATCCCGAAGGCCGCGTCGACGAAGGCGTGCTCCTTGTCCTGTCGAGCGTGCGGGGCGTGGTCGGTGGCGACCGCGTCGATGGTGCCGTCGGCCAGCGCCGCCCTCAGGGCCTCGACGTCCTCGGCAGGGCGCAGGGGCGGGTTGACCTTGAAGGTCGGGTCGTAGCCGGCGAGCAGGTCGGTCGTCAGCAGCAGGTGGTGCGGGGTGACCTCCGCGGTGACCGCCCAGCTGCCGTCCTTCTCCGCCTGCGCCTTCGCCCAGCGCAGCACCTCGACGGTGCCTGCGGTCGAGGCGTGGGCGACGTGCACGCGCGAGCCGGTGTGGCGGGCGAGCATCACGTCGCGGGCGACGATGACCTCCTCCGCGACTCCCGGCCAGCCGGGCAGACCGAGCCGGCCGGAGAGCTCGCCCTCGTGGCAGCAGGCCGAGCCGTAGGGCGCCAGCGACGGGTCCTGGGAGTGCTGGGAGATCACGCCGCCGAACGCCTTGACGTACTCCAGCGCCCGTCGCATCACCCTCGGGTCCGAGACGCAGCGGCCGTCGTCGGAGAAGACCTTGACGCCCGCCCGGGAGCGGTTCATCAGGGACAGCTCGGCGAGCTCCTCGCCGGCCAGGCCCTTCGTCACCGCACCGACCGGGAACACGTCGGCCAGACCGGCCTCGCGGCCGAGGTCCCACACCGAGACCGCGGCCTCGGCCGTGTCGGTGACGGGCGAGGTGTTGGCCATCGCCAGTACGGCGGTGTAGCCGCCGGCGGCAGCCGCCGCCGCGCCCGAGGCGACCGTCTCGGCGTCCTCGCGGCCCGGCTGACGCAGGTGGGTGTGCAGGTCGACCAGCCCCGGGAGGAGGACGAGCCCGGAGGCGTCGACCACCTCGTCGACGGTCGCGGACAGCGTGCCGATCTCTCGGATCACTCCCCCGTCGACGTGGACATCGGTCGGCTCGGCCCCGAGGACGGAGACTCCCTTGATCAACAGGCTCATGCGGACTCCTCGCCGGCAAGCAGGTGGTAGAGGACGGACATCCGGATCGCGACCCCGGCCGAGACCTGGTCGAGGATCCGCGAGGAGGCGGCATCGGCGGCCTCAGGAGAGATCTCCAGGCCACGGTTCATCGGCCCCGGGTGCAGGATCGGCGCGCCCTCGCGCAGCATTCCGAGCCGCTGACGGGTGAGCCCGTAGCCGACGGTGTACTCTCTCGACGTCGGGAAGTAGCCGCCGCTCATCCGCTCCCGCTGGACGCGCAGCATCATCACCGCGTCGACCTCCGGCAGCACGTCGTCGAGCGAGTAGGAGGTGGCGAAGCCGTCCGCCTTGGCCCACTCGGCGATGCCCGAGGGCATCAGCGTGGGCGGGGCGACGGCGACCACGGAGGCTCCGAGCTTGGTCAGCGACTTCACGTTGGACCGGAACACCCGCGAGTGGGTCAGGTCGCCGACGATCGCGATCCGCTTGCCCTCCAAGGAGCCGGGCCCGCCGAGCTGGCGCTGGAGCGTGTAGCCGTCGAGTAGAGCCTGGGTCGGGTGCTCGTGCATCCCGTCGCCGGCGTTGATCACGGGGATGTCGAGCCAGCCGGCGACCTGATGGGCCGCGCCGGAGGCCGAGTGACGCATCACCAGGCCGTCGACGCCCATCGCGGTCACGGTCAGCACGGTGTCGCGCAGCGACTCCCCCTTCGAGGTCGAGGAGCCCTTCGCCGACAGGTTGATCACGTCGGCCGAGAGCCACTTCCCCGCGATCTCGAACGAAGACCGGGTGCGGGTCGAGTCCTCGAAGAAGAGGTTGATCACCGTACGCCCGCGCAGCGCCGGGAGCTTCTTGACCTCACGCTTCTGGACGTCGTGCATCTCGGCGGCGGTCGCGAAGAGCTGCTGGATCTCCTCCGCGCTCACGTCGTCGATGGACAGCAGATGCTTTGTCATGCCGGAACCCCCTCGAGCTCCACGATGCGTACCTCGTCGATGCCGTCGATCTCCTCCAGGCGCAGCCCGACCCGCTCGGAGCGGGCGGTGGGGAGGTTCTTGCCGACGTGGTCGGCCCGGATCGGCAGCTGCCGGTGGCCGCGGTCGACGAGAACGGCCAGACGTACGACGGCAGGGCGGCCGTAGTCTGCCAGGGCGTCGAGCGCGGCGCGGACGGTGCGGCCCGAGAAGAGCACGTCGTCGACCAGCACCACGGTCTTGCCGTCGATGCCGCCCGGCGGGATATCGGTGTGGTGCGGAGCGCGGGTCGGGTGGGTGCGCAGGTCGTCGCGGTACATCGTCACGTCGAGCGCGCCGTGGGCGACCGGGTGCCCTTCGGCGGCCTCGATCCGTGCGGCGATCCGCTTGGCCAGCGGCACCCCGCGGGTGTGCAGACCCAGCAGCACCAGGTCTTCCGCGTCGCGGTTGCGCTCCAGGATCTCGTGGGAGATCCGGGTCAGCGCCCGGGAGATGTCACGGGCATCGAGCACGACGCGACCATCGGTCGACGGCTCTTGCAGGGCATCAGACAAGGTTGTGGTCTCCTTCTCCGCCTCACGGGACGGCTCGTTAAAGGATCGGGCCAACCTTATCCTCACTCCAGGTCGATCAGCACTTTCCCGACGGCCCCCGCCTCGACCGCGTCGTGGGCGGCGGCGGTCTCCTCGAGCCGGTAGTGGTGAAGGGGTACGCCGCCCTCCGGGCCGACCCGCAGCGCCCCTGCCGCGACGGCGGCGGCGACGTCGTCGGCCGCGGCCCGGATCTGCGCCTCCTCGATGCCGTAGAGCTGGATGAACTGGTAGCGCAGGTTGAGCGAGAAAGTGGCACGCAGCGGCATGGTGAGCTCGTCGCCGCCGTTGTTGGCGTAGATCGCGATCGTGCCGCGCTTGGCGATGACCGCGCGGTCCAGGTCGTTGTTGACTGCCGGAGCGACCTCGACGATCTGGTCGACGCCGTCGGGTGCGATCTCGCGGATCGCGGCGGCCGGGTCGCCCTCGCGGTAGTTGACGATGTGGTGCGCCCCGGCGGCCTTCGCCAGGTCCGCCTTCTCCGCGGAGCTGACCGTGGTGATCACCGTCGCCCCGGCCCACACGGCGAGCTGGATCGCGGCGTTGCCGACCGCTCCGGCGCCGCCGTGGACCAGGATGGTGAGGCCGCTGAACGACCCGGGGGCCACCCGCTCCACCGACCCGGAGGTGAGCGCCCGGTGGGCGGTCATCGCCGGGACGCCGAGCGAGGCGCCGAGGTCGTAGGAGGCACCCTCGGCCAGCTCGACGGCCTTGTGGGCCGGGACCGTGACGTACTCCGCCGCGGTCCCCCAGGGCTGCCCGTGCTGGACCATGAAGAGCCAGACCGGCTGACCGACGACGCGGTCGGTGACGCCCTCGCCGATTTCCTCGATCACGCCGGCGCCGTCCTGACCCGGGGTCGCCTCGGGAGTCGTCAAGGTTGCGCTCAGGCCGGCGCGTACCTTCCAGTCGGTGGGGTTGACCCCCGCCCGCACCAGTCTGACCAGGACCTCGCCCGGGCCGGGCTTCGGCACCGGGCGCTCGGTCAGACGCATGGCGGAGGAGGGACCGTTCTCGGAGTAGACGACTGCGCGCATGACTCCGACGTTAGCGGCCGATGGCTAGAGCGCGTGCGCCATCCCAGCACAGGCCTTGAGCCACGACATCTTGGTGTCCTCCGAGAGCTGGGAGTACTGCACCGTGGAGCCCGCGACGAGCACCGGGTCGAACGGGACCCGGTAGACCCCGCGGGTGCGCTGCTGGTAGACCTCGGTGAGGTCGCGGGCCAGGTTGGTGTCGACCTTCGGGGACGGGTCGGAGAGCACGGTGATCGTCTTCAGCTTGAGGTCGGCGTAGCCGGACTCCTGGAGCGCGTCGAGCATCCACAGGCCGCTGTAGCCGGTGTCCTCGCGCACCGTCGAGGTCACCACCAGCAGGTCGGCGGTGTCGGCCGCGGCCAGCCAGTTCTCGGCACGCATGTTGTTGCCGGTGTCGACCAGGATCACCTTGTAGAAGCGCTCCAGCAGCTGGTGCACCTGCGCGAAGTCGTCGGCGTGGATCTGGCCGGTGACATCGGGCCGCTCGTCGGAGGCGAGCACATCGAAGTGGGCGTCGCCCTGGGAGCGTACGAAGGCACCGAGGTCGCCGATGCGGGACTGGTAGACGTTGTTGAACGCGGCCAGGTTGTCGAGCAGCTCGCGGGTGGTGTTGCGGTGGGTGCTCCGCATACCGCGGATGCCGAGGGTGCCGCGGGTCTCGTTGTTGTCCCAGGCCACGATCCCGCCACCGCGCACGGTGCCGAAGGTGTAGCCCGCCGCGAGCACGCCGGTGGTCTTGGCAGCGCCGCCCTTGGGGTTGATGAAGACGATCGTGCGCGGTCCGTCGAAGTCCCGCTGGATCATCGCCCGGTCCTGCTCATAGGCGACCTCGTCCTGCCCCATCTTCGGGCTGATCAGCCCGCCGGACATCCTGCGGATCGCGCCTCGCCAGCCCCAGGTCGCGGGGCCGAACCCGGCCGACTCCGCGCGCCGGTCGAGGAAGTCGGTCGCGCTGGGGACCTCCTGCCCGTGAACGGCCGGGGGTGGCGGCGTCACCGCCACCGGAGGGGGCGGGGCGGGTGTCGTGGTGACCTGTGGGTTGGTGATGCGAGTCGCCTCCTGACTCGGGTCCGGATGGGGCTGGCTGGGGGGCGTCACCGGCCTTCCCGCCGTGTTCGGCGGGGGCGGCGTCACCCAGTGCGAGGGTGTGCCGGCCGGCCGGGTGCGCGAGTCCGGCTCGTCGTAGGGGTTGTTCTCCTGCGTCATGCGCTCTCCGAATACGGGTGCTTGGTTACGGCCTCCATCACAGCCTTGGGTCCAAACATACGGTCCCGACCGAAGCAATCGTCGATAACCGGAAAACACACGCGTCGCGCCGCACCCGAAATGACGCCACGCCTGCCCGGAACGGTCCCGGACAGGCGTACGTCTCGTGCCGATCAGGCCTTGGCGAGGTCCTTCGCGACCGCGGCGAGCACGCCGTTGACGAAGGACGGCGAGTCGTCGGTCGACAGCTCGGTCACCAGTGCGGTGGCCTCGCTGATCGCGACCTCGGAGGCGACATCGCCGTCGAGGAGCTCCCAGACGCCGAGGCGGAGAACGTTGCGGTCGACCGCGGGCATCCGGGCCAGCGACCAGTCCTTGGCGAAGGCGGCGATCAGAGCGTCGATGCGCTCGGACTCGGCGACCACGCCACGGACGAGCTTGACCGTGAAGGGGTTGTTGGGCACCTCACCCTCGCGGATCTGCTGGTCGAGCAGATCACCGGCGGAGAGTCCACGGGCCTCAGCGGCGAAGAGCAGGTCGAGCGCGCGCTTACGGGCCTTGGTGCGGGCGGTGGCGACGTGAGCCACAGGTCAGCCCTTGACGCGGGAGAGGTAGGAACCGCCCTCGCGGGTGTCGACCTTGATCTTCTCGCCCTGCTCGATGAAGAGCGGCACCTGGATCTCGGCGCCGGTCTCCAGGGTGGCGGGCTTGGTGCGGCCGGTGGCCGAGTCACCCATGACGCCGGGCTCGGTGTAGGAGATGACGAGCTCGACCGACGGCGGGAGCTCCACGAAGAGCACGCGACCCTCGTTCGTGGCCAGGATGACCTCCTGGTTCTCCAGGAGGAAGCCCGCGCTGTCGCCGATGATCTCCGGGCCGACCTCGACCTGGTCGAAGTCGGCGACGTCCATGAAGACGAAGTTCGAGCCGTCGTTGTAGAGGTACTGGAACGAGCGGCGGTCGACCGTGGCGGTCTCGACCTTGGTGCCGGCGTTGAAGGTCTTGTCGACGTTCTTGCCCGACTCGACGTTCTTCAGCTTGGTGCGGACGAAGGCCGGACCCTTGCCGGGCTTCACGTGCTGGAACTCGACCACCTGCCAGAGCTGGCCCTCGATCTTCAGCACCATGCCGTTCTTGAGGTCGTTCGTCGTCGCCATAACCGTCCGTCAGCCTTCGTCTCTTTGACCTGCACCGATGCAGGCTTCATTGTCAATGTTCGTGGGGCCCGAAGGGCCTCAGAGAATCCTAGTCAACAGACGTACGCCGACCCAATCCGTCACGCGGTGCCGAGCTTCGCGGCGATGACCGAGAGCGCCTCGTGGTAGCCGTCGATGCCCTTGCCCGCGACGACCGCGGCCGCGTGTGGGGTGATGACGCTGGTGTGCCGGAAGACCTCGGGTCGCTCGAGCGGCTCGGAGATGTGCACCTCGACCAGCGGAGCGGTCAGCTGCGCGCAGGCGTCATAGATGGCGTAGGAGTAGTGGGTCCAGGCGGCGGCGTTGAGCACGACCGGGATGCCCTTGTCGGCCGCGGCGTTGAGCCAGTCGACCATGTCGCCCTCGTGGTTGGTCTGACGTACGTCCACGGCGAAGCCGAGCGCATGACCCCAGTCGACGCACATCGCGGCGAGCTCGTCGTGGGTGGTGTGCCCGTAGATCTCGGGCTGACGCTTCCCGAGACGACCGAGGTTGGGGCCGTTGAGGACCAGGACCTTCTTCAACGTTTTGCTCACGTCGGCATCCTTGCACGGTTTTCGCGAGCCGAATCTAAGCGCCCACTTACCTTTGTGTCAGACTGACCACATGACCGATGTACGCACCAGCACCCAGGCGCGCGGCGACCGCAGCCGTGCCCGTCTGCTCGACGCGGCGGTCCAGGCATTCTCCGCCAAGGGGTTCCACGGCACCAGCACCCGCGACATCGCCACGGCGGCCGGACTGAGCCCAGCCGCGGTCTACGTCCACCACCGCTCCAAGGAGGAGCTCCTGCACGCGATCGCGGTGCGCGGCCACGAGGTGATCCTCGAGGCGGTCACCGACGCGACCCGTGCCGACGCCACGCCCGCCGAGCGGGTCGCGGCCGCCGTACGCACCTATGTCCTGTTCCACGCGCGCTCCCACACGACGGCCCGCGTCATCAACTACGAGCTCGCCGCGCTGACCGAGGAGCACTTCCGGGAGATCGCGGGGCTGCGCCGCGCCATCGACACCGTCATGCGTGAGGTCGTCGAGGAAGGCGTACGCAGCGGCGACTTCGACACCCCCGACCCGGCCAAGGCCGCCACCGCCCTGCTCTCGCTCGGCATCGACCTGGCCCGGTGGTATCGCGACGACGGCTCCTGGACGCCCGAGGACCTCGCCGACTTCTATGCCGACCTGGCGCTCCGCGTCGTCGGCGCCCGCCCCTGATCCCCACCGGAAAGAACCCGAGGAGAAAGCACCATCATGCGCCGCACCATCTACACCGAGGACCACCAGTCCTTCCGCGAGACCATCCGCTCGTTCATCGAGAAGGAGGTCACCCCCGTCTACGACGAGTGGTACGAGGCCGGGATCGTCCCCCACGACTTCTACCTCAAGCTCGGTGAGCTCGGCGTGTGGGGCATCCAGGTGCCCGAGGAGTACGGCGGCGCCGGGATCGAGTCGTTCAAGTACTCCGCCGTCATCACCGAGGAGCTCGCCCGCGCCGGTGTCTCCTTCGGCGGTTCGTCCGTCCATGTCGGGCTCTGCCTGCCCTATCTCCTCAACCTCGGCACCAAGGAGCAGATGGAGCGCTGGATGCCCGGCTTCGTCGCCGGCGAGGAGATGTGGGCGATCGCGATGACCGAGCCCGGCACCGGCTCCGACCTCGCCGGCATGACCACCAATGCCAAGCTCACCGAGGACGGCAAGCACTACATCCTCAACGGCGCCAAGACCTTCATCACCGGCGGCGTCAACGCCGACCGGGTGATCGTCTGCGCCCGCACCGCGCCGGCCTCCGCCGACGACCGCCGTGGCGGGATCACCCTGCTCGCCGTCGACACCTCGCTCCCGGGCTACGAGGTCGGCCGTAAGCTCGACAAGCTCGGGCTCAAGGTCTCCGACACCGCCGAGCTCTCCTTCACCGACGTGCAGGTCCCCGTCGAGGACGTACTCGGCGAGGTCGGCAAGGGCTTCTCCTACCTCGGCCAGAACCTCCCCGTCGAGCGTCTCGGCATCGCCGTCGGCGCCTACGCCCAGGCCGCGGCCGCGGTCGAGTTCGCCAAGGCCTACGTCCACGACCGCAAGGTCTTCGGCACCACCGTCGCCTCGTTCCAGAACACCAAGTTCGAGCTGGCCGCCTGCAAGGCCGAGGTGGACGCCGCCGAGGCCGTGGTCGACCGCGCCATCGAGGCCGAGGACGCCGGCACCCTCACCGCCGCCGAGGCCGCCTCCGCCAAGCTCTTCTGCACCGAGGTCGCCCACCGCGTCATCGACCGCTGCCTCCAGCTCCACGGCGGCTACGGCTACATGAACGAGTACCCCATCGCCCGCCTCTACGCCGACAACCGCGTGAACCGCATCTACGGCGGCACCTCCGAGGTCATGAAGCTGATCATCGCCAAGGACATGGGTCTGTGAGTTGAAGGTCAGGCGGGCTGGGGCTTCTCCGAGTCTCCTGCCCGCCTGGTCTCTTCTGCCCGCGCAAGCTCGGCGATGTAGTCGTTGAGCCAGGCGCCCGCCTCGGAGACCGAGTCCAGCACAGCGAGCCCCTCGGCCGCCTCTTCGTACAGCGACCCCCATCGCGCGCCCGGCGACAGCATCGGCGGCCAGTCGTGCTCCTGACGGAATGCGAAGAGCCGCTGGGTCACCTTCGCAACCAGCTTCGGGTCCGTCGCAGGAACGATCAGCTGAAGGTCGACGAGGTCGTGGGCTCGTTCGCTCCGCGGAGCAGTGCAGGCATGGATCTTCTGAGCGATCTGGTGATGTAGCGGCTGGACCCGCACCGCGCCCGGTTCGGGGAGACCGAGCGCCTCGAAGATCTCCAGAACCTCTGACGACATCACCAGCTCGGGCGGCTCGTTCGTCGTCGACTCCAGCTCGTCGTACCCGATCTCGAGGTCGATCGCCTTGAACGTCTTGCGAGCGAACTTGAGCCGCACTCTGAACGGCTGCATGACGTACGCGTCCGGGACCGACCCGGGCGCACGCCGTTCGCCCATCGTCACCTCGCCGGTGAACCCATGCCAACCCACGCCGAGCCGATCTGCCAGCTCATCGCGGAACGCGTCGAGGTCACCTCGATAGGCGACATCGACGTCAGGGGTCTCCCTGGTGAGCCGCTCGCCGAAGCGCAGCTTCAGCCCCGTGCCACCCTTGACCGCCGAGTCGGGCAGCATCTGCGCAAGCACCACATTCGCGACCAAAGCGACCAGTCGCTTCTGGGAGATGCCGCGCTCTGCAGCCAGGGTCGTCGTCGCACGGATCAGATCACCGACTCGCCTCGGCACCGCTCCACCCATCCGCCGCCTCCAACTCCGAGAGGACCCGCTGTGCCTCGTTGTGGTCGATCAGGCCGCGAGCCGCCGCCACATTCATTGCATCGACCAGTCGTGTCTCCATCACCTTGCCACGACAGGCGAGCGCAGCGGCGCCGACACGCATCGAGGCGATCCCCTCGATATCGGCTCGGAGGTGCGGTGGCACGTGCTTTCGAACGATCTGGACGGTGGGCGGCAGCCGCTTGCGGACTCGCGCGGTCGTCGCGACCTTGATCCGACGGACGTTGATCTGCCCGAGGTCGTACGCAGCCAGCGCCGACTCGTCCGCCAGGACAGCGTCCGCACCGACCAACGCCACCGCAGCCGCGAACTCGTCCAGAGGCCCAGGCGGGACCTCGGCCATCCGATACACGCCCTGGCCCAGTCGGATCAGAGCTCCGCGGGAGGCCAGCTTTCGCACCTCGACCGCGGGCACGCCAGCGGATTCGGCCTCCACGAGCGTGACGATGCCGTGGCTGTCGAAACCCAGTTCGCGTAGGACACTGCGATAACTCATTGGAACCACCTCGGGCAAAAGCGTACCGAATTCGGTACGCTTTTGCCGAGCATGAGACTTCTGCGCAGGCGTACGCTCGGGGCATGACGCCGCGCGAGGACGAGAATCGCCGCCTGCTGCGGGCGCGTGACGCGATGGACCGGCACTACGCCGAGCCGCTCGACGTCGCTGCGATCGCCCGCGTCGCCCACGTGTCGCCTGCGCACTTCAGCCGCAGGTTCAAGGCGGTCTTCGGGGAGACGCCGCACCGCTACCTGCAGCGGCGGCGGATCGAGCGGTCGATGGCGTTGCTACGGGACACCGCGACCCCGGTCACCGAGGTCGCGCTCACGGTCGGCTTCACCAGCCTCGGCACCTTCAGCCGTACGTTCCGCGACATCGTCGGCACCTCGCCGACCGACTACCGCGCCCGGGCCGACAGCCCGGCCGTGCCGGGGTGTGTGGCCCGCGCCTGGATGCGGCCAGCGAGCTGAGCAGTTTCGGAGAAGCGCGCGACGGCGAAGCGCCGCAGACTGGTCGCATGCTGACCAACATCAACATCACCGGAATCTACGTGCTCGATCAGGACGAGGCGCTCGACTTCTACGTCGGCAAGCTCGGGCTGGAGGTCGGGAGCGACGTCGACATGGGCTTCATGCGCTGGCTCACCACCCACCTTCCCGGCGACCCGGACCACCAGCTGCTGCTCGAGGTGCCGGGCGGCTCCCCCGCCCACAGCGAGGAGACGGCCGCCCAGCTGCGCGACCTGGTCACCAAGGGAGCCATGGGCGCCGTGGTCATCTTCAACACCGACGACGCAGAGAAGCTCTACGAGGACCTCTCCGCCAAGGGAGTCGAGTTCACCGACAAGCCCACCAAGCAGCCCTACGGCATCGACTGTGCCTTCCGTGATCCCTTCGGCAACCACATCCGGGTGACGCAGCGTGTCGAAGGCCCGGTCGAGGTCACCGACGAGGACATCGCCCGCTGGTCCGGTAAGTGAGCCGAGCCGAGGAGGACTGAGCTCCGCAATCGCTATGACAGAGGGTCCGACCTTGTGAATGATTCACAAGGTCGGACCCTCTGTCATAGCGATCCGCTCGGCGTCCAGCGGAGGGCGTCCTAACCCGCTACCACCGCGTACGCCTCGCGCAGCTGCTCCTCCGACGGTCCGGTGAGGATGCGCGGGGTGGCGAGGTCGTGGAGGACGAGGAAGCGGAGGACCGAGCCGCGGGCCTTCTTGTCGACCCGCATCGCGCCGATGAGGTCGTCGAAGCCCGCATCGACGCCGAGCTCCTTGACGGTGGTCGGGAGGCCGACCTTCGCAAACGTCGGCGCATGCCGGGCGGCGACGTCGTCGGAGAGGACTCCGGCGAGACGGGCGAGCTCGGCGGCGTACACGCAGCCGACGGCGACCGCGTCGCCGTGGCGGATCGAGAAGCCGGAGTGCTTCTCGAGCGCGTGCGCGAGGGTGTGGCCGTAGTTGAGCGTCTCGCGGCCTGGGTGGCCGTCGGCGCCGCCGGTCTCCTTCAGGTCGGCGGCGACGACCTCGGCCTTGACCCGGATCGCACGCTCGACCAGCTCGGCGAGAACGGGCGAGGACGCGGTGATCTTGTCCGTCTCGTCGACCAGACGCAGGATCTCGGGGTCGGCGATGAAGCCGCACTTGACGACCTCGCCGAGCCCGGCGATCAGGTCGGCCTCGGGCAGGGTCTCGAGCAGCGCGAGGTCGCACAGCACCCCGGCCGGCTCGTGGAACGCACCGACGAGGTTCTTCCCGGCAGCGGTGTTCACGCCGGTCTTGCCGCCGACCGCGGCATCCACCATGGCGAGCACCGTCGTGGGCACGTGCACGACGCGTACGCCGCGCAGCCAGCCGGCCGCGACGAACCCGCCGAGGTCGGTGGTCGCGCCGCCACCGAAGGTGACGACGGCGTCGGAGCGGGTGAAGCCCCGCTCCCCCAGCGCCTCCCAGCAGTCGTTGGCGACCGCGACCGTCTTCTGGTCTTCCCCGCTGGGCAGACCGAGGCCGAGCACGTCGTAGTGCTTCAGCAGCTCCTCGAGCACTGGCTCGGCGTACTCGGCCAGGTCGGCGGCGTAGAGGAAGGCCACCCGCTCGACGCTCTCGCCCAGCAGTCCCTGGAGCCGGCCGGCGAGGCCGGAACCGATGACGACGTCGTACGCAGCGGCGCTCTCGACCCTGATGACGGTCTCAGTCACTTCTACTCCGTGGTGTTCAGCGCGGTGAGGGCGGTGGCGAGCTCGGCGGCGACGTCGTCAGCCGAGCGGCCGTCGGTGTCGACGACGAGCGTCGCGACCGACTCATAGATGGGTGCGCGCTCCTCCAGGAGCGTCTTGATGCGGCCGCGTACGTTGCCGAGCAGCATCGGACGGCCCGAGCCGAGGCCGACCCGCTTGACCGCGTCGGCGACCCCGACCCGCAGGTAGACGACGGTGTGCTCCTTGAGCAGGATCTGGGTCTGCTCGGCCAGCACGGCACCGCCGCCGAGGGAGACCACTCCGTCGTGCTCGGCCAGGGCAGCCGCGACGGCGGAGGCCTCGACCGAGCGGAAGTGGGCCTCGCCCTCATCGACGAAGATGTCCTGAACGCTCTTGCCTGCGGCCGCCGCGATGTCCTCGTCGGTGTCACGCAGGGTCACCCCGAGACGGGAGGCCAACAGCGCCCCGACCGTGGACTTCCCGGCGCCCATCGGGCCGACCAGCACGATGGCGGGCATCACGAGTACCTCAGGTTCTCGAGGTAGGCCTTGGCGTTGCGCGCGGTCTCGGCGACCGAGTCGCCACCGAACTTCTCCAGCGCCGCCTCGGCCAGCACGAGCGCGACCATCGCCTCGGCGACGACGCCGGCGGCGGGCACCGCGCAGACGTCGGAGCGCTGGTGGTGCGCGACGGCCTCCTCGCCGGTGGCCACGTCGACGGTGCGCAGTGCCCGCGGCACGGTCGCGATCGGCTTCATCGCGGCGCGCACGCGCAGGATCTCGCCGGTCGACATGCCGCCCTCGGTGCCGCCGGAGCGCCCGGAGGCACGGCGGATGCCGTCGGCGGAGGGAACGATCTCGTCGTGGGCCTTGGAGCCCGGGGTCGCGGCGAGCTCGAAGCCGTCGCCGACCTCGACACCCTTGATCGCCTGGATGCCCATCAGCGCACCGGCGAGCCGGGCGTCGAGGCGCCGGTCCCAGTGCACGTGGGAGCCGAGGCCCGGCGGCAGCCCGTGGACGACGACCTCGACGACGCCGCCAAGGGTGTCACCGTCCTTGTGGGCCTCGTCGATCCGGGCGACCATCTGCTTGGAGCCGTCGGGGTCGAGCACCCGCACCGGGTCCTCGTCCAGGCGCGCCACGTCCTCGGGAGCGGGGACCTCGCGGCCGGGCGTACGGACCCCGCCGATCTCCAGGACGTGGGAGACCAGGCGGACGCCGAGCGCCTGCTCGAGGAAGGCCGAGGCGACCGCGCCGAGCGCGACGCGGGCCGCGGTCTCACGGGCCGAGGCACGCTCCAGGATCGGGCGGGCGTCGTCGAAGTCGTACTTCTGCATCCCGACCAGGTCGGCGTGGCCGGGCCGCGGACGGGTCAGCGGCGCATTGCGCGCCTGGCCGGCCAGCACGTCGGGGTCGACCGGGTCGGAGGCCATCACGGTCTCCCACTTGGGCCACTCGGTGTTGCCGACCTCGATCGCGACCGGACCGCCCTGGCTCTCCCCGTGGCGCACGCCGCCGGTGATCCGCACCTGGTCCTTCTCGAACTTCATCCGGGCACCGCGGCCATAGCCCAGCCGCCGCCGGGCCAGGGCATCAGAGATGTCGTCAGAGGTGATCCGGACGTGGGCGGGCAGACCCTCCATCACGGCCGTCAAGGACGGACCATGGGACTCGCCCGCAGTGAGCCAACGCAACATGGCGCCAGTCTTTCATCCCGGCCACGCAACCCCGTGCACCCGGCCTCAAAGCGAGACGGCGAGCACACCGACGAGCATGCCCAGAATCATGAACGGCCCGTACGCCAGGGACTCGCGCATCGCCGTACGCGAGCGCTGCGCGACGGCGCGCCCGATGCCCCAGACGCCGAAGAGCGCCAGCCCGGCCCACAGCCCGACCGCCAGCTGCTCCCAGCCGAGCCGACCGAGGACCAGGCCGACGAGCGCCGCCAGCCGTACGTCGCCGAAGCCCATCGCGTGCGGCAGCACCCGCCACAACAGCCAGAACGCCGAGCGCGCGATCACCAGCCCGGCCAGGGCGCCGAGTGCCGCCGCGGTGTCACGCGTCCAGAGCCACTCGGCACAGAGCAGGCCGAGCGCGACCGCAGTCGCCACCAGGATCGGCACCTTCGGCAGCCGCTGGACGCGCCAGTCGACATAGGCGAGCAGCACCCAGACAGGGGTGAGGGGCACCAGGGCCACCATCAGTCTCGACGGCTCCACCTGCCAGGCGAGCAGCCCGGCGAGCGCCGCGGAGACGCCCACCGCGAGAGGCAGCAGCGGGGGCCATCCGGCCACGGTGGCATAGGAGACCGCTGGCGGGTCGTCGACCGGCTCGGGGAGCCGGCGGAGCAGCGTCGGCACCCCGAGAGCGAGCAGACCGGCGACGGCCGCACTCACCAGCACGACCGCCCCGGGACTCATGCCGGTGTCGGCTCCATGATGCCGAGCGCCTTCTCCCCCGCCGCCCGCATCGCAGCGAGCGGCGCGGTCCGGCCGGTGAAGAGCTCGAACTGCAGCACCGCCTGGTGCACGAGCAGGTCCAGGCCGCTCACCGCCACCCCAGGGGTCACCGACAGCAGGGGCGAGGGCCACGGGTCGTAGACGACGTCGAAGACGACCGGTGTCGAGGCCCAGCGGTCGATCAGCTCCGGGGTCTGCGCCTTCGCCGGAACAGTGGAGACGACCACGTCGACACCGTCGGCCGCCGAGTCGAGCGGCAGCACCGAGACGACGGGCTTGCTCCGGTGACGCGAGATCATCTCGATCGTCTCCCCCGCCGCCCCTGGGTTGCGCGCCAGCAGCGTGATCCGGGAGGCACCCAGCTCGGCGAGCGCGAGACCCGTGGAGGCCGCGGTCGCGCCGGCGCCCAGGATCGCACCGGACGTGCAGGAGAATCCCTCGCCCGCGCGCTCCCGGATCGCCGCGACAGCGCCTGGCAGATCGGTGTTGTCCCCCACCCAGCCGTGCGAGGAGCGCACCAGCGTGTTGACCGCCCCCACGAGCCGCGCTCGCGGCGACATCGACCGCGCCAGCTCGTACGCCTCCCGTTTGAGCGGCATCGTCACCGACAGCCCACGCCACCGGCTCGGCGGCCAGTCGCCGCCGAGGTCCGCGACGTACTTCGCCAGGCCACCGGCCTGCACGCGCGTGGAGGTGTAGGACCAGTCGGACATCTCCAGCTCGGCGTACGCCGCCTGGTGAAGGACCGGGGAGAGCGAGTGATCGATCGGATCACCCAGGACAGCACACTTCACTCAGGTCTTCTCCTCAGCAGCTCTTGGACTCGGTTGCGCAGTAGTCCTTGTACTCGGCCTTGAACTTCAAGAATTGGTCATAGTTCTTGGCGAACTTCGTCTCGCCGGTCTTCAGGTTGACGGTCACGTAGTAGTACCAGTCACCTTCCGCCGGGTTGAGCGCGGCCTGGATCGCTTCATCACCCGGCGCACCGATCGGCCCCGGAGGCAGGCCCTTGTTGGTATAGGTGTTGTAGGGCGAGTCGACGGACTGCACATTGACGCCACCGAGCTCGGTGCTTCCAGACTTCCCGAGCGCGTAGTTGACCGTCGCGTCGATCTGCAGGAAGCCCGCCTGGCCGGCCGTGCCGGGATTCTCGACTCGGTTGTAGATGACCCGGGCGATCTTGGCCATGTCGTCGCCGCGACCCTCCGCCTCCACGAGCGAGGCCACGGTCATGATCTGCTCGGGTGTACACGCCTTGCCGCCACCGCACTTGAGCTGCTTGGCGCGCGCCTCGATGTCGTTGTCGCCGAGCGCCTGCTCCCACCGGTCGACCATCATCGCCAGCATCTCGGTCGGCGTCGCGTCCGGCGGGAAGGCGTACGTCGCCGGGAACAGGTAACCCTCGACGTTGCCCTCGGCGTAGTCGGGCAGACCGATCGCCTCGGTGTCCTGGGCGGCCTTCTTGAACTCGGCCGGCTTCTTCCCGGTCTTCTCGGCGAGCACCTTGTAGATCGCCTTGGCGCGCGACCCCTCGGTGATGGTCACGTTGACCGTGTCGATGTTCTCCGGGTTGGCGAGGATCTCGACGGCGTCGGCGGCCTTCATCTGCTTCTTCAGCGGGTAGAAACCGACTTGGACGGTCAGCCCCTCGGCGTTGGCCGCCTCGATGAAGGCGTCGACCGACTCCACCACGCCGACCTCCTTCAGGTTGCGGCCGACGGCTGAGACCGAGTCACCCTCGTGCACCTCGAACGAGACGGGGTCGGTGCCGGGTCCCGGGTAGTCGGCCGGCGGCGCGACCATGTCCTTGACGTAGTCGATGGCCCGGTCGCCCACGAAGTAGAACCCGCCGAGGACGACCGCCATCGCCACCAGCACGGCCAGACAGCCACCGAAGCGTCGTTTGCGCTTGGGCGGCTCCTCGTCGAAGTAGGGGTCGTGGTCGGCGGGGCCGCCCTCGAAGAAGGCAGGCTGCTGCTGGTAGGTCGGCCCGCCGTAGCCGCCCGGCCGCTGCGGCGGCTCTTGCCGGCCGTAGCCCGGCGGGGGCGTGCCGGCACCGGGCACCGGACGAGGCCCCGGGCGCCGGCCCGGCTGGCCCTGTTGCGGAGGCATCTGCCCCGGCATCTGCGGCGGCATCCGGCGTGGGTCGCGGGGATCCTGCGGAGGCTGCTGCCGTGGCGGATGGCCACCGCGCGGATCGCGACCATATGACCCCTGGCCAGGGCGACGCGGGTCGCGCGGGTCCGGGGGGTAGTAGCGCTCACTCAATGACCGACCTCAACGATCTCTCCAGGCGCGGTCCCCGAAGCGCGCTCACTGTCCAATGCGTGTTGCAGGATCACAACCGCCGCGGCCATGTCCACCACGGCTCGGCGGTCCTGACCCTTGCGCCCCCGGTCTCGGAGCATAGCCTCCGCGGAAACTGTGGTGAGTCGTTCGTCGACAAGGCGAACCGGGACCGGGGCCACTCGTCGCGCCAAGGACGCGGCGAAGTCCCGGACCTTAGCAGTCGCCGGGTTCTCCCCTCCCTTGAGGGACCGGGGCAGCCCGACGACCACCTCGAGCATCGTCGACTCCTCAGCGATCTCGGCGACGATCGCCTGCAGACGGGCGAGGTCTCCGCGGCCCTTCTTGACCGTCTCGAGCGGCGTCGCCAGGAACCCCGTGGGGTCACTCCTGGCGACGCCGATCCGGGCGTCGCCAGGATCGAGACCGAGGCGTACGCCGTGCCGCATCAGGCTTGCGCGACCAGCGTCGCGACCATTCCGAGCGCAGTGTCGATCTTGGAGACGTCGGTGCCGCCGCCCTGGGCGAAGTCCGGCTTGCCCCCGCCCCGACCACCCACGACCGGCGCGAGCTCCTTGATCAGGTCACCCGCCTTGACGCCCTTGGCGATGCCGGCCGGGTTGACCGCGGCCACGACGGCGACCTTGTCGTCAGCGTCCCCGATGAGGACCACAGCCGCCGGCGCGTCACCGAGCCGGGCGCGTACGTCCTGGGCGAGCGTGCGTGCGTCGCCGCCGCTGACTCCGGGGACCCGCTGGGCGACGAGCTGGACGCCGTTGACGTCGACCGCGGAGGCCGCGATCGAGCCACCGGAGGCGAGCAGCTGTGCCGTACGCGCCCGGGCGATCTCCTTCTCGGCGGCCTTGAGCCGCTCCATGAGGTCGGAGACCCGGCCGACGACGTCGTCGGACTTCGTCTTGAGCAGCAGGTTGAGCTCGGAGACCACGTCACGCTCACGGGCGAGGTAGTTGAAGCCCTCGACGCCCGTGTAGGCCTCGATGCGCCGGTTGCCGGAGCCGACCGAGGCCTCCGAGGTGACCACGATGGTGCCGATCTGGGCGGAGTGGTCCACGTGGGTGCCACCGCACAGCTCACGCGACCAGGGGCCGCCGATCTCGACGACGCGCACCTTGGAGTCGTCGTAGGTCTCGCCGAAGAGCGCGATCGCGCCCCACTCCTTGGCCTGCGGCAGCGTCATGTAGTCCCAGGAGACCGGCAGGTCCGCCCGGAGCGCGTTGTTGGAGACCTCCTCGATCTCGTGCATCTGCGCAGGCGTCAGGCCCTTGGTCCAGCCGTAGTCGAGACGCAGGTAGCCCGGGCGGTTGTAGGAACCCGACTGCAGCGCGGTCGGGCCGAGCACCTCGCGCAGCGCCGCGTGCACCACGTGGGTGCCGGAGTGGGCCTGGCGGGCGCCGAGACGCCACTCGGGGTCGACCTGCGCGTGCACGAGGGACTCGCCGCCGTGGAACTCGCCGTCGACGACCCGGACCTGGTGCACCACGAGGCCCTTGACCGGCCGCTGCACGTCGACGACCTCGAGTCGGCCGCCGTCGAACTCGATGATGCCGGCGTCGGCGGACTGGCCACCGGACTCGGCGTAGAACGGGGTGCGGTCCAGGACGATCTCGCCGATCTCCTCGGGACCGAGCACGTCGACCCGCTTGCCCTCCTTGAGAAGGGCGATCGGCTTCGACTCGGTGTCGAGGGTCGTGTAGGCCTGCCAGTCGGTTGGCCCGTTGCTGTCGAGGATGCCGCGGTAGACCGACACGTCGGCGTGCTGGCCCTTCTTGGCGCGCGCGTCGGCCTTGGCCCGCTCGCGCTGCTCGGTCATCAGGCCACGGAAGCCCGGCTCGTCGACCTCGAGGCCCGCCTCAGCGGCCATCTCAAGGGTCAGGTCGATCGGGAAGCCGTACGTGTCGTGGAGCTGGAACGCCTTGGCACCCGTGAACGTGGTGGATCCGCTCGACTTCACCTCGGTCGCGGCCAGGTCGAAGATCTGGGTGCCGGCCGCGAGGGTCTTGCGGAAGGCCTCCTCCTCGGCGTCGGCGACCCGCTTGATCCGGTCCCAACCGGTGTGCAGGTCGGTGTAGGTCTCCCCCATCTTGTCGCGGGAGATCGGCAACAGCTCCGGCATCGCCGGGTCCTCGTAGCCCAGCAGGCGCATGTTGCGGATCGCGCGACGCATCAGGCGGCGCAGGACGTAGCCGCGGCCCTCGTTGCCGGGGGTCACACCGTCGCCGATCAGCATCAGCGAGGAGCGCACGTGGTCGGCGACGACCCGGAAGCGGACGTCGTCCTCGTAGGAGGCGCCGTACTTCTTCCCGGTCAGCTCCATCGCCTTCTCGATGACCGGGAACACGACGTCGGTCTCATACATGTTGGACTTGCCCTGCATGAGGTAGGCGACGCGCTCGAGGCCGAGGCCGGTGTCGATGCCGGTCTGCGCGAGCGGGCCGTCGATGTCGACGTCGTACTTGGACCGCGCCGCGACGACGTTGTCCTGCATGAAGACGAGGTTCCAGAACTCCAGGTAGCGGTCGCCGGCGTCCCAGTCACGGTCGGCGCCGAACTCCGGGCCGCGGTCGATCAGGATCTCCGAGCACGGACCGCCCGGCCCGGGCACGCCCATGGACCAGTAGTTCTCGCTCGGGGGCAGCCGCACGATGCGGTCGTCGGGCAGCCCGGAGATCTTCTTCCAGAGCGCGACCGCCTCCTCGTCGCCGTTGAGCACCGAGGGGTAGAGGACCGACTCGTCGAAGCCGAAGCCACCGTCGGCGACCGACTTGGTGACCAGCTCCCAGGCGAGCGTGATCGCGCCCTCCTTGAAGTAGTCACCGAAGGAGAAGTTGCCGCACATCTCGAAGAAGGTGCCGTGGCGGGTGGTCTTGCCGACCTCCTCGATGTCGGGCGTACGGATGCACTTCTGCACCGAGGTCGCCCGGTCGTAGGGCGGGGTCGCCTGGCCCAGGAAGTAGGGCTTGAAGGGCACCATGCCTGCGTTGACGAAGAGCAGGTTGGGGTCGTCGAGCAGGAGCGATGCCGACGGCACCACCGTGTGCTCGCCGACACTCGTGTTCTCGGCGAAATGCGCCGTGAAACGGCGGCGGATCTCCGCCGTGCTCAACCACTCCATCAGGGGTTACTGCCTTCCGTGTTCTGCTGGGCCTCGTTCTCGGGCCCTGTCAATCCAAGTCTCTGCTGACCGACACCCGCGGCGCCAATCTGTTTCGGCCCCGCAGTGCGGGCCTCCGCGCTGCGCGCGGTCACTCCCTCGCTCGGCGCGGGCGGACGAGCAAGCTCGCCGCCCGACCTCGCTCCGGTCGTCTCGATCCACTCGCGAAGCTCGAGCTCCTTCTCGGCCTTGCCGGTGGCCAGCTCGTCGCGGAAGATCCGCGCGCCGACGCCGAGCGCCTGGGCCCGGTCGCGCAGGCCGTCGGCGGTGAACGCCTCCGCGGCCCGCCGCCCCTTGACCATCGCGTACACGCCCGCACCCGCACCGACCACGAACCAGATCGCGCCCCTCATCGGGAGTCCTCCATACGTATGTCCTCGTCAACTGCCGCGCGCTGGCGCGCACGGTATTCGCGCAGCGCCTCGCGCATCTCGCTCTTCCGGTCCTTGCGTGCCCGCTTGACCTCGCGGTGCATCTCGTAGCGGATCTTGAACCGCACCTCGGGCGAGAGCGCCCGGCGCACCCCGTGGACCAGCGCGGCACCGTGCACGACGGTCTCCCGGAACACTGCGTCCGCGAAGGCGGGTGCGGTCAACGTACGCTGCACCACCTGCTCCACCTCGGCAGGCTCGCCGTCCTCCCCGAGGGAGGTGATCACATACTCTCTCTCGGCGGCCTCCCGGCGCCGCCGCCGGCCGACCGGCTCGGCCGGAGCCAGCCGCTTCTCCAGCGCCTCGAGCCGCTCGCGCAGCTCGGCCTCGCTGGCCTCGGCCTCCTCGAGCCGGCGCCGTGCGGCGCGGCGCGCCCGGAGCGCGAGCAGCACGACCACCAGCGAGATGAGGACCAGGACCCCCACCGCGGTCAGCGTCGCCACCAGCGCCCACCCGGGCATGCTCGAGTTCGTCATCGTGCGCCTACCCTATCCATCCTGTCCGCGCACGATTTTCCGGACACGCTCCCAACGTTCCTTCACTCCGGCCTCGGCTCCGTGGGTGGTCGGCTGGTAGTACTCCGCGTCGGCCACGGCGTCGGGTGCGTACTGCTGCGTCGCGATGCCGAACGGCTCGTCGTGGGCGTACTTGTACGCCTCCCCGTGCCCGATCTTCTTCGCGCCCTCGTAGTGAGCATCGCGCAGATGTGGCGGGACGTTGCCGATCTTCCCGGCCGCGACGTCGGCGCGAGCGGCGAAGATGGCGTTGGTGACCGCGTTGGACTTCGGCGCGACGGCGAGCGCGATCGTCGCGTGCGCCAAGGTGAGCTGAGCCTCGGGCATCCCGATCAGCTGCACCGTCTGGGCCGCGGCCACTGCGGTCTGCAGCGCGGTCGAGTCGGCCAGGCCGATGTCCTCGGAGGCGAGGATCATCAGCCGGCGGGCGATGAACCGGGGGTCCTCCCCCGCCTCGATCATCCGCGCCAGGTAGTGCAGCGCAGCGTCGGCGTCCGAGCCGCGCACCGACTTGATGAAGGCACTGACCACGTCGTAGTGCTGGTCGCCCTGCCGGTCGTAGCGCACCGCCGCCTGGTCGACCGCCCGCTCGGCGGCCTCGAGGGTGATCTTCCCCCCGGACGCAGCTCCCGCCGCGGCCTCCAGGTACGTCAGCGACCGCCGTGCGTCGCCGCCCGCGAGGCGTACGAGATGGTCGAGCGCCTCGTCCGTCAGCGTCACCGAGCCGCCGAGGCCGCGTTCGTCCTCGACCGCCTTCAGCAGTACGCCACGGATGTCGTCGTCGGTGAGCGACTCGAGCCGCAGCAGCAGCGAGCGCGACAGCAGCGGCGAGATCACCGAGAAGAAAGGGTTCTCCGTGGTGGCGGCGACCAGCGTGACCCAGCGGTTCTCCACGCCCGGCAGCAGCGCGTCCTGCTGCGCTTTGCTGAACCGGTGGACCTCGTCTACGAAGAGCACCGTCTCCTTGCCGGTCGCGACCAGCTCGGCACGGGCCGCGTCGATCGCCGCGCGGACCTCCTTGACCCCGGCCGAGACCGCGGAGACCTCGACGAAGCGGCGGTCGGTGGAGCGACTCACGATCGAGGCGATGGTCGTCTTCCCGGTCCCCGGCGGCCCCCACAGCAGCAGCGAGAGCGACTGTCCGCCCTCGACCACCTGGTGCAGCGGTGACCCGGACGCCTTGAGCGAGCTCTGGCCCACGAGCTCCTCGAGCGTACGCGGCCGCATCCGCACCGCCAGCGGCGCGGCCGCATGGTCGCTGTGGCTCAGCGACCCGCCGCGCGAGGCGCCGGCACCAGCCCCCATCTCAAACAACCCGTCCACACGCCAACCCTAGTGGTCGGCACCGACAGACTCAGCCGACAGGGGCGGGGGTCAGCTGAGCCGTACGCGTGGGTCGAGCACGCTGTAGAAGAGGTCGACCAGGAGGTTGGTGACCACGATGATGAAGGCGGAGATCAGCGTGGTCGCCTCGATGACCGGCAGGTCGCTCTGGCTGACCGCGTTGAGCGCCCGCAGACCGAGGCCGGGGATGCCGAAGATGAGCTCGGTGAAGATGGTGCCCGTCAGCAGCGATCCGAAGTCGATGCCGAAGATCGTCACGATCGGAACGACGGCCGCACGCAGCGCGTGCTTGTTGACGATCCTGCGCTCTGGAAGCCCCTTGGCGCGCGCCGTCCGGACGTAGTCCTGGTTGAAGGCCTCGATCATCGAGCCACGGGTGAACCGGGCGTACTTGGAGGAGTTCACCAGGCCGAGCGCGAGCCAGGGCAGCATCAGGCCCCATGCCCACTTCAGCGGTGAGTCGGTCAGCGGGTGGTAGCCCTCCTGCGGGAAGATCCCGGCGCTGACCGCGAGATAGAGGAACGCGAGCAGGACGAACAGATAGTAGGGAATCGACTCGATCACCAGGGTCGCGCCGATCACGGCCTTGTCCGCCGAGGTCCCCCGACGCCCGGCCGCGAACATTCCGATGGGCACACCGATGAGCAGGATCGTGACGCCGGCGCCGACCGCCACCGAGACCGTCGGCCCGATCCGGTCCTTGATGTCGTCCCAGACATTGACCCGGTAGATGAAGCTGACCCCGAAGCACGGAGCCTCGCAGTCGTACGACTCGGAGCCGAACGCGATCTCGCGACCCTTGACGATGCCGGTCATGTATTCGGCGTACTGAACATGGAGCGGAGCGTCCAGGTTGAGCGCCTCCCGGATCGCGTCCTGACGCTCGGCGGTGCACTTGGGCTCGGGGCACATCGCGTCCGCCGGGTCACTCGGGCCATAGGTGAAGAGCGCGACGACCGCCACCGAGATCACGAACAGCACGAGCGCCGCTGAGATCAACCGGCGTACGACAAAACCGATCATGGGACGGAGGTCTCGCTTCCTAGAAAGATTTCCACCGGGAGCTGGCCCGGAGCTGCTGGGTCCGACTTGCAGTGTCCGACGTGCTGGGTCCGGCCGGCGTGGGAGAACCCGCGCCGGCCGGATCACCTCACTTCAGGTACATGATGGAGAAGCTCGGCATGCCCTTGACCGGGTCGTTGACGACCCCGCCGACCTGCGAGCCCTTGATGAAGGCGTTCGCGTCGTAGCCGGCGTTGATCTCGACCATGTAGGTCTCCTGCATCCACTTGTCGAACTCGCCCCAGGCCGCGGGAACCTCGTCGGCGTCCATCTTCAGGATCTCGGCCTGCTTCGCGTCAGCGTCGGCCTCCTTGAAGTTGGTCGGGTTCGGCATGCCCGGCTTGTTGGCGTTCGAGCCGATCCACTGCGCCGGGAACCACGAGCCGCCCGAGGGCCAGTCGGAGCACCAGCCGCCGTAGCGGAGGTTGACCGGAGCGTCCAGGTTGCTCTCGTCGTCGCGGTAGGTCTCGTCGGTCGAGGCCACCGGGGTCGCCTTGAAGCCGGCGGCCTCGAAGCCCTTGACCATCTGGTCCTTCTTGGCCACCGAGTTCTCGTCGTCACGCTGGTAGTGCCACTTCAGCTCGAAGCCCTCGGCCCCGGCCTCCTTCAGCAGCGCCTTGGCCTTCTCCGGGTCGGTGGTCTGGCCGTCCTGACCCTTCGGGTACTGGTACTCGACCCGGCCCGCGGTGCCCGGGGGCAGGAGCGAGGTGCCGGGCTGGATGGTGACGCCGACGATCTCGCCGGAAGCCTTCCAGGCAGCCTGGTAGGGGTAGGCCCAGCTGATCGCCTCGCGGATCTTCTTGTCCTTGATCTTGGTCTGGTCCGGACGGTACATGTAGGTGCACGGCGAGGTGCCCTCGATGAGGTTGTCCGGCGCGCTCTCCTTGATCGACTTGTAGGTCGGCGGCGTGACGTCGTCGTACGTCATCATCGTCTGCGCCGCGCCCTTGTCACCGAGGATCTGGTTCTCGAGCTTCGCGGTGTCCTGGGCGAACTTGAAGTCGAACGCGTCGGCGGCCTGGATACGGCCGGGGTCGGTGTCGGGGTCCCACTGGTCGTTCTTGACCAGCATCAGCGAGGTGCCGGGCTTGTAGGACTCGAACTTGTAGGGCCCGGTCGCCATCGGGTGGCTCTCGTAGGCCAGCGGGTCCTTGTCCTTGGCCTTGGGGATCGGCGAGAAGACCGGGAACGAGGCGTAGTAGTCGAGCTCGGGGAACGGCTGGGCCAGGTGGATGATCACCTTGTTGCCGTCGGCCTCGACGCCGTCGTAGTCCTCGCCGCCGTACCAGCCGGCGCTGGCGTCGTAGTCGGGGAGCTTCTTCAGCTCGGCGTCGGTGTCCGCGAACGGACCCTTGTACTTGTCGCCGTCCTTGAAGAACGTCGTCTGGTACGTCGGGCCGTCGGTCAGGGTGTCGAGGGCGAAGGAGCGCTTGATGCCGTAGACGACGTCCTCGGCGGTGACGTCGGTGCCGTCCTCGTACTTGATCCCGTCCTTCAGCGTGAAGGTCCAGGTCAGACCGTCCTCGGAGACCTGACCGAGGTCGGTGGCGAGGTCGGGGACGAGAACGGAGTCGCCGCTCTCCTCGTCGTAGACGTACTGCGTCAGCGAGCGGGTCACCAGGCCGGACATGATCGCACCGGAGTCGGTGTAGTACGTCCGGGTCGGGTCCAGGGTGTGGGGGGCGTTGTTGGACAGCACGGTGATCGTGCCGCCCTTCTTGGCGTCGGACGGGATCTCCAGCGGCCCCTCGGCCGTGGCGTCCTTGCCCGCGCCGGCGCCGCCGCCGGCCTTGAACTCGCCGGCCGGGTCCTCGCCGCCGCCGTCCCCGCCACCACACGCAGCGGTGAGCGTCAGCGCAGCGATCGCACTGGCGGCGATCACTGTTCTCTTCAATCGCATCGTAGGTCTCCACCTTCCATGGTTGATGCCTCTCTCCGACGACGTGCTCACCGGAAAGACTTGGGGTCGAAGGCGTCGCGAATGGCGTCTCCGAGCAGGTTGAGCGCGAAAACCAGGACCACGATCCCGACAATCGGCGCGTAGAGGTACAAGGGGTACTCGTCGAACCAGTTCTGCGCGCGCAGGATCGTCTGTCCCCAGGACGGGCGTCCTGTGACACCGACGCCGAGGTAGGCCAGCGTTGCCTCCGCGGCGATCGTGGCCGGCAGGCTCAGCGAGAACGAGACGACGATCGGAGCGATCAGGTTGGGGAGCAGCTCCTTGAACAGGATCCGATGGGTCGGCATCCCGAGGACGTGCGCGGCCTCGATGAACTCGCGCTCGCGCAGCGAGATCACCTCGCCGCGAATCAGCCGGGCCAGGCCCATCCACCCGAAGATCGAGAGGATCACGATGAGCGCGATCAGCGAGGCGTTGTCGAGCATCGTCGGGTTCTCCCGCCAACGCTCCACGAGCATCGGCGAGATCGCGATCGCGACCAGCAGGAACGGCAGCGTGAGGAAGAGGTCGATCAAGAACGTGATCACCCGGTCACCCCAGCCGCGGCTGTAGCCCGCGATCAGGCCGAGCACCACGCCGACGACGGTCGAGACGACCGTGGCGATCGTGGCGACCAGCAGGGACGTACGCGCGCCGTAGAACCACTCCGCGAGCAGGTCGTTGCCGGAGTTGGGCTCCAGGCCGAGCGGCGCCTCCCAGGTGAACCCGTAGTTGGGCGGGCCGATGACAGGGTAGTTGAACGAGTCGGTGTCGGTGACCGGGTCGCCGGCTCGCACCTCGACGCCGAACAGCTTGCACAGCAGCGGC
Source organism: Nocardioides sp. NPDC127514 (assembly GCF_040302125.1). Classification (NCBI taxonomy): domain Bacteria; kingdom Bacillati; phylum Actinomycetota; class Actinomycetes; order Propionibacteriales; family Nocardioidaceae; genus Nocardioides; species Nocardioides sp. NPDC127514. The sequence continues at coordinate 36,351 of NZ_JBEORF010000029.1, read as the reverse complement.
GCGAAGATGGCGATCAGGACGAAGAGCAGCACGATTCCGGCGCAGATCATCGCGACCTTGTCCGAGAGGAGGCGGTCCATGGCGATCCGCATCGGCGAACGGCCGGCGACATCGCCCGACCTCGGTTCCGGATCGATCTCGGGATCAGGACCCTGGATCAACACTTCGGACACAGTCATACGCTCGGATCTCCGTTCGATGCCAAGGCTCGTCACGCCCAAGAACAGACCACTTCGCGCCGTCCCGAGCCGGTGCGCTGCATCAAGGTATGCCAAGTTCCAGCGGTTCGGGCGGGGCTACAGGTAACGGTTCGATACCGACAGTGACGTGTGACACATACGTAACAAAGACGGCCCGCAGCCAAAGGCTGCGGACCGTCTTTCGTAATCTCGGCGATACGCCGGAGATTCTCAGGAGCGACCCCGCGAGTTGTTCGCCAGGTCGTACCAGGTGTCGGCGTAGCCCGGACCGTCGCCCGGGACCTCCGCCGGGCTCGCACCCGGGTCCGGCGCACCGAACTCGTCGACGCCCAGGAGCGGCGCGGTGATCGGCTTCTCCGGGTGCTGGTGGATCTCACCCGGGAAGTGGCAGGCGACCTTGTGCTTCTTGCCGATCTGCAGCAGCGGCGGCTCGACCACGGAGCAGATGTCCTTGGCGATGGAGCAGCGGGTGCGGAAGTGGCAGCCCGAGGGCGGGTTGATCGGCGAAGGTACGTCGCCCTCCAGCCGGATCCGCTCACGGCGGCCGCCGATCGCGGCCTGCTTCACGTCGGGCACGGCGGAGAGCAGCGCCTGGGTGTAGGGGTGGTGAGCGTGCTCGTAGATCGACTCGCGGTCACCGATCTCCACGATCTTGCCGAGGTACATCACCGCGACCTCGGGGCAGAAGTGACGAACGATGGCGAGGTCGTGCGCGATGAACAGGTAGGAGATGTCGAACTCCTTCTGCAGGTCCTGCAGAAGGTTGATCACCTGGGCCTGGATCGACACGTCCAGCGCGGAGACCGGCTCGTCGGCGACGAGCAGCTTCGGCTGCAGGGTCATGGCCCGGGCGATGCCGATGCGCTGGCGCTGGCCGCCGGAGAACTCGTGCGGGTAGCGGTTGTAGTGCTCGGGGTTGAGGCCGACGAGCTCGAGCAGCTCCTGGACCCGGCTGAGCACCTTGTCCTTGGGCACCATGTTGTGGATCCGCAGCGGCGCGCCGATGATCGACCCGACCGTGTGACGCGGGTTCAGCGAGGTCGACGGGTCCTGGAAGATCATCTGGATCTCCCGACGCATCGGGTGCAGCTTCCTACCCGAGTAGTTGGCGATGTCGGTGCCCTCGAAGTTGATCTTCCCTTCGGTGGGCTGGTACAGCCGCGTCACCATCCGCCCGGTGGTGGACTTGCCACAGCCGGACTCGCCGACGAGGCCGAGGGCGCTGCCCTTGGCAACCTCGAAGGAGACCCCGTCGACGGCCTTGACGTGCCCGACCGTACGCCGGATCACGCCACTGCCCTTGACCGGGAAGTGCATCTTCAGGTTCTCGACGGAGAGCACCGCCTCGGTGCTCTCCGGTGCGACCGAGGCCGCAGGGGCGGTCGTGGTGTCGCTCATCAGTCCTCCACCAGGTCAGGGGCGATCTCGGGCAGGATCTCTGCCTCGTAGACCTCGTCGGCGTTCTTGATGTGGCAACGCTTGGTGTGGTTGCCACCACTGCTGGCCGGCGTGAGGTCGGGAAGGGTCGTCCGGCACAGGTCGCCGCCCACCTTCGCAACGTGGTCACAGCGCGGTTCGAAGGCGCATCCCGGCGGCGGGTTGAGCAGCGAGGGCGGGTTGCCCCGAATCGGGATCAGCTTGGCCTCGGTCGATGCGGTCAGATCCGGCACGCTGGAGAGCAGGCCCCAGGTGTAGGGCATCTGCGGGTGGGTGAGGATCTCCTTGCACGGGCCGTACTCGACCGCGCGGCCGGCGTACATCACGAGTACGTCATCGGCCATCTCAGCCACGACACCGAGGTCGTGGGTGATGATGATGACCGCGGCGTCGAAGTCGCGCTGCAGGTCCTGGAGCAGGTCGAGGATCTGCGCCTGGACCGTCACGTCGAGAGCCGTGGTCGGCTCGTCGGCGATGAGCAGGCTCGGGTTGTTGATCAGCCCCATCGCGATCATCGCGCGCTGGCGCATACCGCCGGAGAACTGGTGCGGGTAGTCGTCCACGCGACGGTCGGGCTGCGGGATGCCGACACGGTCGAGCATCTCGATGGCGCGCTTGCGCGCCTCCCTCTTGGACACGTTGTTGTGGACCAGGTAGGCCTCCATGATCTGGTTGCCCACCGAGTAGTAGGGGTGCATCGCGGAGAGCGGGTCCTGGAAGATCATCGCCACGTCGCGGCCGCGGCGCTTGCGCATGTCCTCGTTGCTCACCTTGAGCAGGTCGACGCCGTCGAGCATGATCTCGCCGCTCAGGATGGCGTTGGTGCCGCGGTGCAGCCCCATGATCGCCGAGCTGGAGACCGACTTGCCGGAGCCGGACTCGCCCACGATGCCGAGCGTCTTGCCGCGCTCGAGCTCGAAGGAGAGACCGTCGGTCGCCTTGACGATGCCGTCGGAGGTGGAGAAGTGAACCTTCAGGTCCCGCACCGAGAGGAACGCGCCATCGTTGGCCGGCCTCGTCTCGGGCGTCGTGGAAAGGTCAGTCATGGATCAGATCCTCCTCAGGCGACGCGCACGCGCGGGTCGATGAAGGCGTACAGGACGTCGACGATGATGTTGGCGATGATCACCAGAGCCCCGAGGAGCAGCACCAGGCCCACGATCGTGGGAAGGTCGTAGGTCTCGTTCGCGGTCACCGCGAGCTTTCCGAGACCGTAGTAGTTGAAGACGTCCTCGGTGATGATCGCGCCGCCGAGGACGGCAGCGAAGTCGAGACCGAACATGGTCACCAGCGGGGTCAGCGCCGCGCGCAGCGCGTGCTTGAACAGCACCTTGCCACTCTTGACGCCCTTGGACTTCGCGGTGCGGATGTAGTCCTCGCTCATCGACTCGAGAACGAACGCCCGGGTCATGCGTACGTAGCCCGCCATGTAGACCACCGCGAGCGTGAACCCGGGCAGGATGAGCTGGACCAGCCATTGCCCGACACCACCCTCGGCTATCGGCACGTATCCGGGGGCCGGGAAGATCCCCCACTTGATGGCTACGAAGTTGATCAGCAACGCCCCCACGAAGAACGTCGGGAACGCGTAGAGCGCCAGCGTTGCGCCGACGACGCCGCGGTCGAGGAGAGAGCCCTTGACGATCGCGGCCAGCACACCGAACAGAACACCGAAGATGACCCAGATGGTGACCGCGACCATGGCGATCGAGATCGAGATCGGTGCTGCTTCCGCGATCTCAGCGTTGACCGTCATCTGCAGCTGCTGGGAGTAGCCCAGGCAGGGAGCCGCGCACTCGGTGACCAGCTCGGGGTTCGCCTCGCGCATCGCCTCGTCGGCGGGGTACTCGCGGCCGACGACGACGCCCTTCGCGAAGTTGCCCCACTGGACCAGCAGGGGCTGGTCGTAGCCGAGGGCCTGACGGGTCTCCTCGATGCGCTCGGGGGGGCAGTTCTTGCCGCAGGAGAACTGTGCCGGGTCGACCGGGTTCTTCATGAACAGTGCGAAGACGATGAAGCTCATCGCCACCAGCATGAGCAAGCCGACGATCACGCGCCGGATGATGTAGGCGACCATCGGTGGGTCTCACCTTCGTTGGATCGGCCGGACCACCGTCGTGGGGTGGCGTCCGGGGGGAATCGTGTCCAGGTACATGGGGGAGGCGGGGCTCTTGCGAGCCCCGCCTCCAGGGTCGGGACGGCTCAGAGAGCCGCCCCGACGGTGTTGCGGAGCTGAAGGATCAGTCCTCGACGTCGATGGGGCCCAGGTCCGGGTAGGACGAGGAGGCATCGGTCGTGATGAAGTCCTTCACCTTGGAGCCGTGGACCCAGTTGAAGGTCGCGATCTCCAGCGGGATGTAGGCGACGTCCTCACCCATGACCGCGTCGGCCTCCTGCAGGAACTTGTTCTGCTCCTCGATGGTGGCGGAGTTGGCGGCCTGGTCGAACAGCTTGTCGACCGCAGGGTTCTTGTAGTTGCCGTAGTTCTGACCGTTGGTGGTCTTCTCGATCTGACGGCTGTCGAACAGCGCGGCAGTAACGGTCATCGCGGAGCCCCAGTCGGCACCCCAACCGCCCCACATCACGTCGGCCTTGTTGGAAGGCTTCTGGATGTTGGAGTAGTAGACGTCGCCCAGCGGGTCCAGGGTGACCTTGAAGCCGGCGGCCTCCCAGCCCTCGACCAGCGCGGCGGCCTGCTTGTCAGCGGTGTCGCTCTGCGGGTAGGAGAAGGTGATCGGGTACGGCGTCTTGACACCGGCGTCGGCCAGGGTCTTCTTCGCCGCAGCCGGGTCGCCCTTGAGGTTGCGGTCCTTGTAGGCCGGGTTGGGCACGTAGCCCGGAACGGCCGGGTTCACGATCGAGTCGGCCGGGGTGTAGGCCTTCTCGCCACCGCCGGCGGCGATCCAGGACTCGACGTCGGTCGCCTGGGCCAGCGCCTTGCGGACGTTCGGGTCCTTCATCTGGTTCTGGTTCGGCACCAGGTAGTCGACGTACGGCGACTGGACCTGGACGTAGCGGTCCTTGACACCGGCCTCGGTGAGGCGGGGGAAGAACTCCGGCGGGACGCGCGAGCCGCTGACGATGGTCGCCTGCGAGTCGGGGCTGTCCGAGAAGAGCTTCTCGTAGATGGTCGTCGCCTTCTCACCGAACTTGAAGACGACCTTGTCCGGCTTCGCCTCACGGAGCGACTTGTCGTCGGTCTCCGGGTCGTACTCGTCGTTGCGCACCAGGGTGCCGCCCTTCTGGGCGTTCCAGGTGTCGACCTTGTACGGGCCGTTGGAGAAGATCTTGTCGTCGTTCTTGGCACCCTTGTCGAAGGACTTCTTGTAGGGGTCCATCATGTGCAGCGACGAGATCGCCAGCGGGAAGTCAGGCCACGGCGACTTGAACTTGTAGGTGATGGTCTTGCCGTCGCAAGTCACCGCCTGGTCGAAGTCGGCCTGCTGCTCCGGGGTCGCGGTGTAGGGGCCGGGGTACTCGCCCTTGAGCGCGAGCTTCGCGGTCAGGTAGAAGCCCGGACCACCGGTGAGCTCGTCGGCCGCGAAGTTGCGCGAGGCGCCGTAGGCGAAGTCCTCACACGTGATCTCGGAACCGTCCTCCCACTTCACGCCGTCCTTGATGGTGAACGACCAGGTCTTGGCGCCCTCGGTCGAGGTGCCCTCGTCGGTCGCCAGGTCGGGGATCGGCTTGCTCGAGACCTTGGGGTCGGTCGACGCCGGGTTCGAGAGCAGCTTGCGGTAGACCAGACGCGTGGTGTGCGAGATGGTCTCACCGACGTAGATACGCTGCGGGTCCAGGTGGTCGATCGGGTCCTCAGCGACGATGGTCAACGTGTTTGCCGAGCTCGAGCCACCGCCGTCCCCGCCGCCACAGGCAGCCAGGCCCAGCGAAAGACCGAGCACGCCAGCGGCGCTGACCGCTACGTACTTAGCTCGCTTCTTGAGCATTCGTTTCTCCTTGGTGTGGTCGCCGTCAGCCTCTGACAACTGACGCCGTAACGGTGTCCCGGGCGGGTCACCTGTGTGTGGACGGAGCCCCGAGGCTCACCTGTCACCCTTGGGATCAAGGGCGTCTCGCAACCCGTCCCCGAGAAGGTTGAACGAGATCACGATCGTCGCGATGATGATCGCGGGCATGAAGAAGTAGAACGGGTCCACCTGTGCGTACTTCAACGAGTCCGTGAGCACGTTGCCGAGCGTAGGCGTCGGCGGCTTCACACCGACCTGGAGGTAGCTCAGCGCTGCCTCGGCCGAGATGTAGGCCGGCATCATCAGGGTGACCAGGACCAGCAGCGGGGCCCACAGGTTCGGCAGGATCTCCTTGAAGTAGATCCGCGGCTTGGAGGCACCCAGGACGATCGCGGCCTCCACGAACTCCCGTTGCTTGATCGAGAGCACCTGCCCTCGCACCACCCGGGCCGTGCTGGTCCAGCCGAAGATGGCCAGCACCACCGTGCAGTAGATCCCCTGCGCGAGCGGCCCGTTGGGCAGGCCGGTCAGCTGTTGCACGAGCTCGAGGCCGAGGGCCGAGAGCGCCAGCAGCATCATCGTCGAGGGGAAGGAGAGGGTCAGGTCGGTGAAGCGGCTCAGACCGGCGTCCACCCAGCCACCGCTGAAGCCGGCGACGATCCCGATGACCGCGCCGATGATCACCGACAGGATGGCAGCGACGAGGGCGATGATCAGCGAGAACGTGATGCCGTACCAGAACCGGGACATCGCGTCGCGGCCGGTGCCGGGCTCGACGCCCAGGGGGTGGGCGGCACTCGCGCCGCTGAAGCTGCCCTCGGGGATGGTGTTGGCGTCGAGCAGCTCCTGGTTGTAGCTGAACGGGTCCAGCACGCCCATCCTGACGAGCAGGGGGGCCAGGACCGCAGCCAGGACTACCAGAATGACCACTGTCAGCGACACCATCGTCAGCTTGTCCTTGCGAAGCCGCATCCATGCCAGCTTCATCGGTGACTTGCCGGCGAACTTCTTCGCCTCCTCAGGCGAAGACGAAGGTGTCGATCCACCCGAGAGTTCTTCACCTTCGAACACGGTGGCCGATTCGCTCATGGTTCCTCTGTCTAGTCGTATTTGTGGGTGCCGCCGTCGCACGGCAGCGTCCGACCCACGAGGTCGACGGATGGAACTCTATGTGATCCCTTTGCCCGGATGCGCCCCGTACCGGTAACGATCCGATTTCAACCAGTGATACGGCAGATCGGGAGGGATTCTTGCCATTCACCGCTGAACGACGAGAGTCTCCGGGACCGGCGGACCGGTCCCGGAGACTCTGTTGGCTCTGCGTGAAGGGCGCTCAGTTCGCCTATTCGCCCTCACCGGGCGCCGCAGGAGCCGGCTTGGCGTCGACGCCGGCCTCCTTGCGCTGCTCGGGGGTGATCGGCGCCGGGGCCGCGGTGAGCGGATCGTAACCGGCACCCGTCTTCGGGAAGGCGATGACGTCGCGGATCGAGTCGGTGCCGGCGAGGAGGGCGACGACGCGGTCCCAGCCGAAGGCGATGCCGCCGTGCGGCGGGGCACCGAACTTGAATGCCTCGAGCAGGAAGCCGAACTTCTCCTCGGCCGCCTCCTCGCCGATCCCCATCAGGTCGAAGACCCGCTTCTGCACGTCCTCGCGGTGGATACGGATCGAGCCACCGCCGATCTCGTTGCCGTTGCAGACGATGTCGTAGGCCCAGGCGATGGCGTTGCCGGGGTCCTTGTCGAAGCTCTCGACGTCCTGCGGGCTGGTGAAGGCGTGGTGGACCGCGGTCCACTCCCCCGCGCCGACCGCGACGTCACCGGACTCGACGGCCTCGGAGGCCGGCTCGAGCAGCGGCGCGTCGACGACCCACAGGAAGCTCCACTCGCCGTCCTTGCGGAGGTCGAGACGGTTGCCGATCTCGAGCCGGGCGGCACCCAGCAGGGAGCGGCTCGACTTGGGCGCACCGGCGGCGAAGAAGATGCAGTCGCCGGGGTTGGCGCCGACGTGAGCGGCCAGTCCCGCGGCTTCGGTCTCGGAGAGGTTCTTGGCGACAGGACCGGTCAGCGAGCCGTCCTCCTGGACCAGGACGTACGCCAGGCCCTTGGCGCCACGCTGCTTGGCCCAGTCCTGCCAGCCGTCGAGCTGACGCCGCGGCTGGCTCGCGCCGCCCGGCATCACCACGGCGCCGACGTAGGGCGCCTGGAAGACGCGGAACGTCGTCTCGGAGAAGTAGTCGGTGCACTCGGTGATCTCGATGCCGAAGCGCAGGTCGGGCTTGTCGGAGCCGTACTTGGCCATCGCGTCCGCGTAGGTCATCCGCGGCAGCGGGAGCGGCACGTCGTAGCCGATCAGCTTCCACAGCGCCGCGACGATCTCCTCGCCGAGGGCGATCACGTCGTCCTGCTCGACGAAGCTCATCTCGATGTCGAGCTGGGTGAACTCCGGCTGCCGGTCGGCGCGGAAGTCCTCGTCCCGGTAGGCGCGGGCGAGCTGGTAGTAGCGCTCCATGCCGCCGACCATGAGCAGCTGCTTGAACAGCTGCGGGGACTGCGGCAGTGCGTACCACGAGCCCGGCTGCAGGCGGGCCGGGACGAGGAAGTCACGGGCGCCCTCGGGGGTGCTGCGGGTCAGCGTCGGGGTCTCGATCTCGACGAAGTCGTGACCGGCCAGGACGTCGCGAGCCGCCTTGTTGGCCTTCGAGCGCAGGCGGATGGCGTTGCCGGGCGCGGTGCGGCGCAGGTCGAGGTAGCGGTGCTTGAAACGTACGTCCTCGCCGACCTCCACGTGGTCGTCGATCGGGAACGGGAGGGCCGCGGCCGCGCTGAGGACCTCGAGATCCTTGGCGACGACCTCGATCTCGCCGGTGGCGAGGTTGGGGTTGCGGTTCTCCTCGGTGCGCGCGACGACCTCGCCGGTGACCTTGATGCAGTATTCGTTGCGGAGCGCGTGGGCGATCTCCTCGTCGCGGACGACGACCTGGACCACACCGCTGGCCTCACGCAGATCGAGGAACGCGACCCCGCCGTGATCGCGTCGACGGCCTACCCAGCCGGCGAGGGTCACGGTCTGGCCGACGTGCTCGGCACGCAGGGTGCCGGCGTCGTGGGTGCGGATCACTTCTTCTCCTCGTTGTTCGCGACGACCTGGGGCTTCAGGTCGCTCTCGTTCTGCGGCGTCCAGGTGGCCGGGTCGGCCGGGACCTGGTCGCCGGTGCGGATGTCCTTGATCTCGTAGCCGCCTTCGGTGGCGAAGAGGACGTACGGGATGCCGCGGCGTTCCGCGAAGCGGATCTGCTTGCCGAACTTGGCGGCGTTGGGCGAGACCTCGCAGGCAACATTGTGGGCGCGCAGCTGCTGGGCCGCCGAATCGGCCTCGGCCCTGCTCTCCTCGTCGGAGACGGCGACCAGCACGGTGCTCGGGACCTTGCGGTCGCCGTCGAGCACGCCCTTCTGCACGAGGGGCACCAGGACGCGGCTCACACCGAGCGAGATCCCGACGCCCGGGTAGGTGGTCTTGCCGTCGCTGGCGAGCGCGTCGTAGCGGCCACCGGAGCAGATGCTGCCCAGCGACTCGTAGCCGTCCAGGCGGGTCTCGAAGACGGTGCCGGTGTAGTAGTCCAGGCCCCTGGCGATGCTCAGGTCGGCCACGACGCGTACGGAATCGGTGTTGAGCGGCGCGGTGGCGGTGATCAGCGTGGCCAGCTCGGTCAGGCCCTCCTCGAGCAGCTCGCTCTCGACCCCGAGCGCACGGACCTTCTCCACGAAGGAGTCGTCGGTGGCGGTGATCGTGGCGAGCTCGAGGCACTTGGCCGCCTGCTCGTCGGTCAGCCCCGCCTCGGAGACCAGCAGCTTGCCGACCTCCTCGGCCGGCATCTTGTCGAGCTTGTCGATGAGCCGCATGGTCTCCTCGACGTCGGGGGCGCCGAGACCGGCGTAGAAGCCCTGGATCAGCTTGCGGTTGTTGACCTGGAGCGTGAACCCGGGCAGGAAGGTCAGCTTGCCGAGCGCCTCGAGCATGACTCGGGCGACCTCGACGTCGTGGTGGAACGGCAGGGTGTCGCGTCCGACGATGTCGATGTCGGCCTGCGCGAACTCGCGGAAGCGGCCCTCCTGCGGGCGCTCGCCTCGCCAGACCTTCTGGATCTGGTAGCGGCGGAAGGGGAACTCCAGCTTGCCGGCGTTCTCGAGCACGTAGCGCGCGAAGGGGACGGTGAGGTCGAAGTGGAGCCCCATCCCCTTGTCCCTGGCGTTGTCCTCCTCCTGCAACCGGCGCAGGACGTAGACCTCCTTGGAGGTGTCGCCCTTGCGCAGCAGCTGGTCCATCGGCTCGACGGCACGGGTCTCGATGTTGCCGAAGCCGTGCAGCTCGAAGGTGCGGCTCAGGGTCGCGATGACCTCGCGCTCGACGGTGCGCTGGCTCGGCAGGAACTCCGGGAACCCGGAGAGCGGTGTTGGCTTGTTCATGGTGTGGTGATCAGGTCCTGAAGGAATGGGTTCGTCGCGCGCTCGCGACCGATGGAGGTCTGTTCGCCGTGTCCGGGGAGCACCACGATGTCGTCGGCGAGGGGCAGCACCTTGGTGGTCAGGGACTGCAGCATCGTGGCGTGGTCACCGCCGGGGAGATCCGTACGCCCGATGCTGCCCGCGAAGAGCAGGTCGCCGGAGAACATCACGTCACTGACCTCGGCGTGGTCGGGGTAGGGAGTCCGGAAGGTGACCGACCCCTCGGTATGCCCGGGCGTATGGTCGATCAGGAAGCTCATCCCGGCCAGGTCGATGGCCTGGCCGTCAGCGAGCTCGCGGACGTCGTCGGGCTCCACGAAGTCGTAGGTCCCCTGCGGCATGCCGAGCAGCATCTGCGCCGACTCCGGCGAGATGCCCTGGAGCGGGTCGGCCAGGAGGTGACGGTCGTTGGGATGGATCCAGGCCGTCGAGTCGTACGTCCTGCTCACCGGCGTCACGGACCACATGTGGTCGACGTGGCCGTGGGTGAGGAGCACGGCGACCGGCTTGAGGCGCTGCTCCCGGACTATCTCCTCGATGCCCTTGGCGGCGTCCTTCCCGGGGTCGATCACGACACACTCGGTGCCCGGACCGGTGGCGGCGACGTAGCAGTTGGTGCCCCACGGACCGGCGGGAAAGCCTGCGATCAACACGAGAAACACCCTATCCAGCGGTACAGTGCAGCGCCGCATCGTGGCGTCTGACTACGATGGGCATCCCGAGGTGTGCCGGGACACCACGGGGACCTGCAAGTTGAGCCGACCGGGACTGTGACGAGCACGGTGTCCGGCGGGGGAGATTTCATAAGAGGTTAGCGCCTCATGCGAAGAGTAGGGACATTGTGACCAGCGAGCAGTGGGGTCGGGTCGAGGAAGACGGAACGGTCTACGTGAAGACCGCTGAGGGCGAGCGTTCCGTGGGGCAATACCCGGAAGGCACGCCAGAGGAGGCGCTTGCCTTCTTCACCAACCGGTTCGACCAGCTCGCCTTCGAGGTCGAGCAGCTCGAGCGGCGCGTGCATGCGGGCAAGACGTCGCCCGACGAGGCGACCGCGGCGGTCAAGACCGTCGTGGAGAAGGTGACCGACGCCAACGCGGTCGGTGATCTGGCCTCGCTGGTGGCCCGGCTGGAGGCACTCGCTCCGGTCATCGCCACCCAGCGTGAGGCCCGCAAGGCCGAGCGGGCCGCGAAGGCGGCCGAGGCGAAGGTCGCCAAGGAGGCTCTCGTCGACGAGGCCGAGAAGCTGGCTCAGAGCAACGACTGGCGCAACGGTGCCAACCGGCTGCGTGAGCTGCTCGACCAGTGGAAGGCGCTCCCCCGCATCGACCGCGGGTCCGACGACGCGCTGTGGCGGCGCTTCTCGACGGCGCGCACCGCCTACACGCGTCGCCGCAAGGCCCACTTCGCCGAGCTCAACGCCCGGCGCGAGGACGCCAAGGTGATCAAGGAGCGGATCATCGTCGAGGCCGAGCAGCTTTCCACCTCCACCGACTGGGGCCCCACCGCCGGGCGCTACCGCGACCTGATGCGCGACTGGAAGGCCGCCGGGCCGGCCCCCAAGGACGTCGACGACAAGCTCTGGAAGCAGTTCCGGGCTGCCCAGGACGTCTTCTTCGGTGCCCGTGACGCTGCCAACGCGGCGCTCGACGCCGAGTTCGCGCAGAACGCCGTGGTCAAGGAAGGTCTGCTCGCCGAGGCGCAGGAGCTTCTCCCGCTGCTGGAGAAGGGCGACGACCTCGACGCGGTCAAGCGGTCCTTCCGCGACATCGCCGACCGCTGGGACGAGGCCGGCAAGGTCCCGCGCGACCGCATCAAGGAGCTCGAGGGAGCGATGCGCAAGGTCGAGCAGGCCATCAAGTCCGCCGAGGACGACCAGTGGCGCAAGTCCGACCCGGAGAAGTCCGCTCGAGCCGACGACATGATCGCCAAGCTCGAGGAGGCCATCGCCCAGGTCGAGAGCGACCTCGCCAAGGCCCAGGCCTCGGGTGACGCCCGCAAGATCAAGAGCCTCGAGGAGAACCTCGAGTCGCGTCGTCAGTTCCTCGAGATGGCCAAGCGCGCCAGCGCCGACTTCTCCTGACCCACCCCTCGACTCGGCGCGTCTGTCCCACTCAGGCGTGCCGAGTCGGCGCGTTCTGACCAGGAATCCGGCCGAGTCGGCTCGTCATGACGAGCCGACTCGGCGTCGGTCACAAGACGCCGGAGATCCCACCGTCAGAGCCGCCGTGGTGGGGCCGCCCCTGATACTCGGCCTCTCCCAGGGCCTGGCCCCGGTTTCGGCTCGCGACGGACTCATCGATGCCTCCCGACGGCTTTCTCAGCACCAGCCACACGATCGCGCCGATGAAGACGACGCCTGCGGCGATCAGAAACCAGGTGAAAGGATCCACGAGATACTCACTTTCATTGGGTGACGCGGTAGGCGTCGAAGACGCCGGGGACGGTGCGTACCTGCTTCAAGACGGTGTCCAGGTGTTTGGAGTCGGCCATCTCGAAGGAGAAACGAGACTTCGCGACGCGGTCGCGAGTGGTGGTCAGCTGGGCCGAGAGGATGTTCACGTGGGCGTCGGAGAGCGCCATCGTGATGTCGGACAGGAGTCGGGCCCGGTCGAGCGCCTCGACCTGGATGTTGACCAGGAAGACCGAGTTGGAGGTGGAGCCCCACTCGACCTCGAGCAGGCGCTCGGGGTGGGAGCGGAGCTCGGCGGCATTGGTGCAGTCGGTGCGGTGGACCGAGACTCCCCCACCCTTGGTGACGAAGCCGAGGATCTCGTCGCCAGGCACCGGCGTGCAGCACTTGGCGAGCTTGACCCAGACGTCCGGGGAGCCCTTGACGATCACGCCGGCGTCGGAGTTGGCGGTGGAGACCTTGCCGTGTCGCCTGCGGCCGACGTTGATGGCCTCGGCGAGGTCCTCGGCGGCACCGTCGTCGCCGCCGTGATCCTCGATGACGCGGCGTACGACCGCTTGGGCGGAGAGGTGGCTCTCGCCGACCGCGGCGTAGAGCGCGTCGACGTCGGCGAGGTCGAAGTGGTCTGCGGCGAGCATGAGCGACTCGCGTGACATCAGCCGCTTGAGGGGCAGGCCCTCCTTGCGCATCAGCCGGGCGATCGCGTCCTGGCCCTTCTCGATGGCCTCGTCGCGGCGCTCACGGGTGTGCCACTGCCGGATCTTCGCCTTGGCGCGGTTGGACTTGACGAAGGAGGTCCAGTCCCGCGACGGTCCGGCGTTGGGCGACTTGGAGGTGAAGACCTCGACGACGTCGCCGCTCTCCAGGGTCGACTCCAGCGGCACCAGACGGCCGTTGACCCGGGCGCCGATGGTCTTGTTGCCGACCTCGGTGTGGACGGCGTACGCGAAGTCGACCGGGGTCGCGTCGGCGGGGAGCGCGATCACGTCGCCCTTGGGCGTGAAGACGTAGACCTCGGTGCGCTTCATCTCGAAGCGCAGCGACTCCAGGAACTCGCCGGGGTCGTTGACCTCCGACTGCCAGTCCATGAGCTGCTTGACCCAGCTCATGTCGTTGTCCATCGGCCGGTCGGTGTCGACACCGTTGCGGCCGTCCTCCTTGTACTTCCAGTGCGCGGCGACACCGAACTCGGCGCGGCGGTGCATCGCGAAGGTGCGGATCTGCAGCTCGACCGGCTTGCCCTGCGGGCCGATCACGGTGGTGTGCAGCGACTGGTACATGTTGAACTTCGGCATCGCGATGTAGTCCTTGAAGCGCCCCAGGACGGGGTTCCACCGCGAGTGCAGGATGCCGAGGACGGAGTAGCAGTCGCGCTCGTCCTCGACCAGGATCCGGATGCCGACCAGGTCGTTGATGTCGGAGAAGTCCTTACCGCCGACGATCATCTTCTGGTAGATCGAGTAGTAGTGCTTCGGTCGGCCGGTGACCGTCGCCTTGATCCGGGCCTCGTGCAGGTCGCGCTCGACCTGGTCGATGACCTGGGCCAGAAACTTCTCGCGTGACGGGTTGCGGTCGGCGACGAGGCGGACGAGCTCGTCGTACATCTTCGGGTAGAGGGTCGCGAAGGCGAGGTCCTCGAGCTCGAACTTGATGGTGTTCATGCCGAGCCGGTGGGCCAGCGGCGCATAGATGTCGAGGGTCTCGCGCGCGCTGCGCTCCTGGCTCTTCTGCGGGACGTAGCGCAGCGTACGCATGTTGTGCAGGCGGTCGGCGAGCTTGATCACCAGCACCCGGATGTCGCGGGACATCGCCACGACCATCTTGCGGATCGTCTCGGCCTGGGCGGAGTCGCCGTAGGTGACCTTGTCGAGCTTGGTGACGCCGTCGACGAGGTGGGCGACCTCCTCACCGAAGTCCCGGGTCAGCTCCTTGAGCGTGTAGGGCGTGTCCTCGACCGTGTCGTGCAGCAGCGCCGCCACCAGGGTCGGCTCGGTCATGCCGAGCTCGGCGAGGATCGTGGTCACCGCGAGCGGGTGGGTGATGTAGGGGTCGCCGCTCTTGCGCATCTGCGTGCCGTGGAGGCGCTCGGCGGTGACGTACGCCCGCTCGAGCAGCGCCAGGTCGGCCTTCGGGTGGTTGGACCTGACCGCCCGGAACAGCGGCTCCAGCACAGGATTGCCCGGCGTGCCACGTCCGCCGATTCGGGCCAGGCGCGCACGGACGCTGCGGCCCGACGGGGCCGGGCCACTGCTCTCCCGCGCCTCGATGTTGTGCGCACGAGGCTGCGCGACGATGCGATCCTCTGCCATAGCCAGAGTCTACCGGCCGCACCCGGAACGTTGGCTAGGACGACACCTGCAGAATGGACCTGTCAACTGACCAGCAGTGCGTGCACCGGCGTGTCCGGCAGCTTGCTGCGCGGGTCGAGGAAGCCGAGCTCGAGCAGCACCGAGACGCCCGCGACGACGCCGCCGCAGCGCTCGACCAGCTCGATCGTGGCCGCCGCGGTGCCACCGGTCGCGAGGACGTCGTCGATGACCAGCACCCGCTCCCCCGGCGCGACCGCGTCGGTGTGGATCTCCAGGGTGGCCTCGCCGTACTCCAGCGAGTAGGAGACCGCGTGGGTCTCGCGGGGCAGCTTGCCGGCCTTGCGGACGGGCACGAAGCCGACGCCGAGGTGCAGGGCCGCGGGGGCGCCGAGGATGAATCCTCGCGACTCCATGCCGAGCACCTTGGTGACGGTCACGTTGCCGTCGGCGTCGCGCGCCGGAGCGGCGAGCGCCTCGACCACCTGGGTGAAGCCGGCGTGGTCGGCCAGCAGCGGGGTGATGTCCTTGAAGCCGACTCCCGGCTCCGGGAAGTCGGGAACGTCGGCGACCAGCCGCTCGAGGGTCTCCTCGAGCGACCGGCCACCAGCGGCCGTCTCGGAGACAGTCACTTCCGCTTCGACCTCGACTCGCGCTTGGGCTGCGGACGCCCGGCGGCGCCGCTGTCGGAGACGGCACGGTGCTGGTCGGGTACGTTGCGGCCCCGGCCGGTCGCCGAGCGGTTGGGGCTGGTGCCCCGGCTCACGCCGGCCTCGTGGAGGTCTTCGGAGGGGGCGTCGCGGAGCTCGTCCGGCTCGTCGCCCTCGGCGACCGGCATGCCCTCGTCGAAGACCGGCACCGCGGCGTACTTGTCGGCTTCCTTCATCCGCGCGGCGGCGCGCTTGTCGGCGTCGACGACGTCCTTCTCCTTCGACTTCAGGTGCACCAGCAGCGGGGTGGCGATGAAGATCGAGGAGTAGGTGCCGACGGCCATACCGACGAAGAGCACCAGAGAGATGTCCTTCAGCGAGGAGGTGCCGAGCTGGACGGTGCTGACGTAGAGGATCGCGACGACCGGCAGCAGACCGATGATCGAGGTGTTCACCGAACGGACCAGGGTCTGGTTGATCGCCAGGTTGGCCGCGGCGGCGTAGGTCTGCTTCTTCTGCGACAGGTTGCGGGTGTTCTCCTTGACCTTGTCGAAGACCACCACGGTGTCGTAGAGCGAATAGCCGAGAATCGTCAGGAAGCCGGTGACCGTTGCCGGGGTCACCTCGAACCCGACGATCGCGTAGACGCCGACCGTGATCACCACGTCGTGGAGCAGCGCGACGACGGCCGCGACCGACATCTTCCACTCGCGGAAGTAGATCCAGATGAACAGGACCACGCCGACGAGGAAGATGCCCAGCGCGAGGGCCGCCTTCGAGGCGACCCGCTGGCCCCAGCTGGGACCGATGCCGGTGCGGCTGACGTCGTCCTCGGCCACGTCGGCGGTCTTGGTGATCGCCTCCATGATCGATTCGTCCGCCTCGGAGCCGTCGGGGATCGCCTTGGTCTCGATGACGATCGACTTGCCGCCGGCCGTACGCACCGTGGCGCCGTCGGCGGCCTCGACCGCCGTGTCACCGACCGCCGTACGCAGGTCGTCGGCGAGCTCCTGGTCGGCCTGGGCGACGGTCACCGTGTAGCGCGTGCCACCGGTGAAGTCGATGCCGAGGTTGATGCCCTGGAGCCAGACACCGAGGACGACCGCGACGAGCACGACCGCGGAGGCGGCGTACCAGACCATCCGGCGGCCGACGAAGTCGAAGGACTTCTCGCCGGTGTAGAGCTCCTTGCCGAGCCGGGAGAAGGAGAACTTGCTCATCAGGCCTTGCCTCCGACCAGAGTGGTGCCCGTGGGGGCGTCGACGGTGCCGATAGCGCGCTTGTCCATGCCGGAGAGCACGTGGCCCTTGTTGAAGAAGCCCCAACCGGCCATCAGCTTCGTCATCGGGTGGGTGAACCAGAAGAACACCAGCACGTCGATGATCGTGGTCAGGCCGAGCATGAAGGCGAAGCCCTTGACCTCGTTGGTCGCGAAGACGTAGAGCACGAACGCGGCCAGGAACGAGACGCCGTCGGAGGCCAGGCAGGTGTTACGGGCCCGGACCCAGGCGGTGTCGACGGCCACCCGCATCGAGCGGCCATCACGCATGTCGTCACGCATCCTCTCGTAGAGGATGATGAAGGAGTCGGCGGTGATGCCGATACCGACGATCAGACCGGCCACACCCGGAAGGTCCAGGGTGACGCCGGCGGTCTCGCTGAGCAGCAGGATCATGCCGTACGTCAGCGCACCTGCCACGAGCAGAGACCCGATCACCACGATGCTCATCGCGCGGTAGTAGAGGATCGAGAAGATCACCACGAGGATCAGGCCGACCAGACCGGCCCAGAGCCCGGCGGTGAGCTGGTTACCGGCCAGGGTCGGGCCGATGACCCGGGTCTGGATGCCGTCCTCGGGGAAGTCGAGCGGCAGCGAGCCGTACTTCAGGTTGTTGGCCAGCGCGGCGGCGGACTCCTGGGTGAAGTCGCCGCTGATCTGCGCGCCTCCGCTGATCCGCGAGTCGGCGGTCGGGGCGGAGATCACCTTGCCGTCCAGGACGATCGCGAACTGCTCACCGGTGCCGACAATGGCGCCGGTGGTGTCGGCGAAGACCTTGTTGCCCTCGGACTTGAAGTCCAGGGTCACCACGTAGTTGGCCTGCTGCTGCGGGATGCCGTAGGAGGCCTCGCTGATCTCGGTGCCCTCGATGACGGCAGGCGTCAGCAGGTAGGGGACGCCGTCCTCGTCACAGGTCAGCAGCGGCTTTCCGGGGATGTCCTCGACCGGATCGGCGCCCGGGGCGGGGCAGGTGAAGGAGTTGTAGGCGGTCGCCCACTCCTGCGGCACGGTGCGCATGAACTTGACCGCGTCGTCGACCTTGACGACGTCGTTCTCGTTCGGCGTCTCCGGCTTGGCACCCGCCGAGGGGCTGGCGCTCGGGTCGGCGCTCTCGGAGGCCTTCTCGGAAGCCTTGTCCGAGGCGGTCGCCTTCTCGGAGGCGCTGGCGGTCTCGCCACCGAACGCCGCGCGCGGCGAGGTGCCCGGCACGGTGCCGGCCGAGGGGTCCTCGACCATCGAGCCGCTGGGGTCCGCGGCACCACAGGTCTTCTGCGGGCTGCAGGCGACCAGGCGGAAGCGGAGCTTCGCGGTCTGGCGGACGCGCTCGGCGGTCTCCTGCTGCACCTTGCCGGTGCCGGGGATGGAGACCTTGATGACGTCGTTGCCCTCGGTGGTCACCCGGCCGCCGGTGATGCCGGAGCCGTTGACGCGCTGGTCGATGATCGCCTTGGCCTCGTCGAGGCTCTCCTTCGGGACCGATCCGCCCTCGGAGTTCTCCGCGGTCATCGAGATCTCGGTGCCGCCGCGCAGGTCGAGGCCCAGCTCGGGCTTCCAGGTGCCGGCGAACGCGATGCCGCCGAACATGATCGCAATGGCCAAGAAGAGCAGTGCGAGTGTCCGGCCGGGGCGCGCTGTCTTGCGTGCCATGTGTTGGTCAGTCCTTCTTGTCGAGGTCCACGATGACGTTCTCGGCGTCGGCGGAGGTCTCGTCGGCCGGAGCCTCGACCTCGCGCTCCTCGCCGGTCTCCTCGTCGGACTCCTCCGCAGGCGCCTCGGTGACCTTCTGGGCCACGGCCTGGCGCACGACCTGGATGACGACGCCGTCGGCGATCTCGACCTTGATGTTCGTCGTGGTCTCCTCGACCTCCGTCACCGTGCCGAAGAGCCCGGCGGTCAGCATCACCCGGTCACCCGGCTGGAGGTTGAGCTGGAGCTCACGAGCCTGCTTCGCACGCTTCTGCTGCGGCCTGATCAACAGGAAGTAGAACAGGACGATGATGACGATAAAAGGAAGGAATTCCACGGGGGTTCGGCTCCGACAGTCTGAGTGGTCACCGGCAGGCGCACGGCGACGTGCAAGTCTAACCAGGCACCTGGTTGAGACTGTGAATCAGGCCTCATCCCAGAGCGTTTCCTTGGACCAGGCCGCAGCCTCGGCGTTGGCCGGCACCGGCAGCCCGAGGTGCTCCCATGCTGCCGGGGTCGCGACCCGGCCCCGCGGCGTACGTGCCAGGAAGCCGGTACGCACCAGGAACGGCTCGGCCACCTCCTCGACCGTCTCGCGCTCCTCCCCCACCGCGACGGCGAGGGTGGAGATGCCCACCGGGCCGCCGCCGAACCTCCGGCACAGGGCGTCGAGCACGGCCAGGTCGAGGCGGTCCAGGCCGAGCGGGTCGACCTCGTAGAGATCGAGCGCCTTCTCGGCGATCTGCTGGGTCACCGTGCCGTCGGCCTTGACCTGGGCATAGTCGCGTACGCGGCGCAGCAGCCGGTTGGCGATCCGCGGGGTGCCTCGGGAGCGGCCGGCGATCTCGGCGGCGCCGTCGTCCTTGAGGGTGACGTCGAGCAGCCCCGCGGAGCGGCGCACGATCAGCTCGAGGTCGGCCGGGTCGTAGAGCTCGAGATGTCCGGTGAAGCCGAACCTGTCCCGGAGCGGGCCGGGAAGGAGGCCGGCGCGCGTGGTCGCGCCGACGAGCGTGAACGGCGGCAGGTCGATCGGGATCGCGGTCGCGCCCGGCCCCTTGCCGATGACCACGTCGACCCGGAAGTCCTCCATCGCCAGGTAGAGCATCTCCTCGGCGGGTCGGCTCATCCGGTGGATCTCGTCGACGAAGAGCACCTCGCCCTCGTTGAGCCCGCTCAGGATCGCGGCCAGGTCGCCGGCATGGGTGATCGCCGGACCGCTCGTGATCCGAAGCGGCGCCGACATCTCGGCCGCGATGATCATGGCGAGGGTGGTCTTGCCGAGGCCTGGCGGCCCGGACAGGAGTACGTGGTCGGGCGCCCTCTCACGCTGCCGCGCCGCCTCCAGGACGAGGCCGAGCTGCTCGCGGACGCGTTGCTGGCCGATCAGCTCGTCGAGGGTCTTCGGGCGCAGCGCAGCCTCGACGGCCCGGTCGTCACCGTCGGCCTCGGCGATGGTGAGCGAGGAGAAGTAGTCCTCCTCGGCTCGGTCCAGGTCGTCCTCGTGCATGGGTTCCTATGCCTTCGAAAGGGTGCGTAGAGCTGCCCGGAGCAGCAACGAGATGTTGGCCTGGTCGCCGGCCTCGGGCTCGATCGCGGTCACCGCCTTGTCGGCGTCCCGGGCGTTGTAGCCCAGGCCGACGAGGGCCTCGGTGACCTGGTCGCGCCACGGCGCCGCTGTGGTGGCGCGTGCAGGGGCCGAGGCGGTGCCGGTCGGGGCGCCGATCCTGTCCTTGAGCTCCAGGATGATCCGCTGGGCACCCTTCTGCCCGATGCCGGGGACCTTGGTGAGGGTCTTGGCGTCCTCGCCCGCGATGGCCAGGCGGATGCCGTCGGGCGAGAGGACGGCGAGCATGGCCTGGGCGAGCTTCGGGCCGACGCCGGAGGCGGTCTGGAGGAGCTCGAAGAGCGTGCGCTCGTCGGTGTCGGTGAAGCCGAAGAGGGTGAGCGAGTCCTCGCGCACGACCAGGCTGGTCGGCAGGTGCGCCTCCTCGCCGGTGCGGAGCGTGGCCAGCGTGTTGGGCGTGCAGAGCAGCTCGATGCCGATCCCGCCGACCTCGACGACGGCGGTGGAGAGACTGACGGCGGCGACCTTGCCGCGTACGGACGCGATCACTTCTTTGTCCTTCCGGCCGCGGCGAGCGCGGCTTCGATGCGGTTCTGGGCGCCTCCGCGCCACTGGTGGGTGATGGCCAGCGCCAGCGCGTCGGCGGCATCGGCGGGCTTGGGCGGGGTCGAGAGCCGCAGGATGCGGGTCACCATGGCGGTCACCTGGGCCTTGTCGGCGCGGCCGTTGCCCGAGACGGCGGCCTTGACCTCCGAGGGCGTGTGCAGGGCGACGGGGAGACCGCGCCGCGCGGCGCAGACCATCGCCAGGCCGCTGGCCTGGGCCGTACCCATGATCGTGGAGACGTTGGACCGCGCGAAGATCCGCTCGATCGCGACCGCGTCGGGCCGGTGCTCCTCGATCCAGGCGTCGATCCCCTTCTCGATGGTCACCAGCCGCTCCCAGACGGGGAGATCGGAGGACGTACGGATCACGCCGACGTCCACCATCGCCAGCGGCCTGCCGAGCGAGCCGTCGACCACGCCCATCCCGCACCGGGTCAGGCCGGGGTCGATCCCAAGCACGCGCACTGAAGCACCTCTTCCACAACGACCGGGCCGGCCGGGTGTCGAACGTCTGTTCGTAGACTACCTGCCGGCCGCTGCCTCCGGCGCTACGACACCCTCATTCAGGATGACGCAACGCGCCTCGGAGGTCACCAGTCGCTGTAGAGGCCTCCTGCGCTCACAGGCTGTCGGTCCGCCGCTCCTCGACGGTCTCCGTACCGTCCGCATGCCTCCGCCTCGCGACCGTGCGTGAGCGACCGCCGGTGTTCAGCGTCACAGCGGTCAGGATCAGCACCAACGCTCCGACGGCGGCCAGGATCCAGCCGATCATCGTCAGATCGACCCCGCTGACCGAGACGTGCACAGCCAGCGCCAGGACCAGCCCGACCACGAGCAGAATCGCTCCTACGCCGTATCCCATCGTGTCCTCCTTCCAGCGGGAACGCGCCCTGGTGGCGGTTCGCGACCTTCCGGGTACCCGGCATCCACCCCGAGCATGAGCCGGTTCGCAAGGGGACGACAGCGCGCTCGGCGCCGCAGGTCAGGCGTCGACGGTCTCCATGACCTCATCGGGAACGTCGGCGTTGGAGAAGACGTTCTGTACGTCGTCGAGGTCGTCGACGGCGTCGATGAGCTTGAAGACCTTCTCGGCCGCGGAGGCATCGGCGACGGGGATGTCCATGGAGGCCACGAACTGGACCTCGGCGGAGTCGTAGTCGATGCCGGCGTCCTGCAGCGCGGTGCGGACCGCGACGACGTCGGACGGGTCGGAGACGATCTCGAAGGACTCACCGAGGTCGTTCACGTCCTCGGCACCGGCGTCGAGGGTGGCCTCGAGGAGGTCGTCCTCGGAGATCTCCTTGCCCTCCTGCGCCTTGGCCACGACGACGACGCCCTTGCGGTCGAAGAGCCGGCTCACCGAGCCGGGGTCGGCCATGGTGCCGCCGTTGCGGGTGACCGCGGTGCGCACCTCCATGGCCGCCCGGTTGCGGTTGTCGGTCAGACACTCGATGAGGAGCGCGACGCCCTGGGGGCCGTAGACCTCGTACATGATCGTGTCGTAGCTGACTCCGCCTCCGTCGAGCCCACCGCCGCGCTTGACCGCGCGGTCGATGTTGTCGTTGGGGACCGACTGCTTCTTGGCCTTCTGGATCGCGTCATAGAGGGTCGGGTTGCCCGACGGGTCGGGACCGCCGGTCTTGGCTGCGATCTCGATCGTCTTGATGAGCTTGGCGAAGAGCTTGCCGCGCTTGGCGTCGATCGCCGCCTTCTTGTGCTTCGTCGTTGCCCACTTGGAGTGGCCGCTCATCTGGAAACCGTCCTTTGCCCCGCGTCGTCGCTGATGCTTGTCGAGCCGCCTCCGGAGTCAACACAGGGCAGCATGCCCCCATCTTAACTACGTGCGCTACGTCACCGTCAGCAGCAGGTGTCGACGAAGAGCTGGTGCAGCCGGTCGTCGGCGTTGACCTCGGGGTGGAACGAGGTCGCCATGAGCTGGTTCTGACGTACGGCGACGGGGTGCTCCCCCACGCTCGCCAGCACCTCGACACCTGGGCCGATCTCCTCGACCCAGGGCGCTCGGAT
This sequence comes from Nocardioides sp. NPDC127514, assembly GCF_040302125.1. NCBI lineage: Bacteria > Bacillati > Actinomycetota > Actinomycetes > Propionibacteriales > Nocardioidaceae > Nocardioides > Nocardioides sp. NPDC127514. The sequence goes on along the minus strand of NZ_JBEORF010000029.1, from coordinate 13,718 downwards.
GAAGACGGCGTGGACCGTCTCGTCCAGCCCGGTGACCTCCAGGTCGGTCTCGAACGACTCCGTCTGCCGCCCGAAGGCGTTGCGCCGGACCGTGATGTCGAGCCCGCCGATGGTCTCCTGGCCCTGGGCCGCGTCGAGCAGCCGGTCGGCCAGGAGCACCATCCCGGCGCAGGTGCCGAGCGCCGGCATCCCGCCCCGGACCCGCTCGCGGAGCGGGTCGAGCAGGTCGAACGTACGCGCCAGGCGCCACATCGCCGTCGACTCACCGCCGGGGATGACGAGCGCGTCGCACGCGTCGAGCTCCTCCCGGCGGCGTACGGACGTTCCCTTCACCCCCAGGCGGTCGAGGGCGGCGAGGTGCTCGCGGACGTCGCCCTGGAGGGCGAGTACGCCGAGGGTGGTCACCAGCCGCGCTCCGCGAACTGGATCGACCTGGCCGGCTCGTCGACGTTGATGCCGACCATGGCCTCGCCGAGGCCGCGGGAGACCTTGGCGACGACGTCGGGGTCGTCGTGGAAGGTGGTCGCCTTGACGATCGCCTCGGCGCGCTGGACCGGGTTGCCGGACTTGAAGATGCCGGAGCCGACGAAGACGCCCTCGGCGCCGAGCTGCATCATCATCGCGGCGTCGGCCGGGGTCGCGATGCCACCGGCGGTGAACAGTACGACCGGGAGCTTGCCGTTCTCGGCAACCTCCTTGACCAGCTCGTAGGGAGCCTGGAGCTCCTTGGCGGCCACGTAGAGCTCGTCCTCGGCGAGGGCGCCGAGGCGGCGGATCTCGCGGCGGATCGTACGCATGTGGGTGACCGCGTTGGACACGTCACCGGTGCCGGCCTCGCCCTTGGAGCGGATCATCGCCGCACCCTCGGTGATACGGCGCAGGGCCTCGCCGAGGTTGGTCGCGCCGCACACGAACGGCACGGTGAAGGCCCACTTGTCGATGTGGTTCTCGTAGTCGGCCGGGGTCAGCACCTCGGACTCGTCGATGTAGTCCACCCCGAGGCTCTGGAGCACCTGGGCCTCGGCGAAGTGGCCGATCCGGGCCTTGGCCATGACCGGGATGGAGACGGCCTCGATGATGCCGTCGATCATGTCGGGGTCGGACATGCGGCTCACGCCGCCCTGGGCGCGGATGTCGGCGGGGACGCGCTCGAGCGCCATCACCGCCACCGCCCCGGCGTCCTCGGCGATCTTCGCCTGCTCGGCGGTGACCACGTCCATGATCACGCCGCCCTTGAGCATCTCCGCCATCCCGCGCTTGACTCGCGAGGTTCCCGTCTCGTTCATGCTTGTTGCCATGGGGCGATCGTAGGTCGGGACGAGGCGTACGCCACCCTCGGAAAGGCCTGGTCAGGCCACTGTTCCCAAAGTGGACTGCTCCAAGTGGACTGCTACCCGGTCAACGCCTCGGCAGCCTCGGCCACCGCGGTGGGGGTGCCGGCCAGCGACCAGGTGACACCACCGGCCTCCACCTGGGTCGTGGCTCCGCCGGCGCCCAGGACGAGGGCGGCGCCGGGAAGGCGGTCCCAGTCGGGGACGGAGTGCTGGCAGAAGAGGTGGAGCTTTCCCTGGGCGATGGCGGTGAGGTCCATCGAGCCGGAGCCGAGGATCCGGATGGAGGCGGCCTGGCTGGCGACCCGGACGTACGCCTCGCCGACCGGGTGCTTCAGCTTCGAGGGGTGGAGGTAGGTGGTGAGGCAGGCGAGGGCGAGCGGCGTATCCGGCATCGCGTCGAGCCGGACGCCGTTGCGGGTCGTCGGTAGCTCGGGGCCGCCGACGTAGACCGCGTCCTCGGTGGGCGAGTAGATCGCACCCAGGACGATGTCGTCGCCGTCGGTCAGCGCCAGCGCCGAGCACCACCAGTCGAGGCCGCGTACGAAGTTGTAGGTGCCGTCGACCGGGTCGATGGTCCACACCCGGCCGGTGGTCGACTCGCGGGCCGAGCCCTCCTCACCGAGGAGGCCGTCACCCGGGTGCTCGGCCGCCAGGCGTTCGACGATCGCCTTCTCGGCGGCCTTGTCGGCGGCGGTGACCAGGTCGGAGACCGAGGTCTTGGTCTCGATCGAGTCGCCGATGCCCTCGATGCGCATCTTCGCCGCGAGCGAGCCGGCGCCGCGGACGAGCTCCGCGGCCAGGCGTACGTCTGCCTCGGTCGGCGCGGTCACGACGCCGCTTCCTCGGCGAGGGCCTGCTTGCGGACGGTCCAGACGCGCTGCCCGACGGTGACGGTCGAGGCGACGGCGAGGATCCACAGCGCGATGTAGATGAGCAGGTCCAGGGAGAAGATGCCGGCGAAGCCGGTCATCACCAGGACCAGGACCAGCCGGTCGGCGCGCTCGGCGATGCCGACGTTGGCGGTGAACCCCAGCGACTCGGCGCGGGCGCGGGCGTAGGAGGTGACCGCTCCCATCACGACGCACCACAGGGTCAGCGCGAGGTAGAGGTCGGAGTCGCCCGGTCCGGCGAAGTAGAGCGCCAGGCCACCGAAGACCGCGCCGTCGCCGATCCGGTCGAGGGTGGAGTCCCAGAAGGCACCGAACTTGCTCGTGCGGCCCACGGCACGCGCCATCGCACCGTCGATCAGGTCGCTGAAGACGAAGCAGGTGATGAAGATCGTGCCCGCCAGCAGCTCGCCGCGCGGGTAGAACGCCAGCGCGCCGACCGCTACTCCGATGGTGCCGACGAGCGTCACGAGGTCGGGGCTGATCTTCAGCGCCACGAACAGCCGGACGATGGGCGCGAGGACGACTCCCTGAACGAAGCCTTTGATGTGATCCAACATGGCGCGGCCACGCTATCGGATCCCGCCGAGGCGTCACCTGCGCGCGCCGAAACGTCACCCACATTCTGCCGAAGCGTCACTCGCGTCGACCGAGGCGTCACTCGCGTCGGCCGAGAGGTCAGCGGGTGACATCTCGGCCGACGTACGTGACGCCTCGGCCGACGTACGTGACGTCTCGGCCGACCGGGGTGACGCCTCGGCTATATGCCTTCGGTCAGGTCGCGGACCTCGGCGTAGCGGGCGCGTACGGCGGGGTCGGGGTCGGCCTCGTAGGTCTCGGTGCCGGCGAGCTCCCAGGTCGGGGGCTCCTCGCCGCCGGTGAGGAGCCAGGCGGCCTGGCGGGCGGCACCGTCGGCGACGTACTCCCCCGGCTCGGGGACGAGGACGGGGTGGCCGAGGACGACGGGGGCGAGACGGCGTACGGCCTCGGATCGGGCGCCGCCGCCGACGAGGAGGACACGGTCGACCGCGACGCCCTGGGACTTCAGCGCGTCGATGCCGTCGGCGAGGCCGCAGAGCAGTCCCTCGACGGCGGCGCGCGCGAGGTAAGCGGGCTCGGCGGTGGCCAGGGTCAGTCCGTGGATCACACCACGAGCCGACGGGCGGTCGGGGGTGCGCTCGCCCTCAAGGTAGGGGACGAGGACCAGGCCGCCGGAGCCCGAGGGGGCCTCGAGCGCCAGCCGGGAGAGCTCCTCGTGGCTCACCCCGAGCAGCCGTGTGGTCGCGTCGAGGACGCGCGCTGCGTTGAGGGTGGCGACCAGCGGCAGGTAGCGGCCGGTCGCGTCGGCGAAGCCCGCCACGGTGCCGGACGCGTCCGAGGTGGGTGTCTCCGAGACCGCGCAGGCGACCCCGGAGGTGCCGATGGAGACGACCACGTCGCCGGGCCGGGCGCCGACGCCGAGGGCCGCGCCGGCGTTGTCGCCGCAGCCGGGGCCGAGCAGCGCCCCGGCCGGCGTACGTCCGGCCGAGGCCGAGGGCGCGAGCACCTCCGGCAGCACGACGTCGTCCCGCCCGAGAGCGCGTTTGAGCAGGTCGCGACGGTATTCGCCGGTCACCGCCGAGTAGTAGCCGGTGCCGCTGGCGTCGCTCCGGTCCGTACGCAGCGCCTCCAGCCCCGGGGCACCCGCGAGCTTCCAGGTCAGCCAGTCGTGGGGCAGGCACACCGCCGCGACCCGCGCCGCCGACTCCGGCTCGTGCTCGGCGAGCCAGCGCAGCTTGGTGGCGGTGAAGCTGGCGACCTGCACCGACCCGACGGCATCGGCCCAGGCCGCGGCACCCAGCTCGGCGTTGAGCGCGGCGGCCGCGGCGGCCGAGCGGGTGTCGTTCCACAGCAGCGCGGGGCGTACGACCTCTCCGGCCTCGTCCAGGCACACCATCCCGTGCTGCTGCCCGCCGACGGAGATGGCGGCGACATCATCGAGCCCACCCGCGGCCTCGGCGGCGGACTCGAGCGCGGTCCACCACGCCGCCGGGTCCACCTCCGTGCCTTCGGGGTGCGGCGCGGAGCCGGAGCGCACCAGCGCCCCGGTCTCCGCGTCACGGACGACGACCTTGCAGGACTGGGTCGAGGAGTCGACCCCGGCGACGAGCGGCATGCCCGGCAACCTAGCGAAGCCCGAGGAGGTGGTCCATGGCCAGCTGGTCGAGGTGCTCGAACGCGTAGCCGTGGTCCAGCTTCTCGATGTCGTAGGTCGCCGTGCGGATGTCCGCGAGCGTCTCGCCCTCGGCCAGGGTCGGCACGGAGAGCTCCTCGACCTGCGAGGCCTCGAGCGCAGCCTTGACCTCCGGGTCCGCCCGGAAGGCCTTGGCCCGCTCACGCAGCACCAGGTAGTTGCGCATGCAGCCCGCAGCCGACGCCCACACGCCGTCCTCGTCCTCGGTGCGCGGCGGCTTGAAGTCGAAGTGACGCGGGCCGTCGTAGCCCTTGGACTCCAGCAGGTCGACCAGGTTGAACGCACCGCGCAGGTTGCCCGCGCCGAAGCGGAGGTCCTGGTCGAAGCGCGGGCCGTGCTGGCCGTTGAGGTCGATGTGGAAGAGCTTGCCGTGCCACAGCGCCTGCGCGACACCGGAGGCGAAGTTGAGCCCGGCCATCTCCTCGTGACCGACCTCCGGGTTGAGGCCGACCAGCTCGGGGCGGTCGAGGGTGTTGATGAAGGCGAGCGCGTGGCCGATGGTCGGCAGCAGGATGTCGCCGCGGGGCTCGTTGGGCTTCGGCTCGATGGCGAACCGGATGTCGTAACCCTGCTCGGTCACGTAGTCGCCGAGCAGGTTGACCGCCTCGCGGTAGCGGTCCAGCGCCGCCGCGATGTCCTTGGAAGCGTGGGACTCGGCGCCCTCACGGCCACCCCACATGACGTACGTCGTGGCACCGAGCTCGGCGGCGAGGTCGATGTTGCGCGCGACCTTGGCGATCGAGTAGCGGCGCACCTCGCGGTCGTTCGAGGTGAAGCCACCGTCACGGAAGACCGGGTGGCCGAAGAGGTTGGTGGTGGCCATCGGCACCTTGAGGCCGGTCTCGTCCAGCGCGGCCTTGAGCTTGTCGATCTCGGCCTGGCGCTCGGCATCGCTCGCGTCGATCGCGAAGACGTCGTTGTCGTGGAAGGTGATGCCGTAGGCGCCGAGCTCGGCCAGCTTGTGCACCGAGTGGGCGACGTCGAGGTGAGGCCGGCTCGCCGAGCCGAACACGTCCTGCCCGTTCCAGCCCACGGTCCACAGCCCGAAGGTGAACTTGTCCTCGGAGGTGGGGGTGTAATCCGTCATAGCCTTGCTTCCTCACATTAGTTCATGACTCGGACTATATGAGGATCATGAAACGCGACGACCGTCACATTGTCAACCCTTTGGACACCTGTAAGCGGGTCGCTTGACCTAAAGTTCAGAACTTGGTCTAATCCCGTGCATGACCGTCAGAACCGAGCCTGCCCAGCATGCCGGGATGCGGGCGAGCAATCTCGCGCTCGTGCTCGGCGAGGTCGCCCGCACCAGCCCGGTCTCCCGGGCTCAGGTCGCTGCGCGCACCGGCCTGACGAAGTCGTCGGTATCCGGGCTGGTGTCCGATCTGATCTCCGCCGGCCTGATCCAGGAGAGCGCCCCAGCCGCGACCGAGCGCGGCCGGCCCGCCACGGCGCTCAACCTCGCTCCCGGAGGCGTCGCCGGCCTCGGTCTGGAGGTCAACGTCGACTACCTGGCTGCCGTGGTGACCGACCTGACCGGCGTGCCGCGCTACCACCACGTCGTACGCCGTGACAACCGCGGCCGCGAGGTCGAGGAGGTGGTCGCCGACCTCATCGATCTGGCCCGCACCGCCGCCCGCAGCGCCACCTCCCAGGGTCTGCCGCTGTCCGGAGCCTGCGTGGCGGTGCCCGGCCTGACCGTCGAGGGCGCCGTCGTACGCACCCCCAACCTGGGCTGGGCCCGGGTCGACCTCGCCGATGCCGTCGGCGAGGGCACCGGGCTCGAGGTCGATGTCGAGAACGAGGCCAACCTGGCGGCTCTCGGCGAGATGTGGTTCGGCGGTCACGAGCACGACGGCGCTCCCCTGCGCGACTTCGTGCACGTCTCCGGCGAGATCGGCATCGGTGGCGGCATCGTGATCGGCGGCGAGGTCTTCCGTGGCGCGCATGCGGGCGCCGGCGAGCTCGGCCATGTCGTGGTGGCCCCCGACGGCCCGCGATGCGGCTGCGGCGGCCACGGCTGCCTGGAGCGGATGGCCGGGCAGCAGGAGATCCTCGCCCGCGCGCAGGTGGCGACGATGGCCGACCTCACCCGGGCCTGCGAGGCCGGCGATCAGGCGGCGCTCGATGCCGTCGCCGACGCCGGACGGCACCTCGGAGTCGCGCTCGCCTCGGTGATCACCCTCCTCGACCCCACCGCGATCGTGCTCGGTGGCGCGTTCGCCACGCTCGCACCCTGGCTGACCGCGGCGACCGCGGCTTCGATCAGCCACCACACCGGTGCCGTCGAACCGCCCCGGCTGCTGGTCTCCGGGCTCGGCAGCGACGCCGCCGTGCGGGGAGCGGCCGGGACCGTCGTACGCCGCGTCATCGCCGATCCCGCCGCCCATCTCGCCCGGCAGACCGCCCAGCGCTCCTAGCGCGAGACCGTCACCGTCGTGATCCGCCGGTCAGCGGTGCTGACCCGGTGGACGTCGCCGGTCACCGTGACCAGCGTCTTGTCGATGCCCGACTCGCCGGCGGCGGACGCCACCTCGACGTCGGAGAGCTCGTCGATGCCCTCGGCGACGCCGGTGGCGACCTTCTCGCCCGCCGAGGCGGCGACCCAGACCTCGACCTCACCGGGCTCGACGACGCGGACGAGACCGCGGTCGGTGAAGGCCAGCCGGGTCGTGGGCACCTCGAAGCGCACCGTCGCCGACTCGCCCGCCCCCAGTGCGACCCGCTGGTAGCCGAGCAGCTGCGAGACCGGTCTGGCCACCGAGGCCAGCAGGTCGCGACCGTAGAGCTGGACCACGTCCACACCGGCGACATCACCGAGGTTGGTGACGGTCACCTCCACCCCGAACGTGCCGCCGGCCTCGACCGAGCGGTCGGCAGAGAGCCCGCTGTAGCAGAAGGTGGAGTAGGAGAGCCCGAAGCCGAACGGCCGCACCGGCGTGGAGTCCGCGGAGGTCACCCCGGAGGGGCCGCCGAGGATGGGGTGCAGGTAGGTGTAGGGCTGGGCCCCGGCCGAGCGCGGCAGGGTCACCGGCAGCCGCCCGGAGGGGTTGACGGCGCCGGTGAGGACACGGGCGATCGCTGGTCCGCCCTCCTCGCCCGGGAAGAACGTCTGCAGCACCGCCGCGGGACGGGCGGCGCCACTCTGATCGCCTCGAGCTCCGCTTCGGCCGTCGAGGGCCCAGCCGATGGCGTACGGCCTGCCGGTGACGAGCACCAGGATCGTCGGGGTCCCGGTGGCGACCACGGCCTCGACCAGCTCGCGCTGGACGCCGGGCAGGTCGAGGGACTCGGTGTCGTTGCCCTCCCCCACGGTGCCCTTGCCGAACAGGCCGGCCTGGTCGCCGGCGACGACCACGGCCACCTCGGCCCGTCGAGCCGCCTCGACGGCGGCCGCGATCCCGGCGGTGTCGGTGCCCTCGACCTCGCAGCCCTGGACGACCTCGATCTCGGCGCCGTCCAGCTCGGCCCGCAGCGCGTCCGCGATCGTCGGCACCTCGATCCCGAGCGCGACGTCGGGATGGTGAGCGAGGACGTGGTTGGGGAAGGAGTAGCACCCCATCAGCGCCTCGGCGCGGTCGGCGTTGGGCCCGATCAACGCGAGCCTGGTGGCGGTCGGAGCGAGCGGGAGGGTGCCGTCGTTGGCCAGCAGGACCACCGACTCCTCGGCCAGGCGGCGAGCCACGTCACGGTGGGCCGGCGTGTCCAGGTCGATGTCGGTCGGCGGCTCGGCGGTGAACTCCTCGTCGAGCAGCCCCAGCTCCTCCTTCGCGGCCAGCGCTCGCAGAACGGCACGGTCGATGACCGCCTCGTCCACCTCGCCGGCCCGGACCAGCGCGGCCAGGGGCTCCAGGAACGCGTCGCCACTGGGCAGCTCGACGTCGATCCCGGCCTCCAGAGCCATCGCGGCGGCGTGGCCACGGTCCGCCGCGACCCCGTGCATGAGGGCGAGGAAGGCGACCGCGAAGTAGTCGGCCACCACCGTTCCGTCGAAGCCCCACTCCTCGCGCAGCAGTCCGGTGAGCAGCTCGGTGTGAGAAGCCATGGGGACGCCGTCGACGTCGTTGTAGGCGTTCATCACCGACCGTGCGCCGCCGTCGAGGACGGCCATCTCGAAGGGCGGCAGGAAGGTGTCGGCCAGCTCGCGCGGGCCCGCGGCGACCGGCGCGTGGTTGCGTCCGGCCCGCGAGCCGGAGTAGCCCACGAAGTGCTTCAACGTCGCCTGGATGCCGGCTGACTGCAGCCCCCGGACGTACGCGGTCCCGACCGTCCCGACCACGTAGGGGTCCTCGGAGATGGCCTCCTCGGTGCGCCCCCAGCGCGGGTCCCGGATCACGTCGAGCACCGGCGCGAGGCCCTGGTGCACGCCCAACGTACGCATCGAGGACCCGATCAGCGACGCCATCTCCTCGACGAGGTCGGGGTCGAAGGCGGCGCCCCAGGCCAGGGGCGTCGGGAAGCAGGCGGCCTTCCAGGCGGCCAGCCCGGTGAGGCACTCCTCATGGACCAGGGCCGGGATGCCCAGCCTGGTCTCGCGCAGCAGCCGGCGCTGCTCCTGCCACAACCACGCCGCCCGCTCGGCCGGTTCGACCGGACGGGTGCCGTAGACACGGGTGAAGTGGCCGATGCCGTGCTCGGTGACCTCGGCGAGCCGCTCGGGTGCGCCGGCGGTCATCTCGTCGGCCAGCGGCGCGACGACCTCGTCGCCGTGGTCGATCCAGAAGCCGACGAGCTGCGCCAGCTTCTCCTCGAGCCTCATCCGCGCGTGCAGCTCGCGCACCCGCGTCGACACCTGCGGCCAGGCACGCAGCTGGGCTTGCTCCTGGGCTCGCTCCTGGGCTTCAGTCATCCCTTCACCGCTCCTTGCAGTCCGGAGACGATCCGCCGCTGCAGGGCCAGGAACAGCACCAGCGCGGGGATCATCGCAATCGTCGTGAACGCCAGGACACCGGCGGTGTCGGCGGAGTGCTCGGTGGAGAAGTCGGCCACCCCGAGCGGCAGCGTGCGCATGTCGTCCTGCAGCAGCAGGAGCGGAAGGATGTACGCGTTCCAGGAGGTCACGAAGGCGAGCACCGCCACCGTGATCACCCCCGGCATCGACAGCGGCAGCATGATCCGCCAGAAGACACCGATCCGCGAGGCGCCGTCGATCAGCGCCGCCTCCTCGAGCTCGCGCGGCAGCGCCATCAGGAACGGCCGCAGGATCACCACCGTCAGCGGCAGCGCGAACGCCGCCTGCGGCAGCGCCACGCCCCACCAGGTGTTGCCCATCCCCAGGTCGCGGGTGACCAGGATGAACAGCGGGATCACCGCCACCGCTGCCGGGAAGAGCAGGCCGAGCACGAAGACCATGAACAGCGCCTCGCGGCCCTTGAACCGGTAGCGCGCCAGCGGGTAGGCGGCCATCACCCCGAAGACGACCGCGACCACCGTGGTGATGACCGCGATGACCGTCGAGTTGATCGCGTACGTCCAGAACGACGCGCCGCTCAGCACGCTGGCGTAGTTCGACGTGACCCACGGGTCGGGCAGCCCGGTCGGCTTCTCGGCCAGCTGGGCGTTGGTGCGGAAGCCGCCCATCGCGCCGTAGAGCACCGGCCCGACGGTGATCGCCACGACGATCAGCGAGACCAGATAGACCAGCACGTTGTTGCCGCCGCGCCGGCCGCGCGGCGCCAGGTTCGTCGTCACACTCATGCCGCCTCCTTGGTGTCTCGGCGCAGCACGACCAGCTGGTAGACCAGCGCCATCACGAACGCGATCGCGAACAGGACCACCGACGCGGCCCCGGCGACGCCGTAGTTGTGCCGGTTGGTGCCCTCGTCGATCAGGTACGTCGCCATCGTGGTCGTCGCGTCGGCGGGACCACCGCCGGTGAGGACCCAGATCATGTCGAAGCACTGGATCGAGCCGATCATCGACAGGAAGCACCAGGTGCGGATCGTCGGGCCGAGCAGCGGGATGCTGATCCGCCACTGCGTCTGCCACCAGCTGGCACCGTCGAGCTGTGCCGCCTCGTAGAGCTCCTCGGAGACACCCTGCAGTCCGGCGAGGAACAGCAGGACCGCCAGGCCGAGGTACTTCCAGGTCAGCACCGCGAGCACCACCCACAGGGCGACCTCAGGGGTGCCGAGCCAGCCCTCCTCGGGCGGGCTGAGACCGATCCCGTTCATGAGGGCGTCGACCAGGCCGTACTCGGGCTGCAGCAGCTGGAACCAGATGACGCCGGCGATGACCTCGGCCAGGACGTACGGCACGAAGATCAGCGTCCGCAGCACCCCCTGCCCCGCCATCTTGCGGTTGAGCAGCAGCGCGATGGCCACGCCCAGGGGCAGCTGCACGACGATCGAGCCGACCACGATGATCATGTTGTGGGCGACCGCGTCCCGGAAGACGCTGTCAGCGAGCACCTCGGCGTAGTTCTCGAACCCGACGAAGTCGTCGAGCGGACCGAGGCCCTTCCAGTCGTAGAGGGAGAACCGCGCCGCGGTGAGGATCGGCCAGGCGACGAACAGGGCCATCAGGGCCAGGGCCGGGGTGACGAAGAACGCGATCTCCGCCCACTGACGCCAGCCGTCTCGTGACCGGTGCGGTCGCCCCGAGGTGACCGCACCGGTAGTTGCTTCAGAGCTCACGAGGCGACCGTGCCTCCCGAGGGCGTGCTTCGGTCAGCCATGCTCACTTCTCCTTGTCCGCGGCTTCCTGGGTCGCCGTGACGACGTCCTCAGGGGTGGCCTTGCCGGCGAACAGCAGCGCGATCTCGTCGTTCATCGCACCGCCGATGGACTCACCGAAGGCGGTGTCGAAGTAGAGCTGCACGAACGGTGACTCGTCGCGCACCTTCAGGAGCTCGGCGAGTGCCGGGTCCTTGACCGACGAGCCGGCCGCCGGGATGGTCGGCAGGCCCATGTCGTTCTCGGCGAAGCCCTTCTGGACCTCGTCGGAGAGCAGGTAGTTCACGAGGTCCACGGCCTTGTCGGGCGCTCCCTCGGAGACCGCCCAGGCGTCACCGCCGCCGAGCTGCGCGGCCGGGTCGCCCGCGCCGCCCTCGACGGCCGGGAACGGGAACCAGCCGGTCTTGTCGCCCAGCCCCTTCTTGTCCTCGGTGAGGCCCTGCATCACGCCGGGCTCCCAGTGGCCGGCCAGCTCCATGGCGACCTTACCGGTGGCCAGCAGGCCGCTGGCCGAGGTCGGCCCGGTCTGCGACGGGGTGGAGAGGAAGCCCTTGTTGAACGGCTTCTGGGCGACGATCTCGTCGACCGTCTCACCCGCCTCGATGAAGCACGGGTCGGAGAAGTCCAGGTCGGCGACCGCGCTCTCGAGCACGTCCTGGGAGCAGGCGCGCAGCGCGGTGTAGTACCAGTAGTGCGCGGCCGGCCAGCCGTCACCGGCGCCCAGCGAGACCGGGGTGATGCCGGCCTGGTCGAGCTTGTCGAACGCGGCGTACAGCTCCTCCATGGTCGTCGGAGGCGCGGTGATCCCGGCCTTCTCGAAGAGCTCGGTGTTGTACCAGAACCCGACCACGCCCATGGAGAACGGCAGGGCGTACGTCTTCCCGTCGACCTGCCAGCCGGCGGCGCTGCCACCGATCTGGTCGATGATGTCCTTGGAGTCCTCGGAGAGGTCGCGGGTGAGCCCGGCCTCGACGTGGTCGGCGAGCTCGCCGCCGCCACGCTCCATGTAGACGTCCGGGACGTCGCCGCTCTGGAACGCGGCGTCGAGCTTGGTCAGCATGTCCTCGTGGGCGAAGGCCTGGACCTTGACGTCGATGCCGGGGTTGGCCTTCTCGAAGTCCTTTGCAACCTGCTCGTAGTACCCCTTGCCGGGGTCGTTGTTGGAGTTATGCCACCAGGTGATGGTCTTGTCGTCGCCACCGGAGTCGCCCGAGCCGCCACAACCGGTGGCGGCAATCATCAATCCGGCGCACAGCGCGGCGAGCGCTTGTGTCTTCCTCGACATCTTGGGACCTCTTCGTCACAGCTCTGGATGTATGGGTATGTGACTGCCGCCACATCGTCGGGGTTGAGCATGGCGCTTGCGATGGGCCTCTGTCAATCGTTGTCGATAACGTTTTCGTAGATGGTTATCGAACTTGGCCCGAGTGGGCTACTGTCGGGCCATGAGCACGCTCGATCAGCCACGCCCGCGCCGGGTCACCATCACCGACGTGGCCCGCGAGGCCGGCGTCTCGGTGGCCACCGTCTCCAAAGTGATCAACGAGCGCTACGGCGTCAGCGAGGCGACGGCCGAGAAGGTGCTCGCGGTCATCGACGAGCTCGGCTACCAGTCCTCACTGATCGCCTCGAGCCTGCGCCGCAAGTCCACCGGCGTGATCGGCGTGCTCGTGGCCGAGTTCGAGCCCTACTCCGCCGAGCTCCTCAAGGGCATCTCGGCGGCCCTGGACGGCACCGGCTACGAGCTGCTGGCCCACGCCGGACGCACCGGCGCCCACAACCACACCGGCTGGGAGCGCCGCTCGCTCTCCCGCCTCGGCCACACCCTGATCGACGGCGCGATCGTGGTCACGCCGTCGATGATCATCACCGACGAGACCACCATCCCGGTCGTCGCGATCGACCCCCACACCGGGCCGGACGGCCCGATGACCGTCGACGCCGACAACATCACCGGCGCCCGGCTCGCCGTCGACCACCTGGTCGGGCTCGGCCACCGGCGCATCGGGTTCCTCGGTGGGCGCCCCGACCTCCGCTCCGCCGGCCTGCGCGAGCAGGGCTACCGCGAGGCTCTCCACGACGCCGGTCTCAGCGTCTCGCCCGACCTCATCCGGGTGGGCGGCTACCACCCCGAGCTCGCCGAGGCGCCGGCTCGCGAGCTGCTCTCGCTCCCGGCCGGTGAGCGTCCGACCGCCATCTTCGCCGCCAACGACATCTCCGCGATCAAGGTCATCGAGGTCGCCGGCTCGCTGGGCCTGCGCGTGCCCGAGGACCTCTCGGTGATCGGCTTCGACAACGTACCCGAGGCCCGCGACGCCACTCCCCCGCTCACCACGGTCGCCCAGCCGCTCCACGAGATGGGCCGGGCCGCCCTCGGGCTCCTGCTCGAGCTGCTCGAAGGCAAGCAGACCGAGCGCCACCTGCGGCTGCCCGCCGAGCTGGTCGAGCGCAGCAGCACAGCTCCGCCGAAGAAACCGTAGTTCTGGCTCGCCGAGATCGCAGAAGTGGCGGACGAAACTGTCGTTTCGTCGCCACCATCTGCGACGCCGTGGTCGTCGCCGTGGACTACCGGCTCGCCCCGGAGCACCCG
>NZ_JBEORF010000028.1:0-106197 GCF_040302125.1 Nocardioides sp. NPDC127514 | reverse complement strand
TCGAGGACGAGCACCCGGCCGGGTACGCAGCCGGCCAGCAGGTTCACCGAGTGGGCACGGGGGTGCCCACTCGGCCGACGTACCTGACGCCTCGGCCGACGCGGGTGACGCCTCGGCGCTGGCTAGGCTTCGCTGAATGAAGCTCCGTGTCCATCAGCAGCGTGCGCTCTCCGCACTGAGCGCGGCCTGGGGTGCGGGGCGTTCGCGGGCGTGGGTGGTGCTGCCGCCCGGCGCCGGGAAGACGCTGGTCGGGCTGGAGACGGCACGCGAGGCGATCGCGGACGGGGCGAAGGTCGTCGTGCTCAGCCCCAACACGGCCATCCAGGGGCAGTGGCTGCGCCAGGCGGCCGCGCTGGGTCTCTCGGCGTCCTCGTCGCGGGATCTGGACGCGCCGCTGACCTCGCTGACCTACCAGTCGGTCGCGGTCTTCGGCGATCCCGACGACGAGGCGGAGACCGGGGAGAGCCATCTGGCCAGGCTGCACGACAACGGCCGGGCGCTGGTCTCGGCGTTGCGTACGGCCGGGCCGCTGCTGCTCGTGCTGGACGAGTGCCACCACCTGCTCGAGGTCTGGGGCGAGCTGCTCGGCGAGATCCTCCTGCTGCTGCCGGACGCGCGGGTGCTGGGGCTGACCGCGACCCCACCCGAGGCGCTGACCAAGGAGGAGTCCGCACTGGTCGGGCTGCTGTTCGGCGAGATCGTCTTCTCGACCTCGATCCCGGCCGTGGTGCGCGAGGGCGACCTGGCACCGTTCGCGGACCTGGTCTGGCTGACCGCGCCGACGCCGGGCGAGCGGGAATGGCTGCGGGGGAGCGCGGAGCGGTTCGAGGAGCTGCTCACCGCGCTGACCTCGGCCGATCTGGGCAGCGTGCCGTTCCTGACCTGGCTGGACCGGCGGTTCGTGTCCCGGTCGGCGGGTGCTCCGTCCTGGGCCGAGCTCGCGAAGGCGATGCCCGACGTGGCCACGGCGGCGCTGCGGGCCCACCATCGCGGGCTGCTCGCCCTGCCCGACGGGGCGAACCTGACCGAGGCGCACCGTCGCGATCCCTCGGCCGAGGACTGGGTGGCGCTGATCGGTGACTGGGTACGCGGACATCTGGCCGCCTCCGAGGCGGCGGCCGACCAGGAGGCGCTGGCCGCGATCAAGCAGGCGCTGCCGGCGGTCGGCTACTCGCTGACCCGGCGTGGCATCCGGGCCGGGCGCTCGCCCGTCGACCGGGTGCTGGCGCGCTCGGAGGCGAAGACGACGGCGACCGCGGCCATCGTGGACCACGAGCGTCTCGCCCACGGCGACTCGCTGCGGCTGCTGGTCGTCACCGACCACGAGCGGGCCTCGGCCACGCTGCCGATCGACCTGCGCGGCGTGATCGCCGAGCAGTCCGGCTCCGCGCGGGCGGTGCTCGCGACGCTGTGCGGGTCCCACGACGACGTCCTGCTGGTCACCGGAGCCACCGTCGCCGGGCCCGCGGCGACCCTCGCCGCGCTGGTCGAGCACATCGCCGAGACGGACCCCGCGCTGGCCGAGGCTCTGCAGGTCGAGCCGGGGGAGGCGTACGCCACGCTCGTGGGACGCTGGGGGAGCCGGCAGTGGGTCGGGCACGTGACCCGGTTCTTCGAGGCCGGTGGCTGTCGGGTGCTGGTCGGCACGCGCGGCCTGCTCGGGGAGGGCTGGGACGCCCGGTCGGTCACCGGGATCGTCGACCTCACCGCGGCCACGACCACGACCGCGGTCGTGCAGCTGCGCGGCCGGTCGCTGCGTACGGATCCGGGGCGGCCCGACAAGGTCGCGGTCAACTGGACGGTCGTCTGCGTCGAGGAGGAGCACCCGCGCGGCGACAACGACTGGAAGCGCCTGGTCCGCAAGCACACCGGCTTCTTCGGCGCCGACGAGGACGGCTCGGTCGTCGACGGGGTCGGCCACATCGACGAGACGTTCTCCCCGTACGCCGCCCCGCCGGAGTCCGACTTCGACACCGTCAACGCCCGCATGGTCGCCCGCTCGGAGGACCGCACGGCGATCCGGGAGCGGTGGCGGATCGGGGAGCCGTACGCCGACGTCGCCGGCCGCACCGTCAGGATCCGGCTCCGCCGGGCGGGGGCGCTGCGAGCGCCGTCGGGGGTCGTGCTCACGCCACGGCCACCGGGGTTTCGGCTGCTGGAGGGCCGGGTGCCGGAATGGCGGTTGCCGGCGCCGGTCGTCCTCGCCTCCGCGGTTTTGCTGAGCTTCGGGCTGGTCCTCGCGCTCGCCTTCGGTGTCGCAGGCGGGGCCGCAGCGGCCGTCGGCGGCGCGGTCGGTGGGCTCTGGGCGCTGTGGGTCATGAACGTCTATCGGGACGGCACCCGGATCGCCTCCCAGCTGCGCCGGCGCCCGAGCGTCGGTGCGGTCGGGGCGGCGGTCGCCGACGCGCTGAAGACGACCGGACAGACCTCGGCCGGCGCCGACAGCCTCGAGATCGCCGTGGACAGCGACGGCAGCTATCGCCTCCATCTCGCCGGGGTGCCCGAGGAGGAGTCGGCACTCTTCGCCACCTCGCTCGAGGAGGCGCTGGCACCCATCGCCGCGCCCCGCTACCTGGTCTCGCGCCCGATCACCGGCGACCTGAATGCCCTCGAGAGGCTGCGGCTGGGCGTCTCGGGCAGGCACGCCGCGAACGCCGAGGCCTGGCACGCGGTCCCCACCGCCCTCGGCCGTCGAGCCGCCGACGCGAAGTCGTTCCTCGGCGCCTGGGAGCACTGGGTCGGCGGCTCCGGCCTCCTCTACACCGGCTCACCCGAAGGCGCCGGCGTCCTCGCCGCCCAACGCGGCGCCGACCCCTTCGACGTCACCGCCGTCATCCGCCGCCACTGGTCCTGACCCGAGACGTCACCTACGTCGGCCGAGACGGCGCTCGCGTCGGCCGAGACGTCACTTATGGCAATCGAGTTGTCAGTTGTGGCGACGTACCGGAGTGTTGCCTGCGTGGACTCGGACCTTCGGCACCGGCACGCCGCATCCTTCGGCGCGGCAGCGAGCGCGTACGCCGCCCATCGTCCCGACTACGCGCACGAAGCGATCCGGTGGGCGCTCGAGCCGGCGCCGGGGCCACGGGTGCTCGACCTCGGCGCCGGCACCGGGAAGCTGACCGCGACTCTGGCGGCGACGGGTACGGACGTCACGGCCGTCGAACCCGACCAGGCGATGCTGGCGGAGCTGCGAAGGAGCCTGCCCGAGGTCGCGGCGCTGTCGGGCAGCGCCGAGTCGATCCCGCTCCCGGACGCCTCCGTCGACGCGGTCCTCGCCGGCAACGCGATGCACTGGTTCGACATGGCCGTCGCCGGCCCCGAGATCGCCAGAGTGCTCGCGCCGGGCGGGGTGCTCGCCGGTCTGTGGAACACCGTCGACGACAGCGTCGACTGGGGTCGCCGGGCTGGCGAGGGTCAGCGGCCCTGCGGCGATCGGACCACGCGACACACCGGCGAGCTGGCGTACGGAGACAGCGACCCTGCACCTGCCGACGACGGATGCGCCGGTCCGCTTCGGCTCCCCGGAACAGGCCGGTTTCCAGCACGGGCAGCGCCGCACCGCCGACTCGCTGGTCGCGACCCTCGGCACCCGGGCCGGGATGCTGGTCATGCACGACGAGGAACTGGAGGCCACCCTCGCCCGGATCCGGCGCTACCTCGCCACCAGGCCGGAGACCTCGGCCGGCGAGTTCGCCCTGCCGATGGTCACCTGCGCGCTCCGCGTACGAAGACTCTGACCACTCAGCCCCAGCGAGGCGTCGCTCCCGTCGGCCGAAGCGTCACTCGCGCTGGCCGAGTTGGCACATCATGCCCACTCGGCCGACGTACGTGACGCCTCGAGCGACCGACGTGACGCCTCGACCGACCTACCTGACGCTTCGACCGACGTACCTGACGCCTCGGCTCAGTTGGCGATCGGCGTCCAGGTGGGGAACTTGGCGGTGCGGCCGTCGCCGGAGGAGCGGCCGGTGAGGCGGCGGTGGATCCAGGGGCCGACGAACTCGCGGTAGTAGGCCAGGCCCTTCTTGCCCGCAGCGCCCTCGAAGTCGAGGTCCCACCAGCCCTCGGGGACGTCGACGCCGAGCGAGTCGAGGACGCGGGCGGCGACGCGGTGGTGGCCGCGGGCGTTCATGTGGAGGCGGTCCTCGGACCAGAAGCGGCCGTCGGTGAGGGTGGTGTCGGGCCAGTTGTAGGCCCGTACGACGTCGTCACGATGGGCGATCCGCTGCTCGACCAGGCCGACGAGCTCGTCGCCGCGACGCTGGAAGACCTTGCCGAGCGGGAGCCGGGCCGAGGGGTTGGCGCCGGAGAGCAGGATCAGCTTGATCCCGTGGGCGTCACAGGCCTCGAGCACGGGATGGAGGAAGTCGGCGATCGCGTTCGCGTCGGCCTTCGGGCGGAGCATGTCGTTCCCGCCGCCGTTGAAGGAGAGGTGGGTCGGCTTGAGCGCGAGCGCGGCGGGGAGCTGCTCCTCGACGATCGGGCGGATCAGGCGCCCGCGGATCGCGAGGTTGGCGTATTCCACCCCCACGCCCGAAGCGGCCCAGCCCTGGGCGACCAGATCGGCCCAGCCGCGTACGTGACCATCAGGAGTCTCGTCGCCGACTCCCTCCGTGAACGAGTCACCGATCGCGACGTAGCGCACTGCCTCCACGAGCCCTCCCAAGCACCATCAAGCGGCGACCAAACCATTTACTTGGCCATCGCCAGCCTCTGGATTCTAGTCCGCCCCGGGTCTGAGGAGCACATCCGTCCCCGGGCTGACGTCGAGGCCGCCTCGGCTCCTCTACGGTGGGTGCGTGGAGGAGTTGGTACGGCCCTGGCGGCTCGGCCCGCGTGGGCGATGGTGGTTCGACGTACTGCTCGCGGGGACCCTGTTCCTGATCATCCCGTTCTACGCGATCCAGGCGCTGCTCAGCGGCGGCGCGGCCCAGGACGTGTCCAGCGTCAACCACGTCGCCGACCTGGTGCTCGTGGTGATCCAGCTGGTGCCGTTGCTGTGGCGCCGCCGGCACCCGGTGATCGTCTACGCCATCGTCGCTGGAGCCTGCGGGCTGCAGGTGCTCCTGCTCGACTATCCGCTCGTCTCCCAGGTCTCCTTCCCGATCGCGGTCTACTCGGTGGCGCGCTACGCCCGGCCGCGCTGGGGCCTGGCCGCGCTCGCGGTGGGCCTGTTCGGGTCCGTCCTCGGCGCCTACGACTGGCTGGGCGCCGTCGATGCCGCCTCCAACGGCCCGGCCCAGGACGAGATCAACTGGAGCACGTACGTCCCGGTCGTGCTCTCGCTCGCCACCTTCCCCGTGGCCGCCTGGGCACTGGGAGCGCTGGCGCGCACAAGAACGGCGTACGTCGACTCGCTGATCCAGCGCAACGAGCAGCTGCGCCGCGAGGCCGAGCAGCGTGCCGAGCTCGGAGCGACCCAGGAGCGGGCGCGGATCGCGCGCGAGATGCACGACGTGGTCGCCCACGGGCTGAGCGTGATCGTGGTCCAGGCCGACGGCGCGCGCTATGCCGCCGAGCAGGACCCGGCCCTCGCCCCGAAGGCCCTGGAGACCGTCGCGCAGACCGCCCGCGAGGCGCTGACCGAGATGCGGCAGCTGCTCGGTCTGCTGCGCGACGGGGACACGCTGACCCGTCCGCAGCCACGGCTGGGCGACATCGCGACCCTCGTCGAGGAGACCCGCGCCGGTGGCATGGAGCTCGCCGCGAACCTTCCCGAGCCCGGTCTCGCCGTGCCCGAGGGTGTCGCGCTGACCGCCTACCGAGTCGTGCAGGAGTCGCTCAGCAACGTACGCAAGCACGCCGGTCCGGGCGCCGCGGCGAGAGTCACCGTGACCGCGGACGACGGCGGTCTCGCGATCGAGGTGACCGACAACGGCCGAGGTGCAGCCGCGGACGCCACCGCGCAGCCGGGCGGCCTCGGCCTCGTCGGGATGCGCGAGCGCATCTCCGCCCACGACGGGACACTCGAGACCGGCCCCGCATCCGGCGGTGGCTTCCGGGTCTACGCAAGACTCCCGCTATGACGATCCGTGTCTTTCTCGTGGACGACCAGGAGCTCGTCCGTGCCGGCTTCCGGATGCTCATCGACTCCCAGCCCGACCTGAGCGTCGTCGGCGAGGCGGGCGACGGCCAGGAGGCCGTCGCCGCGCTGGGCCGGATCGAGGCCGACGTGGTCCTGATGGACGTACGCATGCCCCGCATGGACGGCGTCGAGGCGACCGGTCTGGTCGCCGGCCGCCAGGGTGCACCGCGGGTGATCGTGCTGACCACCTTCGACCTCGACGAGTACGCCTTCGCCGCCATCCGGGCGGGCGCCGCTGCCTTCCTGCTCAAGGACGCCCGCCCCGAGGACCTGCTGACCGCGATCCGCACCGTGCACGCCGGCGACTCGGTCGTCGCGCCGAGCACCACTCGGCGCCTGCTGGAGCACTTCGCCGCCTCCGCACCCGCGACCGCCGGGCCGGCGATCGAGGGGCGGCTGGAGGCGCTGACCGAGCGTGAGCGCGAGGTGCTCACGCTGGTCGGCCGCGGCCTGTCCAACACCGAGATCGCCGAGACCTTCGTGGTCGCCGAGGCCACCGTGAAGACCCACGTCGGCCGGCTGCTGGCCAAGACCGGCTCTCGTGACCGCGTCCAGCTCGTGGTGCTGGCCTACGAGACCGGTCTGGTCGGCCGCTGACTCCGGAGAGTCCCTAGGCGAGGTGATGCACCGGCGCCAGGTTGTAGACCGGCGTCTCGATCCCCTCGAACCGGGCCTTGAGCTGCAGCGCGAGATAGAGCGAGTAGTGGCGCGACTGGTGCAGGTTGCCGCCGTGGAACCACAGCGCCTCCTGCTGGGTCGGCTTCCACATGTTGCGCTGCTCGCCCTCCCACGGCCCGGGGTCCTTGGTGGTGTCGGAGCCGAGACCCCAGCACTTGCCGACGCGGTCGGCGACCTCCTGGCTGATCAGGTCGGCGGCCCAGCCGTTCATGGAGCCGTAGCCGGTGGCGTACACGACCAGATCGGCAGGCAGCGACGTCCCGTCCTCGAGCACGACAGCCGACGAGGTCAGATGGGAGACCTGGCCGTGAGCGAGCTTGACCGACCCGTCGGCGACCAGTTCGGCCGAGCCCACGTCGATGTAGTAGCCCGAGCCGCGGCGCAGGTACTTCATGAACAGCCCGGAGCCGTCGTCGCCCCAGTCGTGCCGGAACCCTGCCTTCTCCAGACGCTGATAGAAGTCGGCGTCGCGCTCAGCCATCTGCTCATACAGAGGGATCTGGAACTCGTGCATGATCCGGTACGGGAGCGAGGCGAAGACCAGGTCGGCCTTCTCCGTGGTCATCCCGGAGGCGACCGCACGCTCGGAGTAGAGGTCGCCGAGGCCGATGTCCA
Organism: Nocardioides sp. NPDC127514; assembly: GCF_040302125.1. Lineage (NCBI taxonomy): Bacteria > Bacillati > Actinomycetota > Actinomycetes > Propionibacteriales > Nocardioidaceae > Nocardioides > Nocardioides sp. NPDC127514. The sequence goes on along the minus strand of NZ_JBEORF010000028.1, from coordinate 98,816 downwards.
TCAGCGTGTCGCTCTTCACGATGTGGGTCGAGGACCGCTGCACCATGGTCACGTCGGCACCGTGCTCGAACAGAGCCCCGCAGATGTCGAAGGCGGAGTTGTTCGACCCGATCACCACACACCGCTTGCCCTCGTACGCATCCGGCCCCGGGTGCTGGGAGGAGTGGTGCTGCTCGCCCTCGAAGATGTCTATGCCCGGCAGGTCGGGGATGTTCGGCTTGCCGGACATCCCGGTGGCCAGGATGAGCTGCTTCGGGTGCAGCGTGATCTCCTCCCCGCCGCGCGAGACGGTGACCGTCCACTCGCCGTCCTCCTCCGAGTAGGAGGCGCTGGTGGCCGTGGTCGAGGACCAGTAGGGCACCTCCATCACCTTGACGTAGGACTCCAGCCAGTCGCCGATCTTGTCCTTGGGTGCGAAGACGGGCCAGTTGTCGGGGAACTTCAGGTAGGGCAGGTGGTCGTACCAGACCGGGTCGTGCAGGCACAGCGACTTGTAGCGGCCGCGCCACTGGTCACCGGGCCGCTCGTAGCGGTCGATGACGAGGGAGGGCACCCCGAGCTGTCGCAGCCGCGCGCCGAGCGCGATGCCGCCCTGCCCGCCACCGATGACCACCGCGTACGGCTGCTCGGTCAGGCCCAGCGTCTCCGCCTCGGCCTGCCGCTTCTCCGCCCAGGTCACCCGGTCACGGTTGACGCCGTGCTCGGCACCCCTCGGGCGACGTACGCCGCGGGGTTCCTCGTGTCCCTTGAGCTCGTAGAGCGTGGTCAGGAACGTCCACGCCTTCGCACGGTCGTCCTCGACCTTGAGGCGCAGCAGCCCGCGGCCGCGACCGATCGCGGTCTCGAACGTGAACCACGCGGTGGTCACCCCGTCCGCGGTCGCCTCCGGCTCCTCGAGCGCGAAGCCGGAGGGGTCGACGCGCTCCAGCGTGGCCGAGAGCAGGTCGGCGACCCCGGTCGGGTCCTCGACGGTGGTGATGTTCCAGGAGAACGCGACCAGGTCGCGCCAGAAGCTCTTCGTGGCGAAGAGACCGGCGGCCCGGGGGATGTCGCGCTCCTTCAGGGCCGCCTCGAAGTCGGCGAGCCAGGTCTGCGCCGGGCCGCTCTGGACGGCCGCGGGAGTGGGTTCGAGTGTCTGGGTCATGCCCCCAGCACACAGTCGCGCGGGCGGAGGAGAAAGGGTTGCAGCCGATTGCATGTGGCGCCGGTCACAGCGAGCACCTACCCTCGGAGGCGGAGGTGGACGCCAGATGACAGTGACCGGAGCAGTCCCGGCGGGAGCAGACCTGCCGCGCCTCGCCCGTGATCTCGTACGCGTCCACGACGCCGTCCTGTCCGGCACCCGCCCGCCGAGCACACCCCGGATCCTGGTCGAGCGCTCCTGGCGCCGCGTGATGAGCATGGGCCTGGAGCCCGGCAGCAGCAACGGCAGGCGTACGCCGTCGGCAGCCGAGTGCGCGGCCAGGAGAGCGCGCTCGCCGCTGGCGATGGTGATCGACGACCTGAAGGCGGTCCTGACCTCGGCCGCGGATGCGGCGACGTACCTGATGGTGGTCACCGACGCCGAGGGTGTGGTGCTGTGGCGGGCAGGCTCGGCCCGGGTCCTCAAGATCGCCGACCAGCTCGGTTTCGTCGAGGGCGCGCTGTGGACCGAGCGCGCGGTCGGCACCAACGCCATCGGCACCGCGCTGGCCGAGGCGGCACCGGTCGAGCTCTTCTCCGCGGAGCACTTCGAGCAGGCCCAGCATCCCTGGTACTGCACGGCGGCCCCGATCCACGATCCCCGCACCGGAGCCCTGCTCGGCGTCGTCGACGTCAGCGGCCCGGCCCTGACCCTGCATCCGGCGATCGGCGCGCTGGTCGAGAGCGCGGTGCGGCTGGCCGAGATGAGCCTGTGGCGCCGCCACCAGGAGTGGCTCGAAAGGCTGCGCCGCGAGACCGACCACGTCGTCTCCGGCGTCGAGGGTCCGCTGCTGGTCGTCGACGACGACGGCTGGGTCGCCCACCATGCCGGGATGGCCGCTCGCGACCGGATCGCGGCGCCACGGCAGGACAAGATGCTGACCGTCCCGGGACTGGGGCTGTGCCTGCCCGAGCGGGTCGGCGAGCGCGGCTGGCTGGTCCGGCCGACCTCCTCCGGCTCCTCAGGCACCCTGACCGCCCGGCTCGACCCCGACGGCACCCTCGAGGTCGTCTCGGAGTCAGGCCGGTGGCGCACCACCCTGACCCGGCGCCATGTCGAGATCCTCACCCTCGTCGACCGGGCCGGCCCCACCGGACTCACCGCCCGCGGGCTCAGCGAGGCCGTCTTCGGCGACGCCGAGCACATCGTCACCGTGCGCGCCGAGGTCTCCCGGCTGCGCCGCTCGATCGGTGCCCTGGTCGCGACCAACCCCTACCGGCTGGCCGACGGAGTGACGCTCACCCGGGGATGACCCTGAGCCGACCCTTGCCGATCCACCCCCGGTCGTACGCCGGGATCAGCCTCCAGCCCGATGCGGGCTGACGCGTCGCGACGAGAGGCTCTGTGGCATGACACAGACCTCTGTTCCCACGATGACGGCCGCCGCCCGAGCGGTGGGCCTGACCAAGACCTACGGCAAGGGTGCGACCGAGGTGCACGCCCTGCGCGGGGTCGACCTGGAGATCCGCAGCGGCGCCTTCACCGCGATCATGGGCCCGAGCGGCTCGGGCAAGTCGACGCTGATGCACTGCCTGGCCGGCCTCGACCGTCCCACCGGCGGTGAGGTGACGGTCGCGGGCCAGCCCCTGCAGAACCTCAACGACGACCAGCTGACCATCTTCCGGCGGGAGAACATCGGCTTCGTCTTCCAGGCGTTCAACCTGCTGCCGATGCTCACCGCCGGGCAGAACATCCAGCTGCCGCTGGAGCTGGCCGGCAAGCGGGTGACCGACGAGACCCGCGCCCGGGCGCAGATGATCGCCGACACCCTCGGCATCGGGCAGCGCCTGGGCCACAAGCCCTCCGAGCTCTCCGGTGGCCAGCAGCAGCGCGTGGCCATCGCCCGTGCGCTGGTCACCCAGCCCGCGATCCTCTTCGCCGACGAGCCCACCGGAAACCTCGACTCGGAGACCTCGGCCGAGGTGCTCGACCACCTGCGCCGCAGCGTGCGCGAGCTCGGCCAGACCGTGGTCATGGTGACCCACGAGGCCTCCGCCGCGGCGTACGCCGACGAGATCGTCACCGTGAAGGACGGCCACATCGAAGGGGTGACGCGCTGATGCGGACGGTGCTGTTCGCATCCCTGCGGACATACGCACGCCGGTACGCCGCGGCAGTGGTGGCGGTCGTCGCCGCGGTCGCGCTGATCGTGGTGACCAACGCCCTCACCTCGGCGACGAAGTCGGGCCTGTTCGCGGGCATCGACGCGCCGTTCCGAAACGCGGTCGGAGCGGTCGACCTCCCGTCCGAGGAGATCACCCAGAAGTACGTCGAGAAGGGCGGCTGGGCGCTGGCCGCCTCCACGCAGCCGGTCCGTACCGACGAGACCATGCTCGGTCAGGACATCATGGTCGGCGCGGTCTCGACCGAGAAGCGCTGGCAGTGGCAGGACCTCGAGGAGGGCCGGTTCCCGACCCGCGCCGGCGAGGCCGTGGTCGACGCCAACGCCGCCAAGACCAACAAGGTCGCCATCGGCGACACGCTGAAGGTCGGCAGCGGGAAGACCGCGATCGAGACGACCGTCGTCGGTCTGGTCGATGCCCCGTCGATGTGGTCATCGCCGATCTACGTCACCTGGCCCGAGATGGAGGGCTGGGAGAACCAGTACGTCCAGGCCGTCATGACCGCGGGGACCGGTGCCGAGGCCGACAAGTGGCTGAACACCGACGACTACCTCGTCGAGCTGCAGACCCAGCTCAACAAGGAGGTCAACATCGTGGCGTACATGATCCTGATCTTCGCCTTCATCGCGCTGTTCGTCTCCGTGCTGGTCATCACCAACACCTTCTCGATCCTGTTCGCCCAGCGGATGCGCGACTTCGCCCTGCTGCGCGCGATGGGCGCGACGAAGCGTCAGGTCCTGCGATCGGTACGCCGCGAGGCGCTCGCCCTCGGGCTCCTCGCCTCGTTGCTCGGCCTGGTGGTCGGCGTCCTGCTCGGCTGGGGGATCGTCGCGCTGGTACGCCAGCTCGCCGAGACCGCCCCGCTGGGTGACGTCTCCTTCGAATGGCCGTGGCTCGTGGGCGCCTTCGTCCTCGGCGTGCTCACCACGCTGGTCGCCTCGTGGCTGCCGACGCGCCGGCTGATGCGGCTGAGCCCGCTGGCCGCGCTGCGGCCGCAGGAGGGCTTCGACGTACGCGGCGCCGGGTTGTTCCGGCTCGGCCTCGGTCTGGTCGTGGCGCTCGCGGGCATCGTGACGATCTTCGTGGCGGTGGGCTGGGACGACTCGCAGACCGGGATGCTGATCGTGCTGTTCGGCTGTGGGGTCACCTTCATCGGCGTGATGCTCCTCGGCCCCGCGCTCGTGCCGGGCCTGGTGAGGCTGGCCGGGTCGGCGCTGGCGCTGGTCGCCGGCTCTCCGGCGAAGCTCGCCGCGGCCAATGCCGGACGCAACCCGAAGCGCACCGCCGCCACCGCGGCGTCGCTGCTCGTCGGCGTCACCCTCACCACCGGCGTGCTGACCGGGATGGCGACCATCCGCGGAGCCACCCTGGACGAGATGGCGAAGCAGCACCCGATCGACATCGCGCTCCAGTCCGAGTCGAAGCCTCTGGAGGAATCGGTCCTCGGCGATGCGAAGTCGGTCCCGGGGGTCGCGGACGCGGTCGCCGTACCGGGAGCCATGGCGTCGGTGAAGGCTGACGGCAAGCCGGTGTCGCTGCCGGTCGTGGCGCCCCCGGCGGGTGACGTCCCGCTCAGGGACCTCACCGTGAAGCCCGGCACCATGGTGCTCTCCCCGGTGGCCGCCTCGGCCTTCGTGAAGGACGAGTTCGAGGCCTCGGGGGAGAAGGTCACGCTGGCCGTCGGCGACCGGACCGCGACGGTGACCCTGGACGTACGCGAGATCGACGGCGCCCCGCAGATCTCCGCGGCCACGCTGCGAACACTGGTCGATGACCCGCAGACGTACGCCGTCTGGGTCCGCGCCGACGCCGGTGCCGACCCGGAGGACCTGGCCGGTGCGCTGGGGGCGATCGCTCCGGACGCCGAGCTCACCAACGGCAAGAGCCAGCGCGCCTGGGTCGAGCTTCAGCTGGACGTGTTCACCTGGGCGGTGATCGGGTTGCTGGCGGTCTCGGTGCTGATCGCGCTGGCCGGTATCGCCAACACCCTGGGCCTCTCGGTGCTCGAGCGCGGACGTGAGCACGCGCTGCTGCGGGCGCTGGGCCTGACCCGGCGTCAGCTGCGGCGGACGCTGGCCGCCGAGGCGGTGCTGCTCTCGGCCGTGGCGGCTCTCGTCGGCACCGCGCTCGGCGTCTTCTTCGCCTGGGGCGGCAGCGAGATCCTGGTCGGCGACATGCTCCCCGACGCCACCTTCGAGCTGCCGGTGCTGCAGCTGGTGGCGGTCGTCGTGGCCGCCGGCCTGGCCGGCCTGGTCTCCTGCGTGGCGCCGTCCAAGCGGGCCACCAAGGTCAGCCCGGCGGAGGGACTCGCGCTGGACTGACCCTGGTTGGGCCGACTTCGGGCAACGCTCGATCAGACCTCCGCGTGCTCCTTCTTCTCCTCCTCCGGAGCGGTGGAGCGCGCGGAGGCGATCAGGCTGGTGGTGACGGTGACGGCGAGGATGCCGACGATGATCACCAGCGAGAGCCAGGTCGGGACGACCGGGACGCTGTCCCAGATGCCGTGGGCCCAGTGCAGGCCGAGCTTGACGCCGATGAAGGCGAGGATCGCGGCCAGACCGTAGGAGAGGTGGACCAGCTTGGACAGGGCACCCTCGAGCACGAAGTAGAGGGCCCGCAGACCGAGCAGGGCGAACGCGTTGGTGGCGAAGACCAGGTAGGGGTCGCCGGTGATGCCGTAGACCGCCGGCACCGAGTCGACCGCGAAGACGATGTCGGTGGCGAAGATGGCGAGCACCACGATGGCCATCGGCTTCAGGCCGATCTTGCGGCCGATGCGTACGGCCAGCATCTCCTCGGGGTCGACCTTCTGGTCGTGGCCACGGAGCGCCTCGGTGAAGATCTTCGCGGCGGTGACCAGCAGGATCACGCCGAAGATCAGGAAGACGATGTCCCACTGGGAGAGCGCGGCGGCGCCCAGCGCGATGAAGATGCCGCGCAGCACGAGCGCCCCGACGATGCCGAAGAGCAGCACCTTCTGCTGCAGGTGCCGTGGCACCGCGAAGGCGGCGAGCAGCAGCATGAACACGAACAGGTTGTCGACGCTGAGCGACTTCTCGACGATGTAGCCGGTGTAGTACTCGAAGCCGGTCTGGCTTCCGTGGGCGTTCCAGACCCAGACGCCGAAGGCGAGCGGGAGCGCGATGTAGAAGGCCGACCAGCCGATGGCCTCCTTCATGGAGACGTCGTGGGGCTTGCGGGTCAGCACGAAGTCGAGGGCGATCAGCACCACGACGGCGGCGATGGTCACGGCCCACAGAGTGGGCGTGGCGATGGTATCGAGCATGCGGGTTCCTCAGGCGTGTCGATGAACGTCTGAGGTCTCCCTCACCCCGAGATCGAGGTGTCATTCCGGGACGGTGTCGGCACCGACGTACTGACCGGAATGAGCTTGGTGAGGTACTCCCCTCGAGGGAAAGCGTATCGGTAACGTTGAAAGGGTTGGCAATCGGCCGCCAGAGGAGTCGGCCAGGCGAGAGGATGTCAGGATGACGACGGAGTCACAGCTTTCCCTGGTCGATGACCTCGCCGCGGGCGTCTCGGAGGTGGTGACCGACGAGATCTCGCTGCTGGCGGCCTCGACCGACCGGTCCGGATCGGTCGCCGCCGGCCTGCCGCTGGCGGTGGTGAGGGCTCACAGCATCGCGGACGTCCAGGCGGCGATGCGGGTCGCCTCGAAGCACCGGGTGCCGGTCGTCCCGCGAGGTGCGGGCACCGGGCTGGCCGGGGGAGCGGTGGCCGGCACCGGCCACCTCGTCGTCGACCTGTCCGCGATGGACCGGATCCTCGAGCTCGACCCGGTCGACGAGATCGCGGTCGTCGAGCCCGGCGTGCTCAACGCGCGGCTGGACGCGGCGGCGGCCGAGGTGGGGCTGAGGTACGCACCCGACCCGGCCTCCGCGGCGATCTGCTCGATCGGCGGCAACGTCGCCACCAACGCCGGTGGGCTGCGGTGCGTGAAGTACGGGGTCACCCGGGAGGCGGTCCTCGGCCTCGACATCGTGCTCGCCGACGGCACCCTGATCCACACCGGCCGCCGCACCATGAAGGGCGTCGCGGGCCTCGACCTCACCGCGCTCTTCGTCGGCTCCGAGGGCACCCTGGGCATCGTGGTCGGCGCGACCCTGCGGCTCAAGCCACGGCCGGTGCTCACGCTGACCGCGTCGGCGGCGTACGCCTCGGTGGCCGCGGCCGCTCGCGCCTGCGCCGAGATCGCCGCCGCCCGGCGGCTGCCGTCGATGCTGGAGTTCCTCGACCGCAGCTGCCTCGAGGCGGTCGACCGGTTCGCCGGGACGTCCTATGCCGAGCGCGGGGACGCCCTGGTGATCGCCCAGGCCGACGGGCCCGCGGCGGCGACGGAGATCGAGGCCATCGCGGCGATCCTCGGCAAGGAGGCGACCTGGATCGAGCAGGGCGTCGACGAGGAGTCCTCCGACCGGCTGGTCGAGACGCGTCGCCAGGTCCTGCCCGCGATCGAGGCGGAGGGGTCCTGGTTCATCGAGGACATCTGCGTGCCCCGGTCCCGGCTCGCCGAGGCGGTCGACCGGATCTCCGAGATCGCCGAGCGGCACGGCGTACGCACCTACACGCTCGCCCACGCCGGCGACGGCAACCTCCACCCGGTCATCGGCTGGGACCCGTCGCCCGACGATGTCCCCGGCGTGATGCCGCCGGCCGAGACCGCCGCGGGCGACGAGATCTTCGCCCTCGCCATCGAGCTCGGGGGCACCACGACCGGCGAGCACGGTGTCGGCCGGCTCAAGCAGAAGTGGCTCGAGCCCGAGATCGGCGCCGACTCCATCGACCTGCAGCACCGGATCAAAGCGGCCCTGGACCCGCTGGGGATTCTCAATCCTGGTGTCGGGTTCTGACCAGCGCCATGGCACCCTTGGCCCGTGCGTGTCGGAATTGCTGCTGTCGTCCTGACCCTCGGCCTCGCGATCACCTTGATCGCCTGCGGCGGCGAACCGGAAGCGGCCGACCCCACCTCGACCCCGAGCGCGGCGACCGTCGTGACCGCCATCAAGGGCGCCGACGGCACCTCCGCGACTGCGGGCGGCTACTCGATCGGTGACGTCAGCCTGCCCGCCGAGGCGGGCACGCCGGGGAAGGTGAGCTTCACGATCACCAAGGAGGGCGACCCGGTCACCGACTACATCGAGGAGCAGACCAAGGATCTCCACCTCTACGTCGTCCGCGACGACCTGGAGGTCTTCCGGCACCTGCACCCGAACCAAGGTGAGCCCGGGGAGTGGTCCGGCGACCTGACGCTGCCCGCGGGCGGCACCTACCGGGTGGTCGTCGAGTTCGCGGCCCGGACCCCCGACGGCAAGGGAGAGCAGGCGATGCTCGGCACGACGGCGAAGGTCGCAGGAGCCTCCGAGGTGGACGTACCCGGTTCCGACGACGGCACCGTGATCGCCGCCCTGGAGGAGACCCCGAAGCCCGGGATCGACCAGGAGATCGGCGTCCTGATCTCCGACCCGGCCGGCAAGCCGGTCAACCTCGGCACCTACCTCGGGGTCTACGCGCACGTGACCGCGTTCAGCCGCGAGACGGGCGAGGTGATCCACCTGCACCCCCTCGGCGGCCCCGAGAACGGCGAGGACGGCACCCGCCTCGGCATCCACGTGAAGCCGCCGAAGGCGGGTGACTACGTCTTCTTCGTGCAGGTACGTGTCGACGGGATGATCCACACGCTCCGGCTCCCGGTCACGGTCTGACCGTCACTGTCTGACGGAGAACTTCACCAGTCCCAGCGGGCTCTCGAACTCGCCCAGGCGCAACCCGACGGTCGCCTCCCAGACGCCGCCCTTGGGCAGTACGACCTCCGCCTCCCAGGTGCCGGCAGCGACCGTCTTCAGGGTCAGACTGCCCAGGTCGACATCGCCTGACCTCAGCTTGGCGGTCGGGACCGCCGCCGCCTCGACGGGCTCGCCGGCCGCGTCCTGGATCTGCAGCCGGAGCACGTTCGGGCCCGGACCTGACGGGGTCAGCGTCGCGTAGACCCGGTGGTCGTCGCCCAGCTCCGCGGCCTGGGTGTTGGTCTGCGCGACCGTGGCCGATCCGGTCCCGGGCGAGCCGGCCCCGGCCTGCGGCGGCTGGTCGACCAGGAAGCCGGTGACGCCGAGGACGACGACGAGCACGCCGGCCTCCATCAGCACGGCCCGGCGCAGCATCGACCCGGCCTCGACGGTGTCGTCGTGGCCGGCCGCCTGTCGGACGCGGGGGAGAACCAGCAGCCGGTTGCCGGCCGCCATCACCGCCACCGCGACGACCAGGGCGATCTTGGTCATCAGCAGGGTGCCGTACGTGCTGTTGAGCAGGTTGTCCCACGAGCCGAGGATCCGCCAGCCCATCAGCACGCCCGAGACCGCGAGGGCGGCCAGGGACACGGCGGCGAGGGTGGAGAAGCGGGTGACGATCTCGGCGGCGACCGTGCCGCGCCGGGTGATCAGCGGCAGGGTCAGCGCGAGTCCGACCAGCCCGCCGAGCCAGAGCGCGCCGGCGACGAGGTGGATGACGTCGGTGGCGGTGACCAGCCAGGCGGGTACGACCGCGCGGGAGTGGCCCACCAGCGCCGGGGAGCAGATCGCGACCAGCCCCGCGACCGCGGCGAGGCGGGGGCGTTCGCGCAGCGCGAGCGCGGCCGCGATGCCCACGATCCCCACCAGCGCGCTGAGCCACTCCTTGCCGACCGAGGCCGGCGACCAGGCGTCGAAGGTGAGGATCGCCCCGGGTCCGCTCTCGCTCTGCAGCGCACCGCTGGCCGGGGCCAGCGCGACCAGCGCGACCACGGCGACCATGCCGGCCAGGATCTGCACCCGCTGGACCCGGGCGATGGCACGGTCGGGGACGCGGTGCTCACCGACGATCACCCCGCGGAACCAGACCAGGCCCACGACCAGCAGCAGCGCGGCGTACTGGAGGAACTGGAGCACCCCGTGGATCACCGCCGTCGCTCTGGACGGCTCCGTGGACGGAGGCGAGGCGACGCTGAGGCTCGGGGCGCCGACGGCGAAGGTCAGCGAGCCCGAGATCGGGTGACCGTCGGCCGACACCGCACGCCAGGCGACGACGTAGGTGCCGTCGCCGAGGCTGCTCGCCTCCGCGAGCGCGACCTGCATCTCGGTGCCGCTCGCGGTCGCCTCGGAGGTGACCTCCTCGCCCTTCGCGTCGTAGACGGTCACGCCCGCCGGAGGCAGCGTCACCGCCTCGTCGAAGGTGAAGGTGATCGTCTCCGGCGCCTGGTCCAGGACCGCCCCCTCCTCGGGGTCGGTGCCGATCAGCGTCGCGTGCGCCTGGGCGGGGGAGGTGCTGAGCAGGACGGCGTACGCAGCGGCGGCGAGCACCACCAGCAGCCGCCCCAGGGCGCGCCGGCCCGGGCCTCGGTGGTCGAGGCCGGGCCGGCGCGTCAGGGGAGCACTCACGCCTTACGACGCCCCAGCGCGAGGGCGGTCGTGCCCGCGATCAGGCCGAGGATGCCGGCGCCGGCACCGATGGCACCCCACATGTTGTTGCTGTCGCCCTCCTCGATCTCCGCGGCGGCCGGCTCGGCCTTCTCGGCCGACTCCTCGGCGTCGTGGCCGTGGCCGTCCTCGGACTCGGCGGCGGTGACCTCGAAGGAAGGCGCGGGGTTCTCCGGCTCCTCGGTGGCGCCCTCGGGAGCCTCTTCGACCCAGGCGGTCTCGCCCTTCACGCAGGTCTGGATGACCGGGAAGGCGAGCGTGCCCTCCTCCTCGGGCAGCTGCAGGGAGACCTCGAAGGCGTCGCGCTGACCGTCGGGCAACGGCGTCTTGGCGGTGTAGACGACGGTGGCGTCGCGCTCGGTGAGCTTGTTGCCGTGGGCGTCCTCGATCGGCTCGGCGAGCTTCTCGGAGACGACCTTGACGTCGTAGAACGGCTGCCGCGTGGGCGTCACGTCGTTGATCCCCTCGGGGACCTGGATCGTGATCTGCTTGGTCGGCGAGCCTTCGCAGCCGTGACCGTTGCTGAAGGTCAGCACGGTGTAGGCGCCGGCCGCCGTCTCGGTGGGGGTCACCGTGACGTGCGCGGAGGCCGGAGCGGCGACGAGGAAGGTGACGGCCGCGGCAGCGGCAGCGGGCGCGCCGAGGCGCGCGAGGGTACGTCGAGACATGGTTGTTGCTTTCTGTGGAGTGTCTGCTGGTGGGCAATGCCCAGTTGTCGGGGTCGGGTCCTCAGAGGAGGACCGGCGGACCCCGGCCGGCAGCGACGTACGTCCACAGCCCGGTGCGCGGCACGACCGGCTGCGCCTGCACCGGCAGGCGGAACGGGATCGGGTTCGGGGGCGTGGTGAGCGCTCGGGCGATGACCTGCCAGGCCCGGCGGTGAAGCAGCCACACGGCGACGGTGAGCACCGCCGCCGCGGTGTGCGCGACCAGCATCGAGGTGTCGCCCGAGCCGCTGTCGTGCATGTGGGCGGCCGGAGTCGCGTACGCCTCGAAGGCCTCGTGCATCCCCAGCTGCGCCGCGCCGGCCAGCACCGCCCCCAGGACGATCCCGACTCGGCGTTGCAGCACCACGATCCCGGCGCCGAAGGCGGCGAACCCGGTCGCCACCAGCCACAACGCGTCCGGCAGCTCCCCGCCGCCGGCCAGGTGGGCCAGGCTGGACCCGGTGGTGATCTCCACCGCCGCGAGCAGCGCCAGCCACACGCTCCCGCGCGTCGGCCGCACCACCCTCAGATCCACGCCGGACATTGTCGCAGACCCGCCGAGCCGTCACACACGTCGGCCGAGACGTCACGTACGTCGGCCGAGTCGGCACGTGCCTGCCAACTCGCCCGACGCAGGTGACGCCTCGGCCGACGCCGCTGACGTCTCGGCGATCAGCGGAGGATCGGCGGCTCGGTCTTCTCCTCGACCTCACCGAGCGTGACGCCCGGGGCGAGCTCGACGAGACGCAGGCCCTCGGGAGTGATGTCGAGGACGCAGAGGTCGGTGATGATGCGCTGCACGACGCCCAGCCCGGTGTACGGCAGCGAGCATTCGTTGACGATCTTGTAGGAGCCGTCGCGGGCGACGTGTTCCATCAGCACGACGACCTTCTTGGCGCCGTGGACGAGGTCCATCGCGCCGCCCATCCCCTTGACCATCTTGCCGGGAATCATCCAGTTCGCCAGGTCCCCGGCCGCGGAGACCTGCATTGCGCCGAGGATCGCCGCGTCGATCTTGCCGGAGCGGATCATCCCGAAGCTGGTGGCGGAGTCGAAGAAGCTCGCGCCCTTGCGTACGGTGACCGTCTCCTTGCCGGCGTTGATCAGGTCCGGGTCGACGGCGTCCTCGGTGGGGTAGGCGCCGGTGCCGAGGATGCCGTTCTCGCTCTGCAGCACCAGCTCGACGTCGTCGGGGACGTAGTTGGGCACCAGCGTCGGCAGTCCGATGCCGAGGTTGACGTAGTCGCCGTCGGACAGCTCCGCGGCGGCGCGGGCGGCCATCTCTTCACGTGTCCATGCCATGTCAGCGGACCGTCCTCTTCTCGATGCGCTTGTCGGCGGCCTGTTCGGGGGTCAGGGGGACCACGCGGTGGACGTAGACCCCGGGGAGGTGGACGTCGTTCGGCGGGATCTCGCCGGGCTCGACGAGCTCCTCGACCTCCGCGATCGTGATCTGTCCGGCCATCGCGGCCAGCGGGTTGAAGTTGCGGGCGGAGTCCTTGAAGACGAGGTTGCCGTGACGGTCGCCCTTCCACGCGCGGACGATGCCGAAGTCGGCGACGATCGCCTCCTCCAGGACGAACTCCTTCTCGCCGTCAGGCGTCTCGAAGGTCATCACCGGCTTCTCGGGCGAGGTCTTGATGACGTTGCCGGCGTCGTCGTACTTCCACGGCAGGCCGCCCTGCGCCACCTGCGTGCCGACGCCGGTGCGGGTGTAGAACGCGGCGATGCCGGAGCCGCCGGCGCGCATCCGCTCGGCCAGCGTGCCCTGCGGGGTCAGCTCGACCTCGAGGTCGCCGGAGAGGTACTGCCGCGCGAACTCCTTGTTCTCACCGACGTACGAGGCGACCACCCGCCGCAGGCGCCCGGCGCCGAGCAGCAGGCCCAGGCCCCAGTCGTCGACACCGGCGTTGTTGGAGACCACCTCGAGGTCGGTCACACCGGCCTCAAGGATTGCGTTGATGAGCACCGAGGGGATGCCGCACAGCCCGAAACCGCCGACCGTGAGGGTCGCTCCGTTCGGGATGTCCGCAACCGCCTCGGCAGCTGAGGAGATGACCTTGTCCATGATGATCAGTCAAGGATGGGTCGGCCGCCCGGTCAATAGATGAGCGCGAGTTCACGCTCGATCTCTCGTTGAACGACCCCGCTGCCGCAGATGCGTCCACTGAGTGGACGTCGCCTATCGTACGTCCCATGGAACCCGGCCCCAGCGTCATCCGTCGCAGCGCGCACCTGCTGCGCCTGCTCGCCGCGCGCGAGCCGGAGGGCGCGACGACCACCCATCTGGCGACGACCGCCGCCATCCCGCGTCCGACCGCCCACCGGCTGCTCAGTGCGCTCCAGGAGGAGGGCCTGGTCGAGCGCGACAACGACACCGGCACCTGGCACCTGGGCCCGGAGTGCTTCCTGCTCGGCGCGGCCGCGACCACCCGCCACGACATCACCCCGGCGGCCCGTGCCGCCGTGCTGCGCATCGCCCGGGAGACGGGGGAGAGCGCCTTCTTCTCGATCCGGCGCGGTGACGAGACGGTCTGCGTCCTGCGCGAGGACGGCAGCTTTCCGATCCGCTCGCACGTGCTCCACGAAGGCATCCGGTTCCCGCTCGGCGTCGCCTCGGCCGGCCTGGCGATCCTCGCCTTCCTCCCGGAGTCGCGGCGCGAGGCCTACCTGGCCCGCACCGACCTCGTCGGCGCCTACGGCGAGCAGCACTCCGCCGACGCCCTGCGCGAGCGCGTCGCCGCGACCCGCGAGCTCGGATACGCGGTCAACCCGGGTCTCATCGTGGTCGGCAGCTGGGGCCTCGGTGCCGCCGTCTTCGACGCCCACGGGCAGCCGTACGGAGCGCTCAGCATCACGGGCATCGAGGCGCGCCTCGCACCCCCGCGCCAGGCCGAGCTCGGACGCCTCCTCCTGGAGACCGCCCACACCCTGACCACGAAGCCGGGCCCGGGGCCCGGCTCTGCCTGAGCGGCCGAACCCGTCGAGGACGCGGCTCTACGGCTTCGCACGGCTGATCACCAGACCGTGGCCGCCTCGAGATTCCTTGTCGTCGTATCGACGATCGCCGGGCTGCACAGCGGCCGCATCGGCCGCGCCCGCCCGCTCCCGAACCTGGTGGATCGACGGCGCCACCGGATCGTCTGACGCTCGGGATCCCTCACCGCGACGCTTCTCGCTGACGTAGACCATCGTCACGCCGATGTAGACGACGATGTTGACGGCGACCGCCATGACGATGAACGAGACAAGGTAGAGGTGGGCAGACACCGGGGACTCCTTCGAGATCAATAATCGATACACCTAGTGTATCGTAAATCGACCAAGGTATATTCCCGCCATGGATCGGGAGACGACGACCCCCGCGCGAGGTCGCCCGCGCCAGGCCCGCACCGACTCGCTGATCACTCAAGCCGCGATCGACATCCTCCGCGAGGAAGGGCCTCAGGCAGTGAACGTGGCGTCGGTATCGACACGTTCCGGCGTCGCGCGCACCACGATCTACCGGCGCTACCGGGACCGTCGTGAGCTGTTGGCCGCCGCGCTGCGTCCCGTCACCGACAGAGGCGGAGCACCCGAGCATCTGGCCACCGCGAGACGCCTGGAATGGGTGCTTGCCAATGCCGAGGAGGTGCTCCAGCACACCATCGGACCCGGCGGTGTGGCCGCGGTGCTCACCGATGCTGACCCCGAGTTCAGTGCGGCACTTCGCAGCGCCCTGGCGAGCGGCCTCCGGCCCGTGCTCACTCAGATCGAGGAAGATCTCGACCGGGGCGCACTGACCACCGACCTCGAACCGGACCTGATACTGACGCTGGTGCTCGGGACGTACCTCGCCGAGACATTGCGTCACGGAGCGCCTGATCCGACGTGGCGGGCTCGGACGGCTGACGCCCTCGGTCAGTTGCTCGGCGCGACTGCAGCACAGTGACACTCCCCACCGGCGCGGCTCCGGCTACCTCCGGTCGTAGGCTCCGGTCATGATCCCGGCGAGCGCGGCGTCGGAGGCGAGCTGGGCGTCGCGGTCGTAGGTGGAGGTGAAGGCGAGGAGCTCGTCGGCTCCGGTGGCCTCGGCCAGCTGGTCGAGACGACGCCGGACGGTCTCGGCAGACCCCGCGGTCGTACGCGCCAGATGCGCCTCGACCCGTTCACGCACCTGGTTCGACCAGGTCTGGTCCCGGATCGCCGCGACCGGCTCGAGCGGACCGAACTCGCCGGTCTGCCGCGACCTGGCCATCGCCCACGCCTCCGGCAGAGCGAGCTCGGCGGCCTCGGCGTCGGTGTCGGCGACGAGCACGTCGACGGAGACGGTCACCGACGGCTCGGCCGCCCGTGAGGAGGGCCGGAAGTCCGTGCGGTACGCCCCGAGCACCTCGTCCAGCCGCGGGCTGTACAGCACCGGACCGCCCACGACGACCGGCAGCCCGAGCCGAGCAGCGAGGGCGACGCCCTTCCCGGTCGCCAGCACGAACACCGGGATCTGGTGGTCAGCGGCCGGCCGGGCGGTGACGGCCGCGGTGCGGTCGAGATAGTCGCGGAGCTCCTCGATGTCCTCGGCGAACGTGTCCGGGTCGTCGAGCTCCTGCCGCAGGGCGCGGCGTACGGGTGCGGTGAAGCCCAACGTACGTCCCAGGCCGAGGTCGATCCGGCCGGGATAGAGCGCGTCGAGCATGAGGAACTGCTCGGCGACGACCAGCGGCTGGTGGTGCGGCAGCATCACCCCGCCCGACCCGAGCCGGATCGTGGACGTGTGCGCGCCGAGCGCACCGAGGAGCACCGGCGGCGACCCCGACGCGATCCCCGGCACCGCGTGGTGCTCGGCGACCCAGAACCGGTGGTAGCCGAGCCGCTCGGCGGCCACCGCCCGCTCGATCGTGTGGGTCAGCGCAGCGCCCTCGGCGTACCCCACCCGCGTGCGGGACCGGTCCAGCATGGAGAGCTTCACGGCAGACATAACCACGCCGGCGCCTGGACGCTTCCCAACCGCGGGCGACGTTCAGGTCGGCGTCTCGCCGCTGAGCAACCACGCGGTCGTGTTGGGTGGCAGCTGATGGCCGTCGATCGGTGTGCTGGCGAAAAGGATGGTTCCTTCGGGCAGGGGCACTGGCTGCGATCCGAAGTTGGTGATGCAGTGCCAGCCCTCGGGTCGAACGAAATGGAGCACCTCAGCTCGGGGCTCGTTGTGCCATGCGAAGCCGCGACTTCGTAGCTTCGTCCGCAGTGCCAGCGCACGGCGGTACATCTCGAGCGTGGAATGTGGGTCTGCCTCCTCGGTGGTGACGGAGTAGTCGGCGAACCACTGGGGTTGGGGGAGATGCGGGGTCCCGCGCGAGAAACCGAACGCCGGCCGATCGCCGGTCCACGGGATCGGCACCCGGCAGCCGTCTCGACCCTTCCGTGCGCCACCGGATCTGCGGAACTCGGGGTCGTGGATGAGCTCTGCGGGGAGATCTCCGACCTCGTGCAGGCCGAGCTCTTCGCCTTGGTACAGGTAGACCGAACCGGGCAGCGCCAACGTGAGCAGGGTTGCGGCCCTGGCACGTCGAAGCCCGAGGTCACGATCGAGCGGTGGCTCGGTGCCGTTGCTGAGCAGCCATGCCGCTGCCGTCTCCCGTGGACGGTCTTCGGCCCCGGGCAGCCCGTAACGGGTGGCATGGCGTACGACATCGTGGTTGGACAGCACCCAGGTCGCAGAGGTCTCGGCGCTCTCGGTGATCTGTCGGTCGATGCGGGCGCGGAACTCCTCTGCGTCCCAGGCAGCCTCGAGGAGGTCGAAGTTGAAAGCCTGGTGGAGCCCGTCGGCGCCTACGTATCGGTGCCGGCGCTGTGGCGCCACACAAGCCTCGGCGACCGCCATGCGTGGCGGGTCGTAGGCATCGAAGACGTGGCGCCACTCAGCGTAGATGTCGTGGACCTCGTCACGGTCCCACAGCGGGTGGGCGCCGTCGGCGTCGGCCAGGTCGGGTAGTTGCGCCGTGGGTGTGAACGGCTCGGTCAGGTCTTTCGCCATTCCGTGAGCCACGTCGATACGGAAGCCGTCGACGCCACGGTCGGCCCAGAACCGCAGCGTGGCGAGAAAGTCGGCGCGCACCTCGGGGTTGTCCCAGTTCAGGTCGGGCTGCTCGGGCGCGAACATGTGCAGATACCACTGCCCGTCGGGAACCCGTGCCCAGGCGGACCCGCCGAAGATGGACTGCCAGTCCGACGGTGGGTTCGCTCCGTCAGGGCCGGAGCCGTCACGGAAGACGTAGCGGTCACGAGCCGGCGATCCCTTGGGTGCGGCGAGGGCCTCGGTGAACCAGGCATGCCGGTTGGAGGTGTGGTTGGGGACGATGTCGATGATCACCTTGATGCCGACGCGGTGGAGTGCGGTCACCATCTCGTCGAAGTCGTTCAGGGTGCCCAGTCGCGGATCCACGGAGCGGTAGTCGTCGACGTCATAGCCGCCGTCGGCCAGTGCCGAGGGGTAGAACGGGCTCAGCCACACCGCATCGATGCCGAGCAGAGCGAGGTAGGGGACGCGGGAGGTGACGCCGCGGAGGTCGCCCAGGCCGTCGTCGCCGGAGTCGGCGAAGCTTCGTGGATAGATCTGGTAAACGGCGGCATCGGCCCACCAGTCGGAGTTCATGGCAGCGGTCCTTGTCTGGTCGGGGCTTGTGAGGTCGAGGTGAAGGGCGGTCATCCCTTGGTGGCTCCTTGGAGGAGGGCCTTGGTGAACTGACCCTGGAGCAGCAGGAACACGATGATCGTGGGCGCCATCAGGAGCAGCGCGCCCGCATTGAGCAGCACGATGTCGGTGCTGTATCTCGATTGGAACGCCTGCAGGGCGCCGGCCATCGTGCGTTTGTTGGGGTCGTTGACCAGGACGAGGGCGAGCAGGAAGGTGTTCCAGGTCGACAGGAACATCAGCAGCACCAGTGAGGTCACCGCCGGAGTGGCCAGTGGCAGGTGGACGTGTCGAAGTGCTTTCCAGGGTCCGGCACCGTCGAGCGAGGCGGCCTCGGTCAGCTCTGCGGGAGAGTTCACGAAGTGTGCTCGCATCCAGAACACGGCGAACGGCATGTTCAGGCCGATCAGCGGCAGGATGAGCCCGAGCTGACTGTCGAGCAGGCCGAGCTGGTTGACCTGCTGGTAGAGCGGCACGATCACGATCTCGTACGGGAGCGTGAGCGTGAGCAGCAGGAGGAGATAGAACGCCCGGCCCAGCGGGATCCTGAGGACGGTGATCGCGTAGGCCGCCATGGTCGCGATGAGTACGGAGACCGGCACCACACCGAGCACGATGAGAACGCTGGACTTCAGCAGCGTGGTGACGTTGGCGACGGTCCAGGCGTCGACGAAGTTGTGCCACTGTGGATCGGTCGGCCAGGACAGGCCGTCAGGGATCGTCCCCTGTGGTGCCAGCGCCGCTGACAGCATGCTGACCAGCGGGACTATGGAGTACAAGCCCGCGACGAGGATCAGGGCGATGCCGGGACCCCGGCGGCGCAATGAGCCCGCGCGAAGGATGGACGGTGAGATGGCGGCCACGGTCAGTCCTCTCGGAAGAGCCGTTGAAGCGGCAGGATGATGGCGACGATGAGCAGAGCCAGGACCACGGCGAGAGCGGATGCGTCGCCGAGCCGGCTCTCACTGAAGGCGAGGTCGTAGACCTTGACACCTGGGACCATGGTGGCGCCGCCCGGCCCGCCGTGGGTGGCCAGGTAGACCACGTCGAAACTGGCGAGCGCACTGATGATCGTCACCGTCGTGCACACGCCGATCTCGTGCTTGAGGCCGGGGACCGTGATGCTACGGAACCGGGCGATCGCTCCGGCGCCGTCCAGACGCGCCGCCTCGTAGAGCTCGGGCCCGATCTTGCCAACGCCCGACATCAGCAGCAGGGTGCAGAACCCGGTCGACAGCCAGGTGCCGATGAATCCGACAGCCACCAGCGCCCAGTCGAAGTCGCCCAGCCAGGCACGGGTGAATCCGCCGAGACCGATCAGACGCAGGACCTGGTTGACGACGCCGTTGTCGGCGTACATCCACGTCCAGGCCACTCCGGCCGCAGCCCCGGGGATGATCTGGGGGAGGAACAGCACGGTGCGCGCCAGCGCCCCGGTGAGCCGCCCCTGGATCGACTGCATCGTCGCGGCCGCCACCAGACCGAAGCACACGGGCAAGATGGTGAAGAACAGGATCAGGACGAGCGCATGGAGCAACGGTGCCAGCAGCTCGGGGTCGGTGAGGATCGCGACGTAGTTGTCCAGTCCGACCCAGGTGGATGGCCCGATGCCGTTCCAGTCGTAGAGGGAGTACCAGACCGACTGGATGATCGCGCGGAGGTTGAAGAACCCGTAGAAGGCCAGGGCGGGCAGCGCGAAGAGCCAGCCGCTCCAGCGCCTCGCCGTCGAACGGCGCCGTCGACGGGGGAGGGCTTGCCGGCCCAGCTCGGTGATCCTCGGCGGTGTTGTGGGAGCGGAGGTGGTGACGTCGGTCATGATCAGTCCCGCAGGCCGCTCTCGTAGGACCCCTGTAGGTGCTCGACCACGTCCTCGGGCTCGGCCTTGCCGCTGACCAACAGCTGCAACTGCGCCGGCAGATCCGTGTTCACCGCAGGGACGGAGTTCTGGATCCAGGTGAAGAACCCGTCGGATGCGGCGACGGCGGCGTACCCGGCCTGGATCTGGCTCTCGACGTCGGCGTCCAGGGTCAACGTGGTCTTGGCGGTCGCGCTTGCCGCCGGATACCCGTTTTCGGTGGCGACCTCGGCGGCCTCCGGTGAGGTGAGGAAGTCCAGGAACAGGGCTGAGCTGTCCTTGTGGTCCGATCGCGCCGCGATGGAGAACGCCAACGTGTTGGCGGTCATGCTGATGGGCGGCCCCCCAGCCTCGACGGGCGGGATCGGAAACACGCCGTACTTGCCGTCGAAGGATGTCGGCAGCGACTGGGTGATCCAGGTGCCTTGGACCATGAACAAGCCCTCACCCGCGGCGAACCGGCCGTAGGACGCATCCTGGTTGATCGCGTTCGCGTCCGTGTTGAAGTATCCGGCGTCGGCCCACTTCTGCAGGCGGGCAGTGGCCTCGGTCGCCTCCGCGGTCTCGAGAGAGGCACCGGGCTTGCGCCATGCCACGTCCAGTACGGACTGCGCCCCCATGTAGTCGCCCAACAGCAGGTTGTACAGATGCCCGATGAGGCCGTCGGCGTTGGACGCGACGATGGGCGTGATCCCCATCGACTTGGCCTTCGCCATCACCGCCTCCCACTCATCGAGGGTCCGCGGGACGTCCGTCATCCCCACCTTCTTGGCCAGGTCCCGGTTGTAGAACACCCCAGCCAGCGGGCCGGCTGCACCACCACCTACGTAGAGGGAGCCGGTGCCGATCTCGCCGTCCTGGACCCGTCCGGCATCGAGGACGCTGGCCGGCACCTTCCGACTCCAGCCGTACGCATCGTCGTAGGCATCCAGATTGGTGACGAGTCCGTCACGGACGGCGCCGCTCAGGTCTCCGACGAGCGCGAGGTCGGGCGGACTGTCCGAGGCGAGCAGCCGCGGGAGCACGGTGTTGTAGTTGTTGTCGGCCTCGACCTGGAGCTCGACAGTGATGGCCGGATACTTCTTCATGAAGGCATCGGCCAGTGCCTGCTGGTAGTCCTTGAGCCCGGCCGCGGTGAAGAGCGTGATCGTCGCCTGCTGCGCACCGACGTCGGTCCGTACGCTCGTCGGACTCGCATCCGCAGCGGGCGCCTCGCCGCCGGGTCCGGCGCACGCCGACACCGACGCCATTGCGAGCATCGCTGCCGTCACCCCCAGGGCCCTAAGTGTGCGCATCAGCATCATGTTCACTCCTGTTCAAACGGTACTGGAATCGTTTCCAGTCACAACTGTGATTCAGGTCACGCAGCCTTGTCAAGGCCCGGGATCTCAGTCCAGACAGGAGTGCACTAGTTGATGGAACCGTTCCCATCTGATCGCGTACCATGCTCGACATGGACGCTGAGCAACCACGCGAGCTGACCTTGGCCGACATCGCTCGGATGGCGGGGGTGGGGCTGGGGACCGCCTCGCGAGCGCTCAGTGGAATGCCGAATGTCTCTCCAGCGACGCGGAAGAAGGTGCTGGACGTCGCGAAGAAGCACGCCTATGTCGTCTCGCCCGACGCCTCGAGGCTCAAGAAGGGCTCGACGGGCCGAGTTGCGGTCGTGGCTCCGCACCTTTCACGCTGGTTCTTCGGTGCGATCCTCGAAGGCATCGAGTCGGTGCTGCGCGAGTCCCAGTTCGACGTACTGCTCTACCACGTCGGCAACCTGGAGGACCGCACCTCGTTCTTCGAGCGCCTGCCCGCCCGGCGGAAGGTCGATGCCGTCATCGTCGTCGGATTCCCCGTCGAGGAGGCCGAGCGGCGCAGCCTGGAGCTGATGCTCGGCGTCCAGGTCATCGCCGCCGGCGGCCAGCATGAGGTGTACCCCCACGTCTGCATCGACGACCTCAAGGCCGGCAGGCAGGCGATGGGCCACCTGCTCGGGCTGGGCCATGAGCGGATCGCGATGATCGAGGCGATAGACCCCGACCAGCCGCGCCAGCCCTCTGGGCGTAGTCGCGCCTACCACGTCGCTCTGAACGACTCAGGGATCAAGCCCGATCCGGCGCTCGTGGTCACCACCGCCTGGGGTGGCGAGCAGGGCGCTGCGGCGATGGCCCAGCTGCTCTCGGTCTCCGAGCTCCCGACCGCCGTCTACGCTCACTCGGATGAAGTCGCGTTCGGTGCCATGCGCACCATCCGGGATGCCGGCCTGCGGATTCCCGAGGACATCTCCATCATTGGCATCGACGACCACCCACACGCCAGCCTCCTGCACCTGACCACCATCAAGCAGGACGCTCGCCTCCAGGGCGTCCTCGCTGCCCAGATGCTCCTCGGCATCCTGCGCCACGAGGAGGACACTGCGGTGTCGGTCACGGTCGACACGCAGCTGGTGATCCGTCGAACCACCGCAGCGCCGCGGCCGTCCTGATCGCCGAGTCATGTGGGTGTGGCGAAGAACGCACTCGATAGGGGTGCGATGCGGGCCACACCTCCGCTGTCGGGGCTCCGGATCTGGCTACGCTGATGTCTTCGGTAAAAAGATGACAGGAGCGGCTGGGTAATGGATCAAGACGTGCTTCGGCACGCACCGCTTTTCAGCGAGCTGGACGACGAGTCGATGACGGCGATGCTCGCGATGATGAGTCAGACACGCCTCCGGCGCGGTGAGGTGTTGTTCCACGAGGGCGACGCCGCCGACCGGCTCTACGCGGTCGTGGACGGCAAGGTGAAGCTGAGCCGTGCCGCGGCCAACGGGCAGGACAGCCTGCTGGCGATTCTGGGGCCGGGCCAGGTGTTCGGCGAGCTGTCGCTCTTCGACCCCGGCCGGCGCTCCTCCACGGTCACGGCCGTCACCGACCAGGTCGAGCTCGCCTCGCTGTCGCACGACGACCTGCTGCGCCTGCTCGACGGGCGCCCGAGCGTGACGCGTGGGCTGCTCGCCCTGCTGTCGGGCCGCCTGCGCCGGGCCAACGACGTGATCGGCGACCTGGTCTTCGCGGACGCGCCCCGCCGGGTGGCGAAGGCTCTGCTGGACCTCGCCGAGAGGTTCGGCGAGACCACCGACGAAGGTGTGCACGTACGCCACGACCTGACCCAGGAGGAGCTCGCGCAGCTCGTCGGCGCGGCTCGGGAGACGGTCAACAAGGCGCTCGCCGACTTCGCGGCCAAGGGCTGGGTCAGGCTGGAGTCGCGCTCGGTGGTCATCACCGACATGGAACGGATCGTCCGCCGAGCCGGGTGAGCTCTGCTCGTCGGGGTGAGACCATCGAGCATGGTCCTGCCGCTCGATGAGCTGCCTCTGCCCCCGGCCCGGCGGCCGGATCTCGACGAAGACTTCTCCGGCGGGCTGTCCGAGCAGTGGTGGATCCCGCACTATCTGCCGCACTGGACGACGCCGGAGCGGTCCGAGGCTCGCTACCGGCTCCTCCCGGGTGCGCTCGAGCTGCGGATCGAGGCCGACCAGCTCGACTGGCGACCCGAGGACGCGCCGCTGCGGGTCTCGAACCTGCAGACCGGCGCGTACTCCGGTCCGGTCGGCACCGCACGCGGAACGCATCGTCACCGGGAGGACGGGCTGGTGGTGCGGACCGAGACGCCGCAACGGCTCCTGTTCGCTCCCGCTCGCGGTCGCGTCGACGTGACCGTCGCCGCGACCCGGGACGAGGGCTGCATGCTCGCGGCATGGCTGGTCGGCACCGAGCATCTCTCCGGTGAGGACTCCGGGGAGATCTGCCTCTTCGAGATCGATGCGGACGCGATCGGCGCGACCACGGTCGCCCGTTCGGGGGTCAAGGCGCACCACGACCCACGCCTGACCACCGACATGGCAGAGGTCACCGTCCCGTTCGACGCGACCCGGGCCCACACCTGGACGGCGATCTGGGACGGGCAGGAGACCGTCATCGGCTGCGAAGGCCGCGTCGTACGACGTCTTCCCCAGGCTCCGACCTACCCGCTGTTCCTGATGATCGACCTCTTCGAGATCGGGCCGCCCACCGGATCCCACCCGAAGACGGCGACTGTCCATCGGGTCCGGGGATGGACCTCGGTCTCAGAGACTGACGCGGACCAGCTGGCGTAGCCGGCGAAGACCCTCGGTGCTCGGTCGTTCGGCCGGGGCGAGGGCATCGGCAAGGTCCAGCCGGACTGAGTCGGTCTCGAGCTCGAGGCCGATCGCCACGAGCTCGCTCGTCGCGTCCTGTGTCCGCCTGGCCGCGGCGACGTGGGCGCTGCGTCCGACCAGGTTCACGTGGTAGCTGCGCGGTCCCTGACCGGTCGCGACGGCGACGGTCCCCTTGACCCGGTACGCCGTCGCCGGCGGCTCCTCGAGCAGGTCGACCAGTCGACCCGGCTCGATGGTGCCCGGCGTCGTCACGGTGACCGCCCGGGCATGCTGATGAGCCTCGTGCGAGGCGGCCGCCTCGCGCAGCAGCGCGGCGATCGGCAGCTCGTCGGGCGGGTCCTCGGGCACGGCGGCGTCGTAGACGAGCCGCGGGTCGATGCGGCCACCCACGGCGTACGCGATGTGGACCTCGGGGTTGTGCTCGCGCACGCGTCGCTCGATGCGCGCCAGGACCTCGTCCCGCTCGGCAGCCGGAACCAGGTCGGTCTTGTTGATCACGACCAGCGAGGCGGCCGCGAACCGGACCGGCGCCGGGCCCCTGCCGTCGTCGAGGGTCTCGAAGTAGGAGGCGGCGTCGACGACCTCGATGAGCCCACCGCGGCGTACCCGCTCGACACCGCTGAACCGGACCAGCTTGGCCAGCGTGCCGGGCTCGGCGATCCCGCTGGCCTCGACGATGACGACGTCGAGCGCGAGCCGCGGGTGGGTCAGCTTCTCGAGAGCGTCGTCGAGACCACCGGCGTCGGGCAGGCAGCACAGGCAGCCCCCGGCGATCGAGGCCGGCTCGTCGATCTGGCCGGTGACCAGCCCGGCGTCGACGTTGATGTCGCCGAAGTCGTTGACGACCACGCCCACCCGAGCGCCGGGCTGGCGCAGCAGATGGTTGAGCAGCGTGGTCTTACCCGACCCGAGATGACCGGTGAGGATGACCACGGGAACCCGGCTGCTGGTGCTGGTCGGTGGCATCGGGCCATCGTAGGTCGTCATCTTGACGGCTGAGATGGCCACACCTAGGTTTGCCGCACAACTTCACATCCGCCACTTGAACCGCAGCGGGAGAGTCCTTGCCCATCCGGGGTGAGGCGCCGAAGGAGCAAACCTCCCCAGAATCTCTCAGGCCCCATGACCGCTGTGGTGAGGCGACCTCTGGAAAGACAGGATCCGCTGGATCCTGCACCCACGGTGCAAATCGCCCCCATCGGGCGGTGAAGCTCTCAGGTAGCGATGACAGAGCGGGGAGGTCACCCGTCCACGGGTGCCGCTGTCGGCACCCACCACCAGGGAGCCTCCCGCACACATGACCTCACCCGTCCCTACCCCTCTGCACGCGATCCACCAGGCGCTCGGCGCCTCGTTCACCGACTTCGCCGGCTGGAGCATGCCGGTCCGCTACGGCTCGGAGACCGCCGAGCACCATGCCGTACGCACCACCGCGGGCCTCTTCGACCTGTCCCACATGGGCGAGATCGAGGTGACCGGCCCCGAGGCCGGACGCGCCCTCGACCACGCCCTGGTCGGCAGGCCCTCGGCGATCGGCATCGGCCGCGCCCGCTACTCGATGATCTGCGCCGAGGACGGCGGCATCATCGACGACCTGGTCGTCTACCGGCTCGAGCAGGAGCGCTACCTGGTCGTCGCCAACGCGAGCAACGTCGGTGTCGTCGCTCCGGCGCTGGTCGAGCGTTCCCAGGGGTTCGGTGCCGCGGTCCACGACGCCTCCGCGGAGTGGGCGCTGATCGCGGTCCAGGGCCCCGCCTCGGCGGCGATCCTGGCCGCTGTGACCGACCTGGACGTCTCCTCCCTGAAGTACTACGCCATCGACGCCGGCACGGTCGCCGGGGTCGAGGCCCTGCTCGCCCGCACCGGCTACACCGGCGAGGACGGCTTCGAGATCTACTGCGCGCCTTCGTCGGCCGCTGCCGTCTGGGAGGCGCTCACCGAGGCAGGTACGCCGCACGGCCTGCAGCCCGCCGGGCTCGCCTGCCGCGACACTCTCCGGCTCGAGGCCGGCATGCCGCTCTACGGGCACGAGCTGAACCGCGAGACGACCCCCTTCGAGGCCGGTCTCGGCCGGGTCGTCGTCTTCGACAAGCCCGACGGCTTCGTCGGCGACGCCGCCCTGGCCGTACGCCGCGACGAGGGCCCGCGCAGCGTGCTCGTCGGCCTGGTGGCTGCCGGTCGCCGCTCTCCGCGGGCGGGCTACGCCGTCGTGGACCCGGCCACCGGCGACGAGATCGGCGTGGTCACCAGCGGCTCCCCGTCGCCGACTCTCGGACGTCCCATCGCGATGGCGTACGTCCGGCCTGACCTCGCCGCCGCCGGCACCAAGGTCCACGTCGACGTGCGCGGCAGCCGCGAGGACGCCGAGATCGTCGATCTTCCCTTCTACTCCAAGAAATGAGCCGAGAGATGAGCGCAGCCATGAGCAACCCGACCCACCTGTCCTACACCGCCGAGCACGAGTGGATCGAGATCCGAGACGACGTCGCGCGCGTCGGCGTCACCGCCTTCGCCACCGAGGCGCTGGGCGACATCGTCTTCGTCGAGCTGCCCGAGGTCGGCACCAAGATCACCGGGGGAGAGAGCTGCGGTGAGCTGGAGTCGACCAAGTCGGTCAGCGACCTCTTCGCGCCCGCCGACGGCGAGATCCTCGAGATCAACGCGGCCGTCGTCGCCGACCCGGCGCTGATCAACAGCGACCCGTTCGGCGCTGGCTGGCTCTTCGAGATGCGCGTCTCCGGTGCTCCCGAGCTGCTCGACGCCGCGGCCTACGACGCTCTGATCGAGGAGTGAACCGTCGTGACCGCTGACCTCAGCGGCGCCCCGGCACCGGTCGTGGCGATGGCCCTGAGCACCTTCGACCTCTACTCGATCGGCATCGGGCCCTCGTCCTCCCACACCGTCGGGCCGATGCGCGCCGCGAAGACGTTCGTCGACGGCCTCGTCGCGGATGGTCTCGTGGACGCGGTCACGCGGGTGAGGGCCGAGCTGTTCGGGTCGCTCGGCGCCACCGGTCACGGTCACGGCTCGGAAGGCGCGGTCCTGCTCGGTCTCGAGGGGGAGGAGCCGGCGACCGTCGACACCCGGGCCTCGTCCGGTCGGGTGGCGGCCATCAGGGAGCGCCGAGAGCTGTCGCTGGGCGGCGCCACCCCGATCCGCTTCGACGCCGACACCGACCTGGTGATGCATCGCCGCAAGAGCCTGCCGGGCCACCCCAACGGCATGGTGTTCACCGCCTACGACGCCTCCGGAGAGGTACGCCGGGAGCGCACCTACTACTCCGTCGGCGGTGGCTTCGTGGTCGACGAGCACGCCTCGGGCGCCGCCCGGGTCGTGCCGGACCACTCGCCGGTCCGCTTCCCCTTCACCACCGGAGCCGAGCTGCTCAGCACCTGCGAGCGCGAGGGCTTCCGGGTCTCCGACCTCATGCGCGCCAACGAGCTGACGTGGCGTACGCACGAGGAGATCCGCGCCGGTCTGCTCGAGATCTGGCGGGTGATGGCGGACTGCGTGCAGGCCGGCTGCGACCGTGACCCGGTCACCGACGGCGTACTTCCTGGTGGTCTGCGTGTCCCGCGTCGGGCGCCGCTGCTCTACCGCGACCTGTCCTCCGGAGCCGGTGCCCAGGACCCCTTCCGGGTCATGGACTGGGTCAACCTGTTCGCCCTGGCGGTCAACGAGGAGAACGCCTCGGGCGGCCGGGTCGTCACCGCCCCCACCAACGGCGCCGCCGGCATCGTGCCCGCCGTCCTGCACTACTGGGTACGTTTCGTGGCTCCCCAGGCCGGGTTGGACGAGTCCGCGATCGAGGACGGCATCGTCCGGTTCCTGCTCACCGCGGCCGCGATCGGGATCCTGTGCAAGACGAACGCCTCGATCTCCGGCGCCGAGGTCGGCTGCCAAGGCGAGGTCGGCTCCGCCTGCGCGATGGCCGCCGGGGCGCTGTGCGAGGTCCTGGGCGGCAGCCCGGAGCAGGTCGAGAACGCCGCCGAGGTCGGCATCGAGCACAACCTCGGCCTCACCTGCGACCCGGTCGGCGGCCTCGTGCAGATCCCGTGCATCGAGCGCAACGCCATCGCCAGCGTGAAGGCCATCAACGCCGCCCGCCTCGCCCTCAACGGCGACGGCTCCCACAGGGTCAGCCTCGACAAGGCGCTCAAGACGATGCGCGAGACCGGTGCCGACATGAAGATCAAGTACAAGGAGACCTCCCGCGGCGGCCTCGCGGTCAACGTCATCGAGTGCTGAGCCGACGCGCCTCATAGTAGATCTTGCTATGATCGGATCATGTCGTCACGTGGAGAGATCCTGCGCGAGGTGATGCTCGAGACGGGCACCACCCAGTCGACGCTGTCGCGAACCAGTGGCGTTCATCAGCCGAGCATCAGCCAGTTCCTCTCCGGGAAGGTCGACCTGAGCGACGATCAGCTCGACCGCCTGCTGTCCTGCATGGGCTGGCGCCTCGAGGTCGTACGCCGCCCCATCACGCCCGACCTGACGCGCTCGGTACGCCGCTCGTGGATGCTTCACCGACGCCTCTCGGGTGACCTGACCTCGACGACGCTGCAGGAGTGGAAACCGCGGATCGAGCGCCGCCTCGACCACCTCCGCCGCAACGTCAGCGGGCAACCGCACGAGCGGAACCTCGAGCGCTGGACCTCGCTCATCGACAGCGAGGACGTACGCGGCCTGCAGCGCGTCATGACCGGCCTCGACCGCGACTCCATCGAGATGCGCGAGGTCTCGCCCATGGGCGGCCTGCTCAGCGGGTCCGACCGAATCGAGGTCCTCGGAGACCTGGCCGACACCAACTGAGAAGCCGCGTTCGCGTCCAGGCAGCGTCAGACGGAGACGGATCGCCGCTGACGCGACGAACCCCGAGCTGCTACGGCTCCAGCGATGCCGGCGAGCACGATGACGTAGCTTCCGACGATGAGAGCAAAGCGCCCGCGCGCGGCGTCGCGGCAATCGTCGCTGTAGTCCTCGGCTCCTTCGGCTGCAAGGTCGTCAGCCGTCATATCGTCGAGGGGATCAGCATGGGTGCTTCCGACGGTCCCGCCGCAGATGACTCCGTCATCCACCGTCGTCGGCGAGACGAGGAATGACACAAACACGCCGGTCGCAACCAGGAAAGCGGCGGCCGCGATGGCGGCGGTCATTCTGGTCTGTCGTCTGCACAGTGCGAACAGGCCGACGCCGGCCACCGCCACCAACAAGAACACGAAGATCCACGATCCGAGAAACATCCACATGTTGAGGGTCCTTATCCCGTTGTCAGATGTCAGGTAGTTCGACGAAGGCCGTACCACTTCACCTTGGGGTGGCTGTCATCGACCTTAGCCTTCCAGGTGGTGAGCAGCATGTTGTGGCGGTTCGCGGTCTTCTGGCTGATGCGCGGGATGCCTCGGGAGGATCGCGCAGTGACAGCAGTGACGTGATTGATCACCCTGTCGCCGTCCCAGTCCATAAAGTACGTGTTGCCTGGGGCCGCGTTCCAGATGTTGCCGAGCGGGTCGAGGCCCTTCTCGTTCTTGGCGTACTTATACAACTCCTTGGCCTGCGACCACGTGCGTGAGGGGCCAGCGGGGCCGGAGAGATCGTCGTCCCAGTTCCCGTCCAAACGTGGGTTGACGCCGCCGGTGCGCTTCCATCCGCCCTTGTTGTACATCTGTGAAACGAAGTTCGCGCAGTTGTTCTTGAAGTAGGGATAGCTGGGGTTGAAGTCCTCCTTCTTGTCGCCGTTATACGGGGACGAGGTCCACTTCTTTCCGTAGTTCGCGAACGCGGTGTAGTTGAAACTGTTTGCGGTCGTGCCGACCGTTCCGTCCGTGACATCGGAGTCCTCGGGCTTGGAAGACGGTGGCTTGGCGGTCTCGCTCTCAGCCTGTTCCGTAAGCGTGTCTGCTGACTTGGCGCCAGGCTCGCTCGCCGTTTGCTCGCCCTCCGCGGCAATCTCGACGGTTGACGCGGATGGGATCCGAGTATCGGTCGTTGGCTCAAGCGGTAGGCGATAGACGTCAGTGTCTCCGACGTCTGTCTGCTCGCGGGTGACTGTGTCGGTCTCGACCCAGCTTCGGATCACCGTCACCTCAACAACGGTCCGGCCCTCACCCGTGACCAATCGGTAGTCTTCGCTGGCGCTGTACCGCGTGATCTCAAAGCCGCTGTCTGTAACCGTCTTCCGGAGCATCGCTGCCCGCTCGAGCACCTTGGCAACTGCTTCTGGTGAGAGGGTGGTGCTGAGCCGAGAGTCGAGCGTGCGTAGCGCCAACGACTTGGCCGTGGCCAGATCGCCCGTGCGCCAGATCTCTGCCTCGGCCGCAACCAGCTCCTCCGCTGTGACCCTGGCGACATGCTCCGATACCGCATCGATCGGTGTGTAGCCGATCGATGTTCCCTCGTGGGCGTTGGCTGACGCGGGCAACAACACAGTTGTGAGCGCAAGTGCGACGGCGCCCGCCGCATTGACCTTCTTGATCTTCATTCCGAGTCCCCGAGTTCAGTAACTTTGTGACCTTGACCATATCGGGCCGCGCAACGGAATTTCCGTCAATTGCGTCGCACTCGGAAAGATCTGTGCCGACGTGCTCGTCGGCTGTGCGAAGTTCTGGGCCTCCGGCGTGGGGTCAGACGTCAAGCCGTCGAGGTGTCACGCAGGCCGGAGCACCCTCGCCACGAACGAATCGAGGTTGCCGAGGAGTCGGTCGATCTTCTGCTCGACGCTGAGGGTCTCGTGGATGACCGGGGTGTCGAGCTTGCGCTTGCCGCGCGCTTTGAGGGAGCAGTCGAGGTCGGCGCAGATGTAGGTGCCGACGGAGTTGCCGTCCTGTCCCGCACGTCCGGCGCGGGAGGCGACCAGCAGCGCGACGTCACCGACCGTGGTGCACAGCGCGCACATGGTCTTGCGCGGCCCGCGCGACTCGCGCGAGGCCCGCAGGGCGACGCCGCAGAGCCGCCCGTCGTGCTCGGTGACGAGGTATTGGTTCTGTGGCGCCTTCGGGTCCTGCCAGCCGAGGTAGTCGAGGTCTTCCCACGGCCGTTCGGTCAGGTCGGCGGGAAGGTTGAGGCGCTTGGTCGCACCCTTGGTGAGGTTGACGAACGAGGAGCGTACGTCGGTCTCGGTCAGCGGCTTCATGCCAACGATGCTAGGTTTCCTACAACTCGTAGGCAACTCGTTATCGGGAGGAATCCGATGGGTCGTCCTGGACTGAACCGGAGCGACGTGATCGCGGCCGCCGCCGACCTGGCCGACGAGCTGGGCTTCGACGCCGTCACGGTCTCGGTCCTGGCTCGGCGTCTCGGTGTCAGGTCGCCGACCCTCTACTCCCACATCTCCAGCGGCACCGACCTCCGCACGGCCGTCACCGCGTACGTCCTCGACGAGCTCGCCGACGCCACGACCCAGGCGACGGCCGCGGGGGAGGGCCGCGACCTCCTCGTCGCGTACGCCAACGCCATCCGCGACTTCGCCCGCCGCTCGCCCGGCCGCTACGACGCCACGACCCGCCAGCGCGTCCCGCCCGCGTCGCAAGGGGAGTCCCGGCTCGACTCCGTGGACGAGGCGATCACCGCCGGACGCCGCAACGCCGACCTCGCCCTCACCGTCGTCCGCAGCTACGGCATCCCCGAGACCACCGAGACGTACGCGGTCCGGCTGATGTCCAGTCTCATCCACGGCTACGTCACCCTCGAGCTCGCCGGCAGCTTCGCCCACACCGCCCCGCCGAGCCAGACGACGTGGCCCGAGGCCCTCGACGACCTGGACCGCACCCTCGGGCGGATGGCACTCGGTCGGGGCCGCTGATCAGCCGACGAGACGGAAGGTCGTCCGGTAGGTCGTGGGTGTCACGCCGAGAGTGCGGTGGAAGTGACGGCGCAGCGTGGCTGCTGTGCCCATCCCGCAACTGCCCGCGATCTGGTCGATCGAGGCGTCGGTACGCTCGAGGAGCTCCTGGGCGCGCGAGATGCGCTGGTGGTGCAGCCAGTCCAAGGGCCCGGTCTGCAGCTCGGCCTGCATCCGTCGGGCGAGCTGGCGGGTGCTGAGGCCGGCGTGGTCAGCCAGCTCGCGGACCGTCAGGGGCTGGTCGAGTCGGGCGCGCGCCCATTCCAGCGTGGGCGCAAGGCCGCGGGGAACACGGGGCTGCGCGGGTGGGGTGATGAACTGCGCCTGACCGCCGGTGCGGTGGGCAGGGACGACGAGGTTGCGGGCGATCCCGTTGGCCGCGGCGGCGCCGAGGTCGCTGCGTACGAGGTGGACGCAGAGGTCGAGCGCAGCGGTCTTGCCCGCCGAGGTGAGCACGTCGCCCTCGTCGACATAGAGCACGTCCGGGCGGACGTCGACCTGCGGATAACGCCGGGCGAGCTCGTCGGCGTGCAGCCAATGGGTCGTCGCGACCCGGCCGTCGAGCAGCCCGGCTGCGGCCAGCACGAACGAACCGGTGCACAGGGACGCGATCCGGGCGCCGCGCTCGTGGGCGGCGCGAAGTGCGTCGAGGAGCGCGAGGTCGGGATTGTCGTCGAGATCGATCGAGGACGGGACGACGACGGTGTCGACCTCGGCGATCGCGTCGTACGACGCCGTCGCCAGGTCGGCCAGCCAGGGATGCGGTGTGCCGTCGGGAGTGCAGACGACGAGGTCGTACCACTCACCGCCGGGAGCGAGGCCGGAGTGGTCGCCGCCGAAGATCTCGGCGGCGATCGCGACCTCGTAGAGCATCGAGGAGCCGTGCAGGACGAGGGCGAGCCGAGGCATGTCGCAAAGTGTACGTAGTACGTCGTTTCAGACACTCGTTTGGCTGGGTCTCACGGCCCGACGATGGAGCCATGAACACAGATGAGCGAGTCCTGGTCTATGGCGCCACCGGTCACACCGGACGTTTCGTTGTCGATGAGCTGGTACGCCGCGGGCTGACCCCGGTCCTCGCCGGCCGCAGCGCGGAGCGCCTCGCCGACGTCCCGCCCCGCCATGCCGCCCTGGAGAGCCGAGTCGTCGGCCTCGACGACGCCGAGCGGCTGCGGCACGCGATCGCGGGTGTTGCCGCGGTCATCAACTGCGCCGGCCCCTTCCTCGACACCGCGCTCCCACTGGCCCGGGCCGCGGTCGAGTCCGGTGCCCACTATCTCGACGTCACCGCCGAGCAGCCGGTCGTACAGGCGCTCTATCGCGAGCTGGACGCCCCAGCCCGGGACATGGACGTCTCCGTGGTCCCGGCGATGGCGTTCTACGGTGGCCTCGCCGACCTGCTCGTGACCGCCGTCCTCGGCGGCTCGTCGGCCGACGAGGTCGAGGTCGCCATCGGGTTGGACCGCTGGTGGCCGACCGCCGGCACCCGGATCACCGGAGCCCGCAACACCGCGACTCGTCTGGTCATCCGCGAGGGCTCACTGGTCCCGTTGCCCAGCCCCGCGCCGACCGGCGCCTGGTCCTACCCGGAGCCGCTGGGCGAGCAGTCGGTGGTGGAACTGCCGTTCTCCGAGGTGATCACCATCAACAACCACCTCGACGTCGGTACGCTCCGCTCCTACCTCAACAGCGCTCCGCTCGCCGAGCTCCGCGACGAGGCGACACCCGAGCCGGCCGCGAGTGACGAGTCAGGACGCTCTGCCCAGCGGTTCGCCGTAGACGTTCGCGTGCGTCAGGGCGCCGACGTCAAGCGGATCACCGCGACCGGCCGCGACATCTACGCCGTCACCGCACCGATCGTGGTCGAGGGCGCCGTCCGGCTCCTCGACGGCCGTCGCCGTCGCTCTGGTGCCGGGGCACCGGGGGAGATCTTCGACGCCGCCGACATCCTCGACGCGCTCGAGCGCGACGGTCAGGCCATCGTCGTGCAGTCCGACGCGAACCTTGCCTCGCTGCCGACCTACTCTGGATAAGGGGCACAAGAGATCCAGCCAGAATCGAGGCGATGCACATGTCAGCGATCTCAGGCATCCACGGCGACGAACCCGACGAGGACGAGGTCGCCGATAACCGCATCCACAGCGAAGCACCCGCCGAGGGCGATCTTGAATTCGACGAGACCGAGATCCGGGCACATTCCATGGAACCGGTGGAAGGAGCCGACGAAGCCTGAGTCACCGTGGGTGCCGGCGATCTATACCCCGGAACGGGGATCCACATTGGGGGCAGCCAGGCGGATACTTCGAAGTAGCTGTCCGGCCGATCTCGGCACCTGAGTCTTCGGCCGCAGCTCGCCAGGAGGCGTCATGAAGATGTCGAAGCCCGCACTGCGGATTCTCATGGCCATGCTTCTCTGCGTGGGTCTGCTGGCCGCCGGCACCTCACGTGCCTCGGCGGTCCCCACCGACCTGGACTCGTGCCCGACGGACAGACATACGTTGTACGACGTGACCATCGGCAACACGAACGTGGCGGACTTTGCCAGCGACGGCCATGTCTGGGCTCTCGACTCGTACCTCCAGCATGTCCGGGTGTGGAAGATCGGTCAGAAGCACTACTGCTTCCGCATCGAGTACAGCGGCACCTGGACCAGCTTCGCGGGCGTAAGCCCTGGCGGCACCGGAACGATCAGCGAGGGCTTGACCGGCACCTTCCACGGCCTGCGCATCCTCCGGTTGACCGGCGAGTTCAACCCGCAGTATCCGCTCAGCGGCCACGTCGCAGACTTCGACTGGCAGTGCGACGCGACCGGCACCTGCACCGGACCGCGGCCGTCACCCGCCATGTACTTCTCGCCCATCACCAGCGTCAACGTCACGTGGTCCGAGTTCCACGCCACCAGCGCAGCCAACGGCACCTGGCACGACACGACCTATGGCTACTCCGGCGACATCACCGACTGAGTCTTCTGGTGTGCACGAGGCCGGTCCTGCTCATGCTGAATCGACGGTCGGCTGATCCCTGATTCACTGGGTCGCGCTGCGCTCGGCCATGATGCTCAACTCAGCGGCCCTGTCCGCTCCCGTTGAGGGCTGCGATCCATTTGGGAAGCTCGGAGAGGGAGGAGATCCGGAGCGTCGCGATCTCGTCTGCGGTCGGGTCGTGTTCCTGGATCAAACCCCACGGACCCCGGCGGATCAGCGCCGTCGCCATCCCGGACTCGGCGGCTGGCCGGATGTCGTTGTCGAGCCGGTCTCCGACGTAGAGGATCTCCTCCGCCGCGTACGGAGTCGCGTGGATGACATGCTCGAAGAACCCCAGATCCGGCTTGCTCACACCCCAGTCGTCGGAGGTTGCGACCATGTCCACCGGAAAGTCCAGCTCCCGCAGGATCCGCCCCGCGCTCACCGTCTGGTTCCCGGCAAGTCCCAACCACGACCCGTCCTCGCGCAGCGCCTTCAAAGCAGGACGTACGTCGGGATAGACGTCATCCTCCCCAAACCGCTCCGCCTGTCCAGCCTCTTCTCGCTTCCTTCGCTCCTCAGTCAGATCGAACCCCGGCTGGAACACCTGAAACGCCTCGCGATAGTCCACCCCACGAGCGATCACCGCCCCGAACACCGCCGAGAACGTATGCCGCGGCACCCCCAGCCAGTCCGCCCAGGTCCCGTACTCGCGGGTCTCATCGATCAAACACTCGCCGACATCGAACACCACCGCCCGAATCACGGACCGGGATCCTTCCATACCACCTCTGTCATAGGCGGCGGAATGACGCGAGTCGCGTGTGTGTCACGCCGTGCCCACCGAGTCTTGTGTTTCCCCGCGTGCGCACGGACTCTTCTGGTTTCATGTAGCGAACGGTGGTGACCGCTGACCTCGTCTTGGTCATCGTATGCAGCGGAGAGCGATTAATGACCAGACCTACGACGCGTATGCAGGACGCGGTCCGCATCTTGATGCTGATCGACAAGGCGATCGAGGTTGTAGACGGGAGCACATTGTCAGTTGCCGACGCCCCGCTCGCCGCCGCTGTAGGCGTCGTGCGGACACAGGTGCGCCTTCAGAAGCTCGATTTTTGGGTCAGGAACCCGGACTACCTCGCCAACGAACTCCTCAACGACTACGACGACGGCGACCAGGACCCCGCGCTACTTCAAATGGCTGGCGAGATTCTCGACAGCGAAGAGCCCGAGCTCCGCCGTTACCCGATGCTCCGCTACCTCTTTGGTGCATACGAAGACCTCGAGGACGCCCTTTCCGTTCTCCGCCAGGCTGACCTAGTAATCCGCCGCAAGAAGGGCCGACCTGGCCACGTGACGCGAACCGACTACTACCTCACTCAAGCCGGGAAGGACATGGCTGCCCGCATTCGCAAGGACTATCCGGACCTAGCCTGGTACTCCACTCGTGCAGCACTCGTAGTCCTCCTTGCTGATGGCCATGGCGCTACCACTCTCAAAGACCGCCAATACCTAGTCGACGAGTACCTGAGTACTCCCCACGGCGTCCGCATCCCCAGCATTACCGACCGAGCTCGCCGCCGGTTGGCCGAGATTCGAGCCACCCTGGAAGGGCAGCAGGCATGAGCGTGCCAACGCAAGACAAGCTGAAGGCTCAGATCGCGGAGAAGTCTGGCTTGCCTCTCGCCACAGTGGACGAAGTCCTCACTGGTCAAGGAGTCTCGCTCGTCCCCGTACCTCCCGTAGCGAGGTCCATCGACCTCAGGCGACTCACGTTCAGCGGAACCCGGACGAGCACCGAGTGGGACGGACCGTTCGACGAGTTCTTCGACTTCCCATATGGTGTTACGGCTTTCATCACCAATGAAAACCTCCGCGGCAAGTCGTCGGTGCTAGAACTAGTCACATGGGCGTTGCGCGGCAAGCCCCGAGGTCTCCGAAGCGATGTGCAGCCGTGGTTCGACCGCGTTGCGCTCGAGTACGCCATCAACGGCATCCCGATGGCAGTCATCCTGACCAAGGAGGGGAACGGCTTCGTCGCGGACGTGGTCCGTGCCACGGACGCCGAAACCCTGCGCGGTTACCTCGCTGGAGACACTGGGGCCGACGCGGTCAACGTGGTTGCTTCCAACCTGTCCGAGTCACAGTTCGCCAGTTTCCAAGATGAAACGATGATGACTCTCCTGGGGTTCGACCCCATTACAAATTTCCAGAGGCACAAAGGAAGCGACCAAGGAGCCCCACGATCCAACACTTGGCCCGCCTACTATGGAGGAATCCACCTCCCGAGGAGCTCCGATCTTCTCTTCGGTGACACCGTCTTCGCGGGTCTTCCTGCCCGAATTCTTCAGATGTACTGCAATGTGCCCTTGATGGGTGCTTATATTCGGCTCAGTACTCTCATCCGCGTCCAACGTCAGGACGAGGCCAACACGGTCCGCCGGGTCACCGAAGACGCCGCGGTGCGGACCGGCGCACGCGCAGCCATTGAATCCGATCTCAAAGCACTTGACACCAAACTCGCGGCCCTCCCCTCAGCGTCCGGCCGGTCCTTTGCCGTTGTTTCCATCGAACTTCGAGAAGCTGAACGCGACCTCGACACCGCGACCGCCGAGAGTCGCGAAGCTTGCCGAACCTTGGACGATGCCCGGATCGCCCGACAAGAAGAAGCACTCCGCGTCAGTAGGGAACGCGAGACCGAGCTCGCAGAAGTGCTGTTCCAAGGACTGAACCCGGCCTCCTGCCCCCGATGCGAGCAGAAGTTCGAGGCTCAGCGCACCCAACGTGAACTCAGTGACCACGAATGTGCCGTTTGCACCAAAGAGATCCCCACCGGTGCTATTCACAACGACGACAGCACTGACGACAATGAGGACGCCACTGACGCACTCGAAGCGCTCCAGAACGTAGAGCACGCAGCCAAGGAAGGCGCTGCGGTCGCAGAAGCGGCCGTGAAGGAAGCCCGTGACCGCGTAAATTCCCTTGCGGCCGAGCTCACCGCTGCAAGCCAAGCCGACGAGTTCACCGACCGACTCCAGATCCAGTTCGAGCAGGCCCGCCTCCAGGGTCGCCTCGAAAGCCTCCCCGACGGAAGAGTCATGACTGAGTCTTCCGAGACCGTCCGCGTTCTCGAAGCGGCACTCGACGTTCTTAAGGCGGTCACCACCGAGGAGGCTGGCCAACTCTTCGCCGAGCTTGACGCTGAGATTCTCGCTATTGGCCGCAAGCTTGGCATCGACAACCTCGACTCGGTCGAACTCAATCGCAACGGTGGCATGACCGTCGTTACCGCCGGCGTAGAGGAGTCCTTCAAGAAGCTGAGCGGCGGTGAACGCGTCCGCCTGCGCGTTGCAGTCGTCGCCGCCCTCCTCCGCGTCGGCCAACGCTCTGGCGTTGGCAGCCATCCCGGCCTTGTCCTCCTCGACTCACCAGGCGATGAACTCACTGTCGATGCCGAAGCGGTTCTTCTCAGCGAACTCGACTCCCTCAAAGAGGAACTCCCCACGCTCCAGGTCCTCGTCGCATCCGACGAGCCGGCTGCAGTGCAGGGGCACCTCGACCAGGACCACATCTACTCCAGCCTCGATGGAACCCCACTGTGGTGACCACAATCCGTCCGGCCGCTCGTGCTTCGAGCTTAGTTCGGAGGCCAGGTGCACCGGTCACCAAGACCAGTCCCAGTGGTCGGCATGGGAGGCGCGACGAGCACAATTGAGATTCGCTGCTGTTCGGAATTAGTCATGAGAGGAGGTGTCAATGCTTGGTCTGTTTGAAGCTCTGAGCGCCCTCAGCGTCCCGGACACGAGCACTCCAGGCGTACTGGAGGCATATGGCGATGAGCTTCTTGCCTCCGTTGACCGGTCCGATCTCAACGAGACCGCAACCGTCGCCAGAGCCGCAGCAGAGTGCGCGCCCGAGTTTATTGCTCTCGCGGAGGCAGCCGCGCGCGCAGAGGACGCTCACGCCGACGGCCTGCTCGAAGCAGTCGTCGTGGCCCTTCCAACCCTTACCAACCTGGCCTTCCTCGACTCGGCCGATGTTGCGCTCAACAGCCCGCGACTCCTCAAAAACAAGGGCCGACCTCTCGCGCTCGCCCTCTACGACCGTGTCGCGGATTCGAAGGCGACGAATGGCCTGCAGGCCTATGCGTACCTAGAAACCCTCACTCGCCTCGGGTTTGCCGTGGATACGGCTCGCTACCGAGCACTTGAGCACCTCAACACGGTGGGTCCTGATGATCCTGAGGACCTGCTGGAGCGCCTTCCGAAGCTCATCGGGCTCGCCCTGGACCGCTGGGACGAGAACGGCCTTAGGGAACAGCTCCGCATGCTGCTCGAGCACGACATCGCCCGCGCAGATGCTTCCTACGAACTTGCACATCAGACACTGCGCGCGGCGCTGGAAGCCAACACGGTTAAGGACGTCCTCGCTGGGCTGACGTCCGCTCGAGACCAGTTCACCACCGTGGAGAACATGGAGGAGGCACGCGAGGATGCCACCCTCTACAGATGCGCGTTGGACCTCACCGTAGCCTTCGTTGCTGGTGGGCATGCGAGCGCAGAGGTAAGCGATTCCCTCGAAGTTCTGACCGGCGCGATTACTCATCGTGCCGCGATGGCGACCCGCAGCAACCTTGGAAGTTGGGCGGCACCCCGGCGCCAAGCGGAGGCAGAATGGCTCGCGCTCGCGAGAACACTGCGGTCGGCCATGGACCCGCTGGCAGAGCCGTCGTGGAACACCCCCAGCGACACCTTGATTCGGGTCCTCGCTGCCTACCGGGCCTCACGGTCCGTCACAGTGATGACCGGTGACGGGCTTCGGGTCGTACTTGAACCGACCGTTGAAGCAGCCTTCCTCGGGCGAGAAGGGCTTCTGAACCACCTCCGCGGGTTGGTCGAGGACAAAGAACTGCCCGAAGGCGAGCTGGAGGTCGCGCGCGACCTTCTAACTGCCGTATCCACATCACGGCGCGACCCTGGCGGTGATGCCGTGGGAAAAGCGTGGGCCGCGGCTCCAGACCTAGCCGCAGAGCTTGGCGCTGACCTTGATCTGGGCACAGCAGCTCAGCTCGCCGATGCTGCCGAGAGAACGCCAGACCTCGTCAAGGCACTGAACCATGGAGCCAAGACAAGGGCTCGAATCAAGGCACGAGAGTCGGACCCAGTCGTTGACCAGCTCCTTGGCCGTGTCATGAGCGGCCTCGACGGCTGTCCTGGGCTGACGGGAACGGCGCGCGACGAGTTCACAGAACTGCTGACGTACGTCCTGAAGTTTGCGGCCGACCGGGCAAACATCGGCCGTATGAATGGCGGCCCTATCGTCTATTACCTTTTTGAGCCCGTTGACGGGAACGCCTTCACCGAGAACTTCCTCCAACGTGATATCGCGACATGGCTGAAGACTTCGCCCTTGCGGCGGTTCGTCGAGATGGAGCAACACGACGTCGCCTCTGGACGTGCTGACGTCACTGTCACTCAGACGCACAAGTTCACGATTGAGGTGAAGCGCGATCTCGTCGACGTGTCGCCTGCCGCCCTCCTGAAGGCATACGGAGGACAGGCCGCTGCTTACACGGTAACCGGCCCGGCGGTGTCCCTGGAAATGGTTCTCGACCTAACCGACCAATCCCATGGCATACCTACGCTTGAGGAATCAGTATGGGTCCAGGAGGTTCCCATTCCCGGTGGCAAGCCCCGCCACGTCGTGACGATCGTCATCCATGGCAACCGTGTGACGCCACGGGAAATGAAGTCCAGCTAGATCGCCCTCGCTTCTGCTGCTTCAGGTCGTGCCCGGCGCTGAACAGTTGCTCCGCGGTTCCCGTTTCCTGAACACGACGGTAGGCCCGATCACGGCACTTCTCGGTCGATGGCAAGTGTCGGCCCGGACGTCAAATCGTTCGAGCATTGGCCTCGACGCTTACGGTTGCGTCTTAGCGGGCGGGAGGCCGTCGACCTTGCCATGCTGCCGTGGTCGTCGCGAAAGTGCCGGCTCTCGCGACTCCGCGCATCGAACGACTGATCCTTGGGCAATTGTCTGGGCCCACGGCGCGTCCGGGACCGCCGCGACCTCCGGATCTGCGCAAACACCGGCGAGGCCACGCGCCAGTAGCGAAACTAGTCCTCATGTTGTCTGGACCCGGCATCATCGACTTCCTCGTTGAGCAATTGCTCCAGCGCACAACTGACACCCTGTGGGACAAGGCAACCGGGTGGATTCGAGGCGAAGGATTCACCGGAGAGCTCAACGACGCCTTCAGCGCTTCGCTCGACACAGCACTGGCTGACCAGATCGCTGAGGACGAACCACGGCAACGTGCGCGAGAGGTGATACTCGGCGTTGCGCCCATCGACCTCCCGGTCGGAGCTGTCACGCCTGAAGCGCCCCTTCTTGTGGGAATCGCGGCGATCATCTCGGCCCAGGTTGACGGCGTCAGGAGTCAACGCGACGACATCGACGGCCTTGAGAGCTTCTCGTCATGGTCGATGCTCGAGGATGAACTAGCCATTGACCTCGATCCACAACGTCTACAGCGACACTGGTTCGAGGAGTTCCGAGTCGAGGTCGCCCTCAACCGCTTGCGAGGGGGAGCACTCGCGGTGTTGGCCACCCACCTCGATGGCGACGTCGACCGCTTCCGCAACGAAGCAGTGTTGCGAGCAATCTCGGAAATCCACGCGGACGTCGCCAATCTCCGAGAGCTTACGTCGCTCACAGCGTCGCTGGATGTCTCAGGCGCGAATGACTCTTCAAACGGCACCGGGAACGGCCACCCAAGCGTTGAGGACGTGCGTGATCTGCTCCTAGCACGCAGTCAACGGCTCCTCGACGCCAACCCGCTGGTGCCACAGATCCGTGTCGCGAGACGTCTCAAGAGCGGAACGTCTCTAAGCCAGGCGATCGTCAACGCGACCCAGCCCATGCTGCTGATTGCGGACGCCGGTCAAGGCAAGAGCGTCGCGCTCGCAGAAGCCGCAATCAATCTCAGTGGTGCCCCCGGGTCTCCGCTTCCCGTCGTCATCCACTGGACGGAGGCGGCAGATCTGCCTCGAGCTGCCACAGAGCGTGCGTTCACCGAAGCAGTTTCCTCTGGGGTGTTCCCGACTGATCCGCGCCGCGCTTCTGTCCTGGCGGCACATCTCCTCGAGGGCAACTCGGTCCTCCTAGTCGATGGCGTCGACGAGGTCGACAATGGTCGCGAACAACGCGCCCGGTTCGCTCGGTTCAACAACGCGCTGCGCCGATGGGCAGAACAGACCGGGAACCGCTTCCTTCTTGCCGGGCGTAGCGTGGATCCCATCGTCACCAACTACGGCGAGTTAACGCCGCTGGCGTTTGCCAACCTAACCGAACGCGAAATCAACACTATGATCATTGCTCGCCTCGACGAAAGTCGGGTCGCACCGGTCGCCAATCGCATTCGCGAGGGCCGGCTTCAGTCGGACCTCCTTCTCATCAACCTCACTTTGATGGCGATGGCGGTCGAGGCCGACGCTGACCCTGATCCTCTTGCCTACTCCGCCGTCGCGACGCTCATCCCCAAAGTCGTCGAGTTTCTTGTGGCGGGCCATTGGCGGACCGACGGGCTTTACAACGACGAACGCACCACCGACGATCTACTGCATCTGGCAGCCAAAGCAGCCTGGAACCTCGCAGACGGCCGAACCGTCTCCACCTTCAGCCACCGCGACCTCGTCCAAGCCCTCGACGGAAGCCGGAGCGATGCCCGCGAGCTCGAGGACGCGAGCAACCTGATCGTTGGCGCCTCCGGATCGATGCAGTTCCTTCACCGCCGGATCTCAGACCACCTCTTGGCGGTCCATGCTGCCGAACACCCTGAGAAGCTCCTCAGGGCAGCCACCGAGCGGTTCTGGGAGCACTCCACCAAGTACCTGCTGCATGACACCGCAGTGGTCGCGACAGATCCGAGCAACGTTCTCGATATTGCTGTCACGCTATGGCGATCGCACCCACCAGCTTTCGACCTGGGACTCGAGTACTGCGCCGCCGTAAGTAGCGCGTGCCCAGCCGATGTGCGTGAGAAGGCGATCGGCGAACTCCGACGTGCTTCCTACTCCGCCTGCGCTGCTCGCCCGCGCAATGCATCTAGACACAACGCCATGTGGGCAAGCTACGCGGCCGAGTTCAGCAACTTCCTAGACCGGAACGGGGTGGCGGAAGATGCACCGCGGGCGGGTGACGGGCTGGAAGCGCTGGTCCAGGTCATCCTGGACCGCGAAGGGCTGGCTTCGACAGCGCCGGCCTTGGAGCACGCCCAACGGGAAGTCCGCACGTGGTTGTTCTACCGCGCGCACGGACACCTTGGCGGAGGGCCCATATTTGACGACACTTTCGCCCCGACGGGCTCTGTGATCAAACCCCATCCCGATGCCGGCCAGGATGAGTTCCTGACGCTCTACAAGAACGACGGAGCGACGCGGAAATGGACCGAACGGAAACCGGCCCCCGGGTGGTTGCTCTGTCACCTGCGACCGACCCTGTGCGACGTCAACGGGACTGACGTCTGCAGGGGAGGGTGGACCAACCGTTTCGAGAAGAAATGGTACAAACCATTCGGTCTGCGATGCGCATGGGTCTCCGCAATGGCTCGCGATCGCGAGTACGTCGAGTCCTACCTGAATGCGGAAGACCTGCACACCATCATCCGCGCCGCGAACTTCGAGAGTTCTCGCACCCACGCCATGCTCAACTTCGCCCATCGCTATGGCGAACAGGCAGCTGACGACTTCAGGTGGTGGTGGGAGCAGAACGACACGGGCGACAGTTCGAGAGAGTGGTTCATCAACGAGCTCCACTCTGTTATCAGCGACGACCAGGTGGGCAGTTTCCTCGCATCGATTGCCGACTTGCTGGAGCCAGGCGCAAGCTCGCTCGGGGACCACTTCAAACCCGTGCCATCCTTGCTCTCCGAGGAGTGGAACCGGTACTGGTCAAGCCAGGAAGCCACGTGATCGTGTGTCAGCCGAACGTCAAGCGTTCCATCGGAACCATCAGTACTCGCGGCTTGACCTGGGCAGCAACTTGGGCTCTCTAGTACTTCAATACGGTGACTGGGGGACCGGATCCACGCCTATCTCGACGGCAATTGAGCGACGTTCGCGGGTTGTGCTGGTACTCGCCGCGCCGATGGGCGACGTGGGCGCCAACTGCACGCTCAAGATCACGCCTGTCAAGGCATTCCGTCTCTGGCCGGAGGCAAACGTGATGACCCGGCTCGGGTCCTCACGGAAGGGTGGACGTCGAAGTCACCGGTCTGCCCACTCCGCCTCATGATGGTAGCCATCTGGCTGGACCGTCCCGCTGGGTCCCGCCCGATCATCGGCAGATCCGTGCGTTCAGCACACGTCATTCTGGGTGGGAACTGTGTGCCGTGCCGCAATCGAATCTCGGCATACGAGTGTGT
This sequence comes from Nocardioides sp. NPDC127514, assembly GCF_040302125.1. NCBI lineage: Bacteria > Bacillati > Actinomycetota > Actinomycetes > Propionibacteriales > Nocardioidaceae > Nocardioides > Nocardioides sp. NPDC127514. The sequence goes on along the minus strand of NZ_JBEORF010000028.1, from coordinate 54,408 downwards.
CCGACAGGCGGCGGTAAGACCCAACCCCCGGAGATCGCTGGTGACGCCGCGCGCCTCGGCTGAACCGCACTGCGCTCCCATGCAGGATTGGCCCATGACGCAACAAGCAGAGTTACTCGGCTTTACGGCAGACGAGTGGCAGGCAGTCGGATCCATGGCGACAGCAGGGGCCTTCGTCATCGCCGCGCTCGCGGTTCTGGTCGCCTTCCTCCAGTTTCGGCACACTCGCGAGGCGGCGGAGTTGCAGCTTCAGCAGGACCGGCAGACCGCCGCTGAACAGTTGCGACAGAGTCGCGAGGCGGCAGAGCAGCAGCTTGAGCAGAGTCGGAAAGCGGCCGCCGAGCAACTCGCCATGGATCGTCGCGCGATGGAGCAGCAGCGGGAGCAGGCGCTGGAATCAGCCCTCGACCAGTCACGCCCGTACGTTCTGCTGACCGTCGAGATGAGCACGATCAGTTCCTCGCTCCTCGATCTGGTAGTCGAAAACGTGGGCGCCGGACCGGCCTTTGACGTCAAGATCGCGGTCGATCCGCCGCTGCGGCGGGCGAAGGAGGAAGCGGGTCATGAACTTGCCAACGCACGCCTATTCAGGGAACCAGTTCCGATGTTGCCCCCGCGCTACCGACTGCGGACTTTCTTCGACTCCGGTATCGATCGGCACAGCGCTGAGGCTGACCTGCCAGACACCCACGATGTCACTATCGAATACAACGATGGCCGGGGCAACAGTTGGCAGGAGCGGTCGGTCCTAGACATGACAATCCTCGAGGGTTTGCTGTTCACGAACGAGTACGGGGTGCACCACGCCGCCGAGGCATTGCGCGAGATCCGCGACCTGTTGAAGCGTTCGAAGACCATGCAGAGCCCCGTCGCCGTCACGGTCGAAGGCCGGGACGACTACCTTGACCGGATCCGTGCCGAGCGGGAGGAGCGCGAGCGCCAGCATGAAGAACTCCGTGCAAAGTTGTGGCCACAGCCGGGAAGTGGAGACCCTGAGCCTGAGTGAGCGGGCCCAATTGAGGGGTGCCGCGTGGGTCTGATCAGCCTCGTCGTCGGACAAAAGAGCGGCGCGGCTCAGACGTCGTGGTATCGACTGACTGACCTACTCTGACCCGAAGTGTCACGGGCGTATGTCGGTTGGGAAGGGGGCAGCACGTAGCGTTCTTTGACCTGCAGGTTTGCGCTTGCCAAGGTGTCTGGAGGCTGGTGACGGGCGTCCGTCACTGAGGGAGAGGACGAAGGCCCCCGTCGGCCACGACGACGTGGAGTTGCCTGGGAAGCAGTATGTCGTCACCCGTCGGAGGAGAGGATCAAGGCGACGTCGTCGTGAAGTTCAGCCGAGATTTCGTCCGCAGAATCTCCGGGGCGGGAGAAGAGACTGACGACGTAGGCGACCGCCAATTCGACGGACGACTGTGCTGGCTCCCACGAGGTGTCGGTCGGGATCAGTCGAATCCAGTTGTCGCTCACGAAGACAGCTTGGCGTAGATCGGAGTTGACATCGACCGGACGCCAGAGCTCATCGGGATGGGCGAATCGATCGCGGCGGAATGGGACAGTTCAAGCTGTCACCCGTTCCTGCGGCCCGATCGGGGACGAGACGTTCGAACCGTAGCGCCTGGGACGCCAGTGGACGCCCTGCATCGGCCAGGCAAATCCACGCGACTGCTGACAAGCTCGGCTTTGTGATGCATCCTCAGACTGTGTCCGAGCATCCCAGCGGTGAAGGCGGTATTGACCGCCACATCGAGTTCACTGAAGTCGAGACAGACCCCGAGCTTGTCCTGCGACTGGCGGGTGTAGGCACGGACTTGGTCATCCTGCCCATACGTCGGCTCGACGACGGAGTTGGCGTCTATCCCGAGGATGCTCTGTTCCTCGTGAAGGACCTGCGTAGTGCGGGGTACGAGGCGTCGTTCCTGGACGACGCCGGCCAAAGGGTGTTTGAAGTCAAGAAAAGCCTCCTCGGGCTTGCCTTGGGAAGCATCGCCCTCGGCATCGCGGGAAACGCAGGATGGGACGGCCTCAAGTGGCTTCTGCATAAGCTCTCGCGCAGTGGTGAGGTGCCACTGCAAATCACGCAGTTCGACAGGGACGACGACCCCTCGGAGCCGCGCACATGGGAGATCAACGGCAGCCCCGTTCGCGTACTCGCAGCTCTCGACAACCTTCAGTCGGACCGCGCGCCGGGGGTCGCGCCTTCTCGGTCGGCTACGCAAGGCGAGGGCGATTTTTCCGACGATGGCCCGGACGATGACCTGGCCGCTGAGCGGAGCAGACGTGAGGTCGAGACTCGACTCCAGAACGCAGATGCACAACTGGCCGCATCTCGTGAATTGCTGGCCTCATCAGTTGATCGCGAGGAAGCCGAAATCATTGCCCGTCGCAGCCTAGCTTCGTTCGCGTCGGCTCTGAACTGGGCAGAAGGCACGGACATGGAGGATGACGCTCACAAGCGCATGGATGCGGCGGGGAAGTGGGTTCGTTCAGCATTCGGGTGCGCCCTCACGGTTGATGGGTTCGACTACTTCGAGGAATGCCCAGTGGCCCTTGCCCATAACCGGATTGGACTTAGCGTCGGTGGAGTCGCCACCCGCGTCTGCTCCATATGCGGCCGAGACTTGTCGGAGTGCGAACACCGCCGGGGAAGAACGTACCTAGTACCGGGCGGAAGCCAAGCTCTCGGATGGTGTCGCGTGTGTGTGGCGCGCGACGGCTGCGAGCACCGATCGCACCTTCAGTACCGCGCGCCAGTCGTCTCAATCATCACCGAGATGGCCGTCCACGAGGTAAGTATCGTTGGACGGCCCGCGCACCCCGATGCACGAATTCAGCGGATCGGTATTCTGACGGCCGATCTGCAACGCCGATTTGGGGACAGTTTTGAACCCGGCATGCGTGTGGATTGCAACAAGTGCCTTGATGAGTGCGGAGGATTGGTCCGACACGACGATGTTCTGCACGGTTAGGTGATCAGTTCGCACCTGGTGAAATGCCTTGCTTGGCGTGTTCGGTGCGGCGGAAGGACACGGGGACAGACTGTCTCACACGGAACCTATCGGGAACCGAAGAACCTGAGCGCTCTCGTCGTCGAGGGTTGACCCTGCGCGGATGGCTACCGCATCCCCTTGCCCCACTCGTTGAACTGCTCTCGGTACTTCTCAAGTGCCGCTGTCGCCCTGACTTCCTCGCCTCCGAACAGCGAGGCATTTAGTGGGCCCCATTGTCCGCCGCGCGTCGCGAGCTCGTGGGCGAAGTCGTCGATGGGGTTCCCGGGGTCGTGCCGAGACCGCCAAAGCGACCGGCCGAACCAGCCCGTCCGGCCCCAACCCGAGTTCGCCGGATCGGCTGACTTGCGCTGCTCGATCGCGTCGGTAGAAACCAGCCCAAGCATGACCTCAGCGCGATCAAACTCGACCTCGTAGGTCTCCTGATCGGGCAGTTGATCGTTGAACACCGGATGGAGGATCTTCAACAGCCACTCCGCGATCGGGGTGTGGAACTTGCCGACCTTCTTCTCTTCGAAGTCCGTAAGCGCTTCTGCCAGTGGCCTGCCTTCGCGGACGGAGCGCGCGAGCGTGTTGCCCACCCAGTCGGTACTGAACGGCACGTAGGGGTCGACCACCTCTAGGATCGAGAGTGACGTCTGCCGGTGGCGCTCGCGCACCACTTGGTCGGCGACCAACACGCGCAGGTTCTCCCACTTTCCCGCTGCCGTACACGCGATACCGGCGGTCACGATGGCCAGCATCCCCGGCAGATGGCGCTGGTCGATCAGGGCGACGACTCCGCCGGCGGCCTTGTTGGCGGCGTTGACGAACGTCTTGATGCCGGAAACCCATGGACTAAGGCTGTCCGGAGAGCCAAAGCGCGCGGCCACCTGCAATGAGGCGCAGAAGGGCATCACCAGCGCGGCGAGCTCAGTCGCATTTTCAGCGAGCTTGACGACCTGCTCCGAGCCGCTGCCGGCGAGCGGACCCTGCACCCGGCTGTCGTCCTTGAGTACAGCCAAGACGCGCTGGACTTCCTGCGAGATCAGGCCGTCGAGGTCGATGCGCTTCTGAGGGTCGAGCAGCATCTCCTTTGTCAGCCGTTTGAGCAGGTCGACCCGTTCACCGTCGGTTACCTGCTGGACAGCCTCCAGTGCTGAAGCAGCGTTCATCGTATTGTCACCCATCACACGGTGGATGGTGGTCACGAGCCGCGCTGCGTTCGCGGTGTGCTCGTCGCCGTACAAGTCGGAGTAGTTGAGGTCGGACAGCATCTGACCCGCTCCGAGTTCCCAGCCCGGCACATCACCGGAGTCGAAGCGGATCGGGATCAGCCAAGTGGCGCCCGGCGGGCGCTGCCGGAACTCATCGACGGCAAGCGTGAGTTCCTCGTTCATGTACGACCTCCCCTTGGCGCGGGAGTTGTCCGAGAAGCACGCGAGGAAGACCAGCGATCCGCCACGGATGGCCTCGCGGATTTTCGCGCGCCACGCGTCACCTGGACCGAGGTCGTTGCGGTCGCGCCAGTACGGGATCTGCGCGGCCTCGAGCACTGCGCACAGGCCGTCGACTGCATCCTTGTCCTCTCGCACGTACGAGACGAAGACGTGCTTGCCATCAAGATCAGCCATGCGCTGATCGTAGGGCAACCGTCCGACACAAGGGCCTAGCAAACCTGCAACGGTGGACGAGATCCAGACCTCGGGATCACGTCCATCGAGGCCAAGGGAGCACAAGCGGGGGCGCGTCTTAATGGGCGAAGTTGACGTGCCCCTGCTGAGCAGTCAGACGCCGGCGACGTAGGCGGTGAGGAAGTGGACTCCGTGGCGGTCGAGGTTCCCGCGGGCGCGGTCGTAGTGTCCGGTGGTTCTGGGGTCTGCGTGCCGGGCTAGGATCTGGGCGTCACGGAGCGGGACACCGGCGTCAAGGGCGTTTGTGATCGCCGCGTGGCGCAGCGAGTGTGGGCTGATGTGCCGTGGGATGCCAGCGGCCTTCGCGACGCGAACGACCATCCTGTAGGCATCTCGGCGATCGATCGGGTTTCCCGACATCGGTCGCAGAATCAGCCGACCGGTAGTTCGTTCGCCGCGGCAAGCCTCCAGGACGCGGCGGACTGGGACGGTCAGCGGCATGGTTGCGGGCTTGTCGCCCTTGCCGACCAGGTGGAGCACTCGGTGGCCCCGCAGTGTCTCGGCGTAGTCCTCGATCCGGACCGCCGCCGCTTCGGAGGCACGTAGCGCGTTGATGCCCAACAGGTAGGCCAGGGCGCCGTGGTGGACGGTGATGGTCTGGGCGACCTGAAGGAATCGGATCAGTTCGAGTCGGTCGAGGCCTTGGGTTCGGGATTCGTCTGCGTGCACCTTGGGTAGCCGTGCGTAGACGGCCGGGTCAGCCTGGATCAGTCCGTCGATGTGGGCGAACCGGAAGAAGCCCCGGACCCCGTGCATCATCGTGTTGATCGAGGACGCCATGAGACCGGCCTCGTCCAGGTTGCGGATGTAGAGCTCGACGTGGGCACGTTGGATCCCGGTCAGCGGGTCCAGACCGTTGGTCTGGCACCACGTGAACCAGCGGCGCAACTGGTAGGCGTAGAGCTCGTGGGTGTGGCCGGAGTAGCGGGCGAGGAACGAGACCGCGGCCAGTTCGGCGGTAGTCATCGACAGTGGCTGGAATGGCAGCAGTTTTGATGTGGTGGACATGCGGCACCTCACGCGACGACCCACAGCGAGGCCTGGCCATGCTCGCCGCCAACACGGCGAGGCACTCGAATCAGATCAACGCTAACGACGTTTGAGCAGCACGGCAGACGCCGGCGTCCTGAACGTCAGTCCAGGGGAAACTTGGCGTCGGGCCCTGACGTCGGCACGACGAATGGCGCGAACCCGGGTGGGATCGTTGTGACCTCGAGGTCAGCGAACACGAGGGAGATGTTGTGCCCGTTTGTCTCGATCAAGGCTTCGTGGAACGGCCGTCCCATCTCGGCTGACCACTCTTGAGCCTCGGGGGACTCGTCCACGAGCTGCATGCCGGGGTACAACACCTGCCACTTGACGCCCCAGACATACGCTTCGCGCTCACCGGCCTGGATCCAGCTGTCGTAGTCGATCAGGTCGTCGTCCTGCGAGTAGAACCAGACGTCTCGCCGGACGGCCGTGTTCACTGTGGCGCGGACACAGTGGGTGAACCGGTACCTCAGGTGCTCGGGCTCGATCCCAGTTCGGGGATCTGCTGTTGCGTAGATGTACAACTCGTAATCGCGCATGTAGTCGGCGAAGCCGTGAAAGACCAACGCCTGGTCGAGCACATCATCAAACGCTTCCTGGATCTGCTGCTCATCCACACGGATACCCTGCACCAACCGGCGCGTCACTGCCGCAGGACTTGCCGCGGCTAGCCGCTGGCCGCGTCAACGACGACGCCACCACAATCCGCGGCGCGGAACTTCCACGCCGGCCAGCGCAGCGACGACAGCACGGTCGTGAGGGAGCCCGACTTGTCCGAGCACGAGACTGGCGTTGCCTGCACCCTTCTCCCATGGATCGTCGTTACGCGCGAGGGCGCCGAGGAGCTGACGCTGTGTGTTCGACAGATCACCGGACGATGGCACGTCGCGATAGGCAGTCTGTTGCCAGCGATCCGGGAAAATCCAGGCAAGGATGCGTCCCCATTCATATGTAGCACCGAAGGGTCCATACGGCAGCGTCGCGAGCTGCTGTTCCAGACCGTCGACCAGCCGGTCATCTGCCGCGTCGAAGGGCACACGATCGAGCACGGCCGCCAACAGCGCGGGCGCGAGCCACGGTTCCGGGCCAGCGAACCCGTGCGGAAAGGTTTCAAGAACCCAGGTTCGGTCAGCGGCCGCACTGACAAGAGTCTCGAGCGCCCGTGGATGGTCGGGGCATCCCAGCGCTGCAGATACTCGGATCGTGCGGTCGTCGTGAACCATGAGGGCCTCAGCATCACCGGTCTTTGAACCCGCGGAGGCAAGAGCGAACGCCGCGGCCGCGCGTCGTCCGCTGTCTTCTGGGCCGTTCACAAGCGATCGCAGCGCCTGAACCAGTGGCGGCGACGGCGCAAGCCTCACCATTGCGCTTACCGCATTGATGGCCTCGTCTAGGAATCGGCGATCGCGCACGCACTCCGCAACGGTCTGCTCCCAGTCGACGACGCAGGCGGTGAGTGTGACGTCATCCGCCGGGGCTGCGAGGAAGTAATCATCGTCGAGGCGGTCGCCCAGCTTTGGGGTGGGTTCGCGCTCAAGTGGAAGGTAGGTGGCCCAGGGCGGCTGGTGCGGGATGCTCCGCTGGGGATCGGGCGTCTCGTTGGGGAGGTTAGCTGGGTGCTCTTCCATCCAGCGCAGTGCAGTCGCGCTCTCCGCTACAGCCGACAGGCACCAGCCAAGTGCTGGATGCGTCGATCCGTCCCCGAGGATCCGGCGCGCGATCCAAAGTACGGGTGCTGTGGCGGAGTAGGGCGTCCCCTGGTGCACGACCGACCACAGAAGCCAATCCTCAAGGTCGTCAACGCCCTCGGATGTACCGGCTTCCACGCTGGATGCGAGCGACCGAAGCCGTGTCGGCGCATCGAGTGCGACGTCGTATGCATGGGTCAGTCGCGACCACGGAACCGCTTCGATCAAGTCGTCGACGTACTCCCCATGGTCTGCCACAGGTCGAAGTGTGCCCTATGTGGCGACCTGCTGGATGACCTGGATGCGCAATCAATTCGGTGTCAACGGCTGGCCGTCACGCCCCGTCTTTCTGGGCGATAAGGGGCAGCATCGCCATCCCCGTCACTCGGGGCCGCGACCCCATGTAATGACTGTGCGGACGGCCGGGTCCAGAGTCTGAGCGAGGGCGATGTCTGGGCGAGCGCCGAGGGCGCTGTTGATACTGGAGAAGGCTGTGCGGAGCCCGGCGTACACAGTGAGGGCCGCGATCTGCGGCTCCTTGAACCCGGCGTCGCGCAGGCGTTGCACATCTTGCGGCGTGCTGCTGCCGGGGGAGCGGGCGACGGTGCGGGCCCAAGCGGCCAGGGCCCGTTCGCGTTCGCTGAACGGATCGTCGTCGGCGGTGAGGGCGGCGATTGCGGTCTGCGGGTCGGCCCAATCGGTCAGGCGTTTGCCCCAGGCGACGGCGCAATAGGAGTCACCGACCACCCGTGCTTGCGCGATGACGATCACGGCTTTGTCGCGCGGTGTCAGCCCGGCCGCATCCGCCGTGGCGTCGAACAGTCTCACGAGCTGTTCCTTCAGTTCTGGCTGATGTGCCCACGCCCGCGTGAGGTCCCAGACGTAGCCGTCCTCGGCGAGGTCCGCGGTGTACAGCAGCTCCTGACCGGCGCTCGGCGCAGGCTCCTCTAAGAAGGTCACGCATTCAGCACATCGATGCCGCGCTTGGTCGTGCCGTACAAGTGCCACATGTCCCCTGCGTTGGGGATCGGAGACCGAGCGTCCGGCCGACGCGGCGGCCGTTACTCTGACGCCGTGGAGATGAAGGTGGAAGAGGGTCGCTTGGTCGAGTCCGCGACCGACCAAGGCACGGACCGCCGTGTGTTCGGGGAGTTTGTCGGACCGCATGGTGAGCTGGCGTCGTACGCGTTCGGTTGGTCCTCGCACGCCGACAGCGGCCGCATCTCCATCGGCATCGGCGCCGGCAACGAGGGTGGAGGCACGTTTCATGCGGCGGTCTTCGAGAACGACGGCGATATGGCGTACGCGCTGATCGACGAGCCGTTCGAGTCTGTCCCTCAAGGCGGGCGAGATCTCACGGCCGCCCAGGCTCGCGCACACCAGGACCTTCCGTTCGTCTGGTGGGTGGTGGATTCCGTGATGACTCGGGACAGCCGGGCGGCGTGGTTGCGGCACTGGGTTCTGCGCACGAACAGCATTACGACGGCTGCAGTCATGACAGGTGATGAGCCAGCCCTCTATGTCTCACACGACCCTGACGACGGCATGTGGCAGGTCATCGGTATGTCGGACGGCACCGTCGACAACGGACGGGTTGGTCATCTCTTCCACCTCGTGGACGACGACCCCACCATTGCCGGTGTACTCGATCTCGAACCGGGGGAGAGTGCGACCCGGGATCGCGTGGGTGGCCCTTGGGTCCGGCGCGGGTCTGGCGCATAGGCTCGATCGAAGGCGCAGCATGAGTCGGACCTCCTTCGTGAGCAGACTTCGGGACCAGGTCGTCCGGCCGCTCATTAGCAGCGCGCTGGCAGAGGATGAGATCCCCGAGGTCACCATCGCGGTCGTGACCGGTACGGAGCACGACAGCTCACTGCGGGATCCGAGTGAGCCGCATTGGACGTTTGCCGACGATGGGCACGAGTACGTGTGGGTGCACGCCACCTATCAGCCGACGAACGAGGCAGCGGAGTGGCGGTTGGGGCGATCGGAGGATCTCCATGATCCGTCCGGGCTGGTCGCTGCGCTTCAGGAGCTGGGCTCGCGTGTCGAGGACTGGCTGTGCGAGACGTCGTTCGGGTGGGGCGAAGAGCGCCACGCCCGGCGTGTGGAGCTCGGAGATCTGCCGGAGTCGCTGATCGCCGGAGCTTGACGGCCTCACCGCAGCTGGAGCAGCTCCCGGATGTCCTTCTCTACGAGAGCGACCTCGTCGGGCCCGAGGTCGCGGTCGCCGAACAGGGTGCCGGTTGCCGTGTGCGCCCAATCGACAATGGCGTCCAGCCCGATGTCCCCGTCAGAGATGCTTCCAGGGTCGACGTCGGGGTCGAGGAGAGTCGGGGCGTGTTTGTTGAGAACGGCGTGCTCCTCGGGGGCAAGGTTCCGGTGATACTGGCGTAGGAGTCGGGCAAGCTGACCGAACGCGTTGATTCGATGGCTGTACTGGACGAGCGCGACCAGCTCGTGCATGTCCCAGTTGTTGAGTCTCGACTTCCGGGATATCCGTCGTCGGGCCCAGTCGAAGAACTCCTTCTGTTGGGTGCTGTCGCCAAGCTCCGCGATGGCAGTGGCTGCTAGGAGACTCACCTCGCCGGAGCGGTCTCGGAGCGCGGTGACGTACGTGGTCATGCCGTCGGCGGCATACCGCGCTCGGAGCGTGAAGAGACCTGCGCCCCGGCACGACGCCTTCTTGCTCGAGAGTGCCTCGTTGACCAAGAAGCCCAGCGGCGGCAGGTCGCCGCTGGTGCTGCTCAGGTACCGGACAAGGGGATCTCGCCGCCAGTTTGTGGGATCCGGCAGCCGATCCATGATCTCCGCTGTTGTGATCGAGACATCCATGCGATCTCAGCTCAGTTGTCGACGAGGAGGTGTCATCATGCATCGCCAGATCTCCCTGCGTGTGGCGATGCCTCGAAACGCCCCAGAACTCAGCAGCTGCGGGACGGCCCAGCCCACGTACGTTTCCGCCTTCAGGCGCACGGGCGGATCGCGTCGATGACGCGGGACCGGTTCTCGGTGTCCCACGCGAGCAGCTGGGCGCGGACGTCCAGCACTGGATCTATGTGACGTCGTTCGCACGAGGCGAGCAACGCCATGCCCAGCGCCTTGAGCCAGATGACCTGCCGGGATCGCTGCAGGAATGGCAGCATGGGCACCCCGTTACCAGGAGGCCCCATGCCCACCACTGCCACATTCGTCTCACCGACCGACGGCACTGCGCTCTTGATCCGGACATGGGGGGAGGACGTGTCCGCGCCTCGGGGCGTTGTCCAGATCGCTCACGGCATCGCCGAGCACGGGCAGCGCTACGACCGGCTCGCTCGGGCTGTCGTCGCGGCTGGGTACGTCGTGCGGGCGGTCGACCACCGCGGTCACGGCGGGTCTGTTGCGTCGGCCGACCAGCTCGGTCACTTCGACTTCGAGGCGCTGGTGGCCGACGTCGCGGCCGTGGGTGCCTCGCTGCGCGATGAGTTCTCCGGGATTCCGGTGTTCCTGGTCGCGCACTCGATGGGGTCCTTTGCGGCGCAGACGGTGATCTTGGACCGGTCCGACCTGTACGACGGTGTGGTGCTGTCAGGCTCGACCGCCCTCGACGTACTCGCTGGTGCGCTCTCGAGCGCCGAGGGTCCGGTCGGGCTGGAGGCGTTCAATGCCGGGTTCGAGCATCGGACCGGATACGAGTGGCTCTCGCGCGATGAGGCCGAGGTCGACGCGTACGTCGCAGACCCGTTGTCCGGGTTCGATCTGCCCGACACCGCCGTGCCTCAGCTCTTCGCCGGTGCCGAGCGTCTGGCCGACCCGGCAACCATCGGTGGGATCCGCTCCGATCTGCCGGTTCTCGTCGTCTCCGGCGACGCCGACCCGCTTGCCGGAGGTGGCGCCCTGGTCGAGCTGCTGGGGGAGCGTTATCGCGAGGCCGGATTGAAGGATGTGACGGTGACGCTCTACCCCGGGGCGCGCCACGAGATCTTCAACGAGACCAACCGCGATGCGATCACGGCCGACGTGATCGACTGGCTCACGACTCATTCCTGACTGCGGTCCTGGCTGCGGGCGGCCTCCTCCCGGGAGGCCGCCCGCAGCGAAAGCTCACCCTCGGGCGTACGGCCGGATGGCGTCGATGATGCGGGACCAGTTCTCAGCGCCGTACCCACGCGAGCGGGCCCAGGTGTAGTGGGCCTGGACGGCGCGGGGGAGGTCGGTGTCGATGCCGGCGGCCTCGCTGGCCTCGACGAGGTGGTCGGTGGTGGCGCCCATCATGGTGACGGTGCTCAGGTGGCCGGGGTGCTTGCCGGCCTCGAGCTGGGCGCCGAGGTCCTCGCCGGCGGCGAGCATCGGCGGGATGCCGGCGAGGGTCTGCATCAGCTCCGGAATCGCGGCGGACGGTTTGATGCCGCCCGTCTCCAGCAGCGCGACGGCGTGGAGCAGCGAGGAGAGGGAGGTGAGGAAGATGTCGAGGTTGGCCTGGTACATCAGCTGGGCGAGCCCGGGGTCCTCACCCAGGTAGCGGACGGACCCGATCCGGGCCAGCGCGTCCTCGTGCCGCGAGAGCACCTCGGCCGGACCGCTGACATAGACGTACGCATCAGGGGTGCCGACCATCGGAGCGGGGACCATCACGCCGCCGGTCAGGAAGGTGGCGCCGTGGCTGGTGACCCACTCGCTGCCCTGGCGGGTGCGCTCGGGGGCCTCGGAGCTGAGGTTGACGACCGTACGTCCGGCGAGCTCGTCGGTGGCGGAGCCGAGCACGTCGTACATCGCCTGATAGTCGGTCAGGCTGAGCACGATCAGGTCGCTGGCGGCGACGGCCTTCGCGGGGGAGTCGGCCAGCTGGGCGCCGGCGGCGACGACCTCGTCGGCACGCGAGGCGGTGCGGTTCCATACGGTCACCGGATGCCCGGCGGCGAGCAGGCTGTGGACCATTGCCTGGCCCATGGGGCCGAGGCCGATGACGGTGACGGGGGTGCGAGTTTCGTTCATGGCACCATCCTCACCAATCGCCTACGATTGCGGGAGTACCCACTATTTACTGGGGTACTTACCAAAAGGTGAGTGAGGAGCAGTCCCATGGCGAAGTCGACCCGAATCGGCCCCTACATCTGCGGCATCGACGCCGCGCTCGACGTGGTCAGCGGGAAGTGGAAGGGGCTGATCCTGTGGGAGCTCGACAACTATGGCGTACGCCGCTTCGCCGAGCTGCGCCGCGGCCTGCCCGGAGTCAGCGAGAAGATGCTGACCCAGCACCTGCGTGAGATGGAGCAGGACGGGCTGGTGCACCGCGAGGTGTACGCCGAGGTGCCGCCGCGGGTGGAGTACTCGCTGACCGAGCACGGCCGCAGCCTCAACGCCGCGCTCGGGCCGCTCGGCCGCTGGGGGATGGACCGGATCGCTCGCGAGCGCACCGAGCTCGTCGAGCATCGCGACGCGGACATGCTGCCCCGGCCGGTGTAACCGGATCAGGCCTGCCGAGCCTCCGCCGCGACGGACCGGGTGGGCAGCCCAGCCGAAGCCAGCAGGGCCAGCTTCTCCGCATCAGGTGAGTCGGCGTCGGGGTGGTAGACGACGAGCATCAGGTCGTCGGTGCCGCCGATCGCCAGCCGCTCCCGGTTGAGGGTGAGCTCGCCGACCTGCGGATGGTCCATGCGGATCGGGGCGCCGGTCTGGGCGCGTACGTCATGACGGGCCCACAGTTGCCGGAATCGGGCGCTGGCCAGGGAGAGCTCGCCGATGAGCTCGATGAACCGCGGGTCGTCGATGTCGGTGCCGACGGCCTGGCGCAGGTTGCCGACGAAGCACTCGGTCATCGACTCCCACTCCGGGTGGAACGACTGCTGGCCCGGGTCGAGGAACTGGTCACGCAGCTGGTTGCCGCCCGCGGTCAGCCGTGGCGAGAGCGCGCGAGCCAGGTCGTTGGCGGCCAGGATGTCGAAGTAGCGCCCCTCGATGAACGCCGGCTGCGCCAGCGAGTCGAGCAGCTTGAGTGCTCCGGGCGGGACGGTCTCCTTGCGACGGCGCCGACGACGGCGGGGTGCCTCGGCGACCAGCGACATCATGTGGGCGATGTGGTCGTCGTCGAGCTGGAGCACCCGGGCAATGGACTCGAGCACCTGCACCGACGGGTTGCGGTCGCGGCCGCGCTCCAGACGCAGGTAGTAGTCCGCGCTGATCCCGGCCAGCATCGCGACCTCCTCACGGCGCAGCCCGGGGACCCGGCGTAGGCCCGAGACCGGGATGCCCGCGGCCTCCGGCGTCACCAGCGCCCGCCTGGCCTGGAGGAACGCGCCCAGCGGATTCGTCGCCTCGCTCATGTGTGCCGCCTCATGTCTCCAGCCTAGGTCGGTGGCGAGCGGACAGCGGGGGTCCTGTCAGGACCCGGTCTGACCAGGGCTCTGGGTGGTGCGCGCCGGCGCGCCTAGCGTCGAAGACGGCCCGACCGGGCCACGTACTGAGAAGGAAACAGAGATGACCGTCGCACTCATCACCGGCGCCAACAAGGGCATCGGCTTCGAGACCGCCCGCCAGCTCACCGACGCCGGCTATGACGTCTTCGTCGGAGCTCGAGACGTCGAACGAGGCGAGAAGGCGGCTGCCGAGATCGGGGCACGCTTCGTACGGCTCGATGTCACCGACGACGCGTCGGTCGCCGCCGCGCTGGCCGGCATCGAGGAGGCCGCGGGCCGCCTCGACGTACTCGTGAACAACGCAGGCATCCTCGTCGCCGACCCGCTCGACGGCCCGACCGCGCTGCGGGTCTTCGACATCAACGCCGTCGGGATCCTCCGCGTCACCGAGGCCGCGCTGCCGCTGCTGCGCCGCTCGGAGAGCCCGCGGGTCGTCAACGTGTCCAGCAGCATGGGCTCGTTCTGGGCCAACACCACCCCGGGCCGGGTCGAGCACGGGATGTTCCTGCCGCTGTACGCCGCGTCCAAGGCCGCCGCGACCATGCTGACCGTGCAGTACGCCAAGGCCCACCCCGACATCAGGTTCAACGCCGTCGAACCCGGACCCACCGCCACCGACATGACCGCCGGCTTCGGCATCGAGGACATCGCCGCCTCGCCCGCGGAGAGCGCCAAGACCGTCGTACGCCTCGCCACCCTGGGTGCCGACGGACCCACCGGGACACTCCAGGACAAGGACGGTGAACTCGCGTGGTAGTGGTCACATCCGGCGGTTATCGGCCGTTCGCGATTTGGGCGGGGGAGCGAGGACTTGTGAACCTGAGGTAATGAGCCAAGTAAAAAGTGAGGCCACCGCCGGCGATGCCGGCGAGCGGTCTTTCCTGGGGCAGCCACGCGTCCTCGCCAATCTGTTCGGCGTCGAGCTGTGGGAGCGGTTCAGCTTCTACGGCATGCAGGGCATCCTGGCGATCTACCTCTACTACTCCGCGGCGCAGGGTGGCCTCGGGATCAGCGAGACGGTCGCGCTCGGGATCGTCGGTGCGTACGGCGGTGCGGTCTACCTCTCGACCATCATCGCGGCCTGGATCGCCGACCGCCTGCTCGGCGCGGAGCGTACGCTCTTCGCCTCTGCCTGGCTGGTCGTCTTCGGCCACCTCGGGCTCGCCCTGATCCCAGGCATCGCCGGGGTCGGGGTCGGGCTGGTGCTGATCGCGCTCGGCTCGGGCGGCGTGAAGGCGAACGCCTCCTCCCTGGTCGGCACCCTGTACGCCGCCGACGACGAGCGCCGCGACGCCGGGTTCTCCCTCTTCTACCTGGGCATCAACCTGGGCGCCCTGGTCGGCCCGCTGCTGACCGGCCTGCTGCAGAAGCAGTGGGGCTTCCACGTCGGCTTCGGGCTGGCCGCGATCGGCATGATCCTCGGCCTGGTGCAGTACGCCCTGGGCCGCAGCGCGCTTCCCGACGAGAGCCGCGTCGTCCCCAACCCGCTTCCCACCGCCGAGCGCGGCCGCTGGATCGTCATCGCCCTTGTCGCCGTGGCGGCGATCGTGGTGCTCTGCCTGACCGGTGTGATCACCGCGCCTCGGCTGGCCAACATCGTGATCGGCATCAGCGCGGTCGCCGCGGTCGCGCTCTTCGCCGTCATCCTGCTCAGCAGCCAGGTCACCGCCATCGAGCGGAGCCGGGTGTGGGCGATGGTGCCCCTCTTCATCGCCTCCGCGGTCTTCTGGTCGCTCTACCAGCAGCAGTTCACCGTGATGGTGGTCTACTCCGACCAGCGCCTGGACCGAGACATCTTCGGCTGGGAGATGCCGGTCTCCTGGGTCAACTCGATCAACCCGGTCTTCATCATCCTGCTCTCCGGAGTCTTCGCGGCTCTGTGGACCAAGCTCGGCTCCCGTCAGCCGTCGACGCCGGTGAAGTTCGCGATCGGCACGATCCTGATGGGCATCGCGTTCTGGGTGTTCCTGCTGATGCCGAGTGGTGAGCACACCGTGCCGCTGATCGGCCTCGCGTTCATCCTGCTGCTCTTCACCCTCGCCGAGCTGCTGCTCTCCCCGGTCGGTCTCTCCCTGGCGACCAAGCTCGCCCCCGAGCGCTTCCGCACCCAGATGATGGCCCTGTTCTTCCTCTCCGTCGCGCTCGGCACCGCGATGTCCGGTCGCCTCGCCGAGTTCTACGACGTGAGCGACGACAGCGGCTTTTTCTGGTGGGTCGGCCTCGCCTCCGTCGTCGTCGGCGTCCTGCTGCTCATCGGCAACCGGCCCATCCGGCGGCTGATGGCCGGCGTGCACTGATCCCATTCGGCTGCGCGGTCAGGGTTGCCAGGTTCGCCCGCTGTTCATGGAGGTGCGGATGCCGTCGCTGGTCGCGAGATAGATGGTCCCGTCGAGAACCGCGGCATCCCAGATCGCGTCCGGGTCGGCATGCGGATCCACCTCGGACGCGCCGCCCTCGGTGAGAACGGTCCCCCCGATCAGGACCACGTCGTCGGCCAGCGGCACCGGACTGCCCGTTCCCTCGATGACTCCGAACTCCTCCCACGACGTCAGGTCGGTGGAGCGGTGGATCGTCTCCCGTGGGCCGTCGGCGCAGGCAACGAAGGCGGCGGTGTCAGCGGCGTGAACCCGCGCCTCACCACAAGGGGCGGCCAGCTCCTCCCAGGTCTCGCCACCGTCTCGGCTGACCAGTGGTGTGGCCGTGACGCTGCCCTCGCCCTCAGGCGCAGCGGTGGCGACCACGGCCTCGCCGAGCACCACCACGTCCCACAAGACCTTGGCACCAGAGACCGGCACCGCCTCGAAGTCATCGCCCGCGACCGTGCTGCGCCGGAGGATGCCGTCAGTTGTGTCGAGCATCCAGACGTGGTTGGTTGATGCATCGAGGATCGCGCCACCGTTCCACACCTTGGTCCAGGTGTTTCCTCCATCGTGGGTGGCCCAGACCGGGCCACCCGGAGTAGTGGCCCAACCGTTCTGCCCGTGGGGTGCCATGGCGAGCCGTTCCACGGAGTCCACGGGAAAGTCGTACAGCCGCTCCCAGGCGGTGCCGCCTAACCGCCAGAACGCGGAGCAGCCGCAGTCGGCCTCGTTTGAGGTCGCGAACACCTGGCCGTCGGCGGCCTCGACCTGCAGCGCTCTACCGGGCTTCGGGCCGTCGACTGACCGATTGCCGTCCTGGTCGGGGTCGATCGCGGTCTCCGACGGCTGGGGCGCAGGCCGTGGCTCGCTCTCGCCGCGGGTGAGAATGGCGCCACCGACGACGACACCGACAACCAGCACCGCGGCGGCAGCCATCAATCCGGTGGTACGCCGGCGGGCCTGCCGCCGCTTCGCGCCGCGTCGTACGTCGTCGAGCATCTGCATCGGCCCCACCTCGGTCTCGAGTTCGAGGTCGAGCGCCCGGTGAAGTCGGTCTTCCAGCCCGGTCATGACGTCTCCTCCCGGTCGGCGTAGTTGGATAGTTCGGCACGGAGCGCCTTCATCGCCTGGTGGGCCTGGCTCTTCACCGTGCCGACCGAGCAGCCCAAGGCTTCTGCGGTCTGGGCCTCGGTGATGTCCTCGTAGTAGCGCAGCACGATCACCGCACGCTGGCGAGGCGGAAGTCGTCTGACCGCCTCGAGCAGGTCGTGGTCCGGCGTGCGGTCGCTGCCGACCGGTTCCCGCATCTCGGTCAGCGGCCGTTCCCGCCTCTGCTTGCGCCACACCGACACACTGCGATTGACCATGGCACGGCGAACGAACGCATCGGGATCGCGCACGTTGCGCCAGTGCAGCAGCGTCCGCTCCAGGGCATCCTGCACCAGATCGGCGCCGCGCTGCTCGTCCCCGGCCAGTGCCCGCCCCACCTTGAGCAGGTGTGGCAACCGCGCGATCACGTACTCGGTGAAGGCAGCATCGTCCCGGGCGCCGTCGGCGCCGGTCGTGAGTTGAGCCGTCATCGTGCCTCCACCCAGGTCATATTTCCGGTCTATGTCCAGGTGACGCCCGAGGCACGTAGATGGTTGTACGTGATCTGTGAGCGCTTTCATCGAACCGCGAGGCGTCCGTCCTTCTGAATCTCTGCGGCGTTCGCGTCCGAAGAGCGTCCGGGGCGAACGAATTTTCGTTCGCCCCGGACAGCGGCCACCCGGCCGTGAGGGTCCGCCGGAACGGCTGAATCTGCAGCGCCTCGACGACTTCGGGCTCCAGGTCGCCCAAGGTCCGGCCCTCGCCGATGGCGCCGCCTGGAAGTGTGGGTCAGGCGTTCTTCCGGCGGCGGGTGAGGAAGGCCCCGATGCCCCCGATGCCGGCGAGCAGCCCGCCGACGGCGAGGAGCGCTCCGTTCGGACCGCCCGTGTTCGGCAGGTTCCCAGCCAGACCGGCATCGATCCGGGTCGGGACCTCGGAGTCAGCCTTGGAGTCGGCCTTGGTGCCGGCCTTGGTGCTGGCGTCCTTGACGACCGCCGCGCACTTCTCCGATTTGTCGGTCTTGGTCTCGTAGACAGCCGGGACGACGACCGTGACCGAAGAGGCAGGCGAGTCCACCACCGTGACGTCCGATGCCGGGCTGTCCTCCACCGTGCGGGTGTCGACCAGGTCCCAACCCTCAGGCTCGTCGGCGGTCCAGGATGCGTCGGCCAGGTTCGTGGTCGGCTCACCGTCTTCGACGAAGTAGAGCGTGACGTCGGGGTCGGTGTAGGCCTCCTTCGTGGTCACGGTCTGCTCGTACTGCTCGCCGATCTGGGACAGGTTCAGCGGGTTGTCCTCGCCGTCCTGACCGTCCTCATCGGCCGGGGTGCCCGGCGTGGTGGTCCAGGCGGTGAAGTGGTCCCACTGCCACGGGCCGAAGACGGCGGGAGTGGCCTCTTCGACCACGATGGTCTCGGTCCAGGCCTCCTTGTCCACGATGGTCTCGGTCCAGGCCTCCTTGTCCACGACGGTCTCGGTCCAGGCCTCCTTGTCCACGACCGTTTCGTCCCACGCCTCCTGGTCCACGACGGTGACGGTCTCGGTCAGGTCGCCCTCGGCGAAGCGGACCCAGCCCAGGTCGCCGTGCTCGTCCTCGCCGTTCCAGTCCGGCGTGTTCAGGTAGCGGACCTTGCCGGTCTGCTTCTGCCTGTAGGCGTAGCCACGGGCCGTGACGCGAGTCTCCTCGTGGGTGACCGCCTCGTGGTGGACGACGTGCGTCTCGGCTGGGTGCTCGACCGTGTGGGTCTCGGCCGGGTGCTCGACCGTGTGGGTCTCAGCCGGGTGCTCGATGGTGTCGGTCACCGCGGCGGTGCCGGGCGTGTAGGTCCGGGTGTAGACCGAGTTGCGGAACTGGTCCTCGGTGACAGCCTCGTGGCTCTCACCCTTGACCACCTTCGAGAAGCGGGACTCCTCGTGGGACACCGCGTCGGTGTGCTCCACGTGCGTGACCGCAGGCGTGACCGTGGTGGTCGTCTTCTCGTCGGCGACCTTGACCTGCGAGGTCACGGTGGTCGTCTTGCAGTCCTGCGCGGCCTGAGCCCCCGGGGCTGCCACGACCGAAGCGACTCCGGCAACGGCTACAGCTGCGAGGCCGATCTTGGTGGAGTTGTGCATGTTCATGGGCGGGTTCCTTGCTGGGTTTGTGGTCCGTGCCTGTGGTGAGCAGGCAGGGCTGAGGTACCCGAGACCGGGCGGGCGGACAGGGATGCCCGTGTCGCGGTCGGCCTGGGCCGATCTCGGGTGGATCGTCCGGACCTCTTGAAACCGAGGAGCAAAGTGCGGCGCGTGGGCCGCCTCGGCGAGGCCTGTGAGAGGAGGGTCTCCCGGGGCTGTCTCAGCGGGTTGCGGGAATTCTCTTCGCCTACTCAATTTTGGGGTAGACGGGACCTTCGACTCCCTTGCGCTCGACCTGACTTGGGACCAAAGTCGGGTGGTATCCGTCTTCCCCCGGAGCAGCCGACGTAGCCTGGAGGCATGAGCTCGGACGACGATCTGTACGCCGATGTCCCAGCCCTCGATGAGCGGTCACGACGAGCGCTCACGGTTGCCGAGAAGTGGATCGGGGAGGGCATCGAGGGAGTCGCGATCGGTGCCGCCGACGATGGCGGCCCGGCGGTCGTGGTCTACGCCCTCGACCCGGCCTCTGCGGCGGTGCGGTCCTTGCCGCAGGAGTGCGAGGGACTGCCGGTGCGGGTGGAGACCGGAGAGGCCTTCCGTACAGACGACTGAAGGCCTCTCCGGTCCCGTGGCCGATCACGGCCGGACACGCACCTGAACGCGAGCTGGACCAGCTCGAGCGGGTGTCAGCTGAGCTCGCGCTTGAGGATCTTGCCGGTCGCGGTCATCGGCAGCGCATCGACGATCTCCACGATGCGGGGGTACTTGTAGCCGGCCATCTGCTCCTTGCCCCACGCCACCAGCTGCTCGGCGGTCACGCTCGCTCCCGGGTTGAGGATGACGAACGCCTTGATCTCCTCGCCGTGCGACTCATGGGGTACGCCGACCACGGCCGCGAGGCTGACGTCGCCGTGTGTCACGAGGACCTCCTCGATCTCGCGCGGGTACACGTTGAAGCCACCGCGGATGATCATGTCCTTCGCTCGGTCGACGATGTAGTAGAAGCCGTCCTCGTCCTTGCGGGCCAGGTCGCCGGAGCGGAACCAGCCGTCCTTGATCGCCTCCGCGGTGGCTTCGGGCCGCCCGTAGTAGCCCTTCATCACGTTGTGACCCTTGATCGCGATCTCCCCGACTCCGCCGCCCGAGCTGTCGATCTCGTTCCAGTCGTCGTCGATCAGCTTGACCTCCACGCCCCAGATCGGGACGCCGATCGATCCGGCCCGCGGCTCCTGGTCGGGGTCGCTGAACGTCACGACGGGCGACGTCTCCGAGAGGCCGTAGCCCTCCAGGATGGTGACCCCGAACTTCTCCTTGACCCGGTTGATGATCTCGACCGGAAGGCTGGCGCCGCCGGAGACGCCGATCCGCAGGTTGCCGGCGATCCGCTGGACATCGACCGCGTCCGTGAGGGCGCCGAGGAGCCCCCACCACATGGTCGGGACGCCGGCGAAGAAGGTGATCTCCTCCTTCTGCATCAAGCCGATCACCTGCTCGGCGTCGAAGCGCGGCACCAGATAGAGCGTTGCCGCCATCGAGAAGCCGGCGTGCATCTGGACGGTCGCGCCGAAGGTGTGGAAGAGCGGGAGCGTCAACACATGGGAGTCGGTCGCCGGCTGGCTCTTGAAGATCCGGTTCATCGTGACCACGTTCATCATCGTGTTCGCATGCGACAGCTCCGCACCCTTGGCCTGACCGGTCGTCCCGGAGGTGTAGAGGATGATCGCGGTGTCGGTCGCCTCCGTGACCACCGGGTCGAAGACCGCTGACTTTCCGGCCAACGCCTGACCGAGCGTCTCGGTCCCCTCGAGGGGGCTCTCCGCCGCCGGGTCGGCTGTGATCATGAAGAAGTGCTCACACCCGTCGGTCTGCTCGAAACCAGCGTGGCCCTCCGCGCCGATCGCGAGCTCGGGGGTCCCCTGGAAACAGAAGTACGCCTTCGCATCGGCGTCGGCCAGGTGGTAGGCCACCTCCCGGCCCTTGAGCAGCACGTTCAGCGGGACGACGACGGCGCCGGCCTTGAGGATTCCGTAGTAGATGACCGGGAAGTAGGGGAGGTTCGGGCAGCTGAGCGCCACCTTGTCCCCAGGCTGGATGCCGCGCTCGACGAGCAGGTTGGCGACCTGGTTGGCTGCGGCGTTCACCTGCGCGTACGTCAACCGCGAGTCGCCGAGGACCAACGCCTCCCGATCGGGGCACTTGCGGGCGGAGTCCTCGAGCAGGACGGACAGGTTCAACATGACACTCCTGGGGCTGGGTGAATCTGAGCGGTGGTGCCGATGAAATGGGTCACCCGGTCGGCGAACTCGTCCGGCACCTCGATCTGCGGCATGTGGCCGATGCCGGGGAAGAGGACCGCCTCGGCATGCGGGAAGACCCGTACGGCCTCGGTCAAGTGCGTTGCCGGGAGAACTCGGTCCTGGTCGCCCCACATCAGCAAGGTGGGGATACGCAACGAGGCCACCTCAGCGAGGAGCTCCTTGCGCCAGCTGTCCTTGATCCCGCGGGGTGTGCCCAGCGCTCGCGCGATCTCGAGCGAGACGCGCCCGGTGTCGGGCTGGCGCGAGATCGCGATGGCGTGATCCACTCGGGCGCTCGTGGCCAGGCGTGGGTCGGCCAGCGACATGCGCTCGAGCACGTACGCCGCACCGCGTGTGGTGTGGAACGTCATCGCCTCACCCAGGCCGGGGATGCTCATCAGCCGCAGCGGTAGCGCGACCTCCTTGCCGAACCCGGCGCTGTCCGCCAGGACGAGGCCCGCGGTCCGGGTCGGCGCAAGGGTCGCGACCCTCATCGCCACGGCGCCACCGAGGGAGTTGCCGATCAGGTGGACCCGACGTGTCTCACCGAGTGCGTCGAGGACGTCGAGCACGGACTCGGCCAAGGTGGTCAGCGACGTCTCGGTCGATGCGCGCTCGGAGAACCCGCAACCGGGGAGGTCGAGAGCGATCAGACGATGACCGTGCGCGAGTCGGACGAATTGCTCGGACCAGTCCTCCAACGACCTGGTGATCCCGTGGATCAGCACGACGGGCGCGGAGTCGGGGCTGCCAGCGACTCGCACGCGCACCTGCTTGTCGCGGACCGTGATGAAGGACGGGCTGCTCATCGGCTGCTGCCCTCGAGCGTCTTCGGGGCCGGGGCTGCCTCCAACTTCGAAGGGGTGAACTGCAACGCCGGATCGTCGATCGGACCCTTGCCGAGAACGGCCTGATCGTGCTTGTAGTCCTGCGGCGCCGCCCACGGGCCCGTGGTGCCCTGATTGGGGAACAGGTGCATGGCGCGGTTCATGTACCCGTTGTCCATCTCGACGAAGCGCTTCAGCGGCATCGACGGGTCGGTGACGACCGGGGTCACGGTGGCATAGCCCTGCTCGTCCATGTGCGCGAGCAGGCGGCAGAACCAGGCAGAGACCAGATCGGCCTTCAGCGTCCACGCCTGGTTGGTGTAGCCCACGGTGTAGCCGAAGTTCGGGATGCCGCTGACCATCGCCGCCTTGTAGACCACGCGACTGGGCAGGTCGACGGGCTCGCCGTCGACGGCCAGCTGCATCTTGCCGAAGGGCACCATGTTGAGCCCCGTCGCGGTGACGATGATGTCCGCCGGAAGCTCGGTGCCCGATTCCAGCAGAATTCCCGTGTTGGTGAAACGCACGATCTTGTCCGTGACGACGGACGCCCGACCGTCGGAGATCGCCTTGAACATGTCGCCGTCGGGCACCATGCACATCCGCTGGTCCCACGGGTTGTACGTCGGGGCGAAGTGGGTGTCGACGTCGTACCCGTCGGGCAGCATCGCCACGTTGACCCGTCGCACGAGGCGCCGCATCTGGCGCGGGAACCTCTGGCTGGCGTTGTACAGGATGCTCAGCCGGCGGGCGTTGATCGCCCGCGCGATCGCGTGTGCCCGCCTGGCGGAGAGGAAGCGGTGCAGGGTGTTGGCGATCGGATCCTTGCGCGGGATGGGCAGCACGTACGACGGCGACCTCTGCAGCATCGTCGTGTGCTGGGCGACCTTGGCCAACGAGGGCAGCAAGGTGACTGCCGTGGCGCCACTGCCGATGACCACGACGTTCTTGCCGGCGTAGTCGAGGTCCTCCGGCCAGTGCTGCGGGTGGATGATCGGGCCGCTGAAGTCCTCACTTCCAGGGAACGTCGGAGCGTAACCCTGGTCATAGTCGTAGTAGCCCGCTGCCGAGAACAGCATCCCGGCCGTCACATCGAATCGCGCGCCGTCCTGACTGCGTTCGAGGGTGACGACCCATCGCTGGTCCGCCGTCGAGAAGTCGGCCGCCACCACCTTGTGCCCGAGGCGCAGATGCGGTCCGAGGCCGTCCTCCTCAACGGTCTCGTGCAGGTAGGAGACGATCTCGTGGGCATCGGCGAGCGCGTTCTCGCGGACCCACGGCTTGAACCCGAAGCCGTAGGTCTGGAGATCGGCGTCGGAACGGATGCCCGGGTACTTGAACAGGTCCCAGGTGCCGCCGATGTTCTGCCGGGCGTCGACCACGGCGAAGGTGCGCCCGGGCTGAAGTGTCTTGAGGTGGTGGGCCATGCTGATGCCGGCGATCCCAGCTCCCACGACGAGTACGTCGACGTGGTCGAAGGACGGCGGGGTGGTGGACGAGGTCTTCTTCTTCGCGGCCATGGTGATTCCTGGAGGTGAGTGCGGAAAAGGTGGGTCGGGCGGGGGTCAGCTCGTGCGATCGGCCGACAGGAGCGAGACGATCGAGGGAACGGCCTCCAGCTCCGGAACCGACAGGAAGTCGTCTCGCTCGTACGAGGGATTCGGGTAGCTGTAGTAACCGGACCCGGTGGCGAGGCCCAGATGTCCCTGGTCGAGGAAACGCTCCTTGATGTAGGCAGCGTTCGACAGCATCTGCGCATCGTTGGCCTGGTCGCCCCAGTAGGCGAGTACGTCGACCGCGGTCTTCATGCCGATGACGTCGAGCATCCCCATCGGTCCGAATCGCGCCCCGTTCAGCATGAACGTCCGGTCGACGTCCTCGGGCGTGGCCACCTCGTTCGTCACCAATGTCTGCGCCGCGTTCAGAAGCGGCACCAGCCACGAGTTGAGGATGTAGCCGTTCTGCTCCTTGCGCACCGGGATCGGCACCATGCCGATCTCGATGGCAAACTCCGTCACCGCCGTCAATGTCTCGACGGACGTTCCGGCGTGCCCCATGACCTCGACGACGTTCATCAACCAGATCAGGTTGGCGAAGTGGAGCGCGCAGAACTTGTCCGGGCGCCCCGTGGCATCCGCGAAGTCGCGCGGCAGGAACGTCGAGCTGTTGGTGACGACCAGCGTGTGCTCCGGCAGCAGATCGGCCAGCCGCTTGTAGACGTCGGTCTTCACATCGGGGATCTCGGGAACCGCCTCCACGACGAGATCGACGTCCACCGCCGCCGAGGTCAGCTCGGTGGAGTAGGTCAGGCGGCTCCTCGTCGCCGCCAGGTCCTCCTCGGAGGCGCCGAGCTCGCCGGCATAGATCGCGGCGTACACCTCGTGCTGAGCCTTGAGACGTACGATGGCGTCGGCGCTGATGTCGTAGACGACCACGTCCTTGCCCTTGAACGCGCTGTGCCAGGCGATCTGACCGCCCAGCACTCCGGCTCCCAGTACAGCGATTCGATGTAGATCTGACATGCGATGGCCTCCACGTGTGTCGTGCGCCACATCGGCGCCGAGGACCACCGTCGCAGAGGACCTGCGGAAAGACTTGTCACCAGCCGACACGAAGTTGTCATTTGCCGACAGGCCGGTGTCTGTGGCCTAGGGATCTGGGTGACGAGCGGCAGGTGCCTCCTCAGGACGCTGTCCGCGTCGGCGCCGCAGCAGCTCTCGGGGCGACTCGCCGAACCACCGCCGACAGGCGCGGCTGAAGCTGCTCTGCTCGGAGTAGCCGATCGCGCGCGCAATCTGCGACGCCTGCATCCCGGTCGCCGCCAGCTCCCACGCTGCCGCCCGGCGCAGGTCGTCCAGGATGGCTTCGAACGTCGTGCCGTGCGCGCGGAGATGGCGCTCGAGCGTTCGCTCGTGCAGCGAGAGCTCGCGTGCGACCTGAGGAAGGCTGGCGCCGCCGACCATCAGCAGTCGACGCGTGACCTCGCGGACGTGATCGGCGACCGCGGGCTCCGGAACCAGCCGCTTCAGGTAGTCCTCGGCGAGGACCAACGCCGAGTAGTCCCGGCCGTCGATGACACGCGCGAGGTCGACGGGACTGAGATGTATCGCGTTGCGTTCCTGCCTGAAGTCGACCTGACAGCCGAACACCTCGTGATAGGTCGCGAGAGGCGCGTAACGCTGGTGCTCGAACGTCACGCGGTTCGGGACGAAGGTCGGTCCGATCAGCACGCGGTAGGCGCGCATCGCCAGGCCGAAGGCCCGTTCGAGCATCTGACGGCGGTCGAAGTCGTTGCTCAGCAACACCGAGTACGAGAACGCGGACGTCCCCGTCGACTGGGTCAGGACAGCGGTGTCGGACGGCACCATGGCCCGCAGGAAGTGACACAACCTCTCCACCGCCGCCCCGACCGTCTCCGAGTTGCGCATGATCACTCCGAGAGGCCCGAGTGTCTCGAGCCCCTGCTTGCCCCCGAGTCGGAGCCCGAAGTCGGGCGCGTCGAGCTCCCGGGCTGCGTGTCCCAGCACTGCGCCGGCATCCTGGTAGCGGACGTACCGGTTGATGTCCTCGATCGCCGACGGATCGATGCCGTGAGCAGCAAGCATCGTGTCCGCATCGCCGCCGAGATCATTGATCAGGACGTCGGCCTGCGAGAGCACGCGGCCGCGGATGAGGAGACTCACGTCGACGATCTTCCTTGTCAAGGTCGGCCGGGCGGCACCTCGATCGCCATGGTCCGGGATCTCGATTGTGCCATCTTTCCTCGGGTTCCTCGGGCTGATGTGGCTGCTGCCGCACCTGCGCCGGCGCGGCCCCTCGACCCTGCGGCTCCGGACGAGCGACGAGACCGGTCGCGTCCAGGCCGATCTCCGCTCGATCGCCGATACCTCCGGGGGTAGGCTCGAGAGCATGGCTGCCCTCACCGGCGTCACCGGAACGGTCGTGACCATCCGGTCGCGGCCGGTGATCCTGCTGCGTGGACGGGTCGACCCCGTCGCCTCGACCGCGTCGATCATCGACGCCGCCGAGATCTGCACCCGCGACCTGGCTGCGGCGTTCCCCGACCAGGCGATCACCTGCCGGATCCTGGTCGACTCGCCGCGGCGTGGCAAGGCGCGGCAGCAGTCCAACGTTCGCGTGCGCTGACGGCACCCCTGGACCCCTCACCATCCATCACGACACAACCGAAGGAGACCGACGATGAGCATGATCGACAAGGCCAAGAACGCCGCCAAGGGGGCTCTCGGCAAGGCCAAGGTGGTTACCGGGAAGACGACGAACGACCGCTCCCTGCAGGCCGAGGGAAAGATGGATCGGGCCAAGGCTTCGGCCAAGAACACCGTCGAGGACGTCAAGGACAAGTTCAAGAAGTAGAAGTCCTCTCGATGCTCCTGATGACGGCGTGACCCGAGCGGGGGCGGGGTCACGCCGTCGCCAGGAGCATCGAGCTGTCTCACTCGGGACGCGTGGGAGCGCCCGGAGAGGCATCGGCCACAGCGACCTCGCGCCGCCAGGCCGCGATGGCGACGGCGCCGAGCAGCACCGGCACGGCCACGGTGTACACCCGCCATACGAGGATCCCGGCCACGGCCGCCGCCTCGATCTCGAGGCCACCGGCTTCGACCAGGGTGGCGAGGAGGAGGGCGTCGACGATGCCGATCCCCCAGAGAGGGAACACGGTGAACGGGAAGGCGAACAGGTAGGCGATCGCGATCCATACGAGGCTCACCTCGTCCGCCGTGACCCCGACGAAGCGTAGGCACAGCGTGAGCGCGGCGAAGTCGACGACCATCATGCCGACCTGAGAGAGCACCGCCAGGGGGAACCCGCTATGGAACCGCTCGGCGATGTCGGCACGGAAGTTCTGGCACCTGTCGGCCCAGCGGTCGGGGTCGACCGTCTTCCGGAACCGGCGCACGATCAGCCCAGCGCGGGTTCCGACGGCGCGCGCGAGCGCGTCGCTGCGTACGATCATGAGAACGATCACGAGGGTGGCGACCGCGATCGCGATGCTGAGCAGCTCGAGCAACCGGAACGACGCGTCTTCGCCGATGGCCAGCAGCAGCATGAATCCGACGAGTGGAGCCGAGAACCTCGCGACGTAGAACGTCAGCGAGTTCATCACGGTGCCGGCGAGGCCCTTGGCGGGACTGACCCCCCACGACTTGAACATCGCGACCCGAAGCGCGATGTCGCTCGGTGGCGGAGCGATGAGGTACATCAGCGTCGCGCCGAGGTCGTTGATGGTGGCCCGGTAGAACGTCACGCCGCGGATGAAGAAGCTCAGCGGCATCGCCAGCAGGATCTGACGAGCCACCACGATGACGAGCAGCACGATGTGATGCCACCAGCTGAGGTGTGTCAGCGCGTCCCGGGCCGCCTCCCAGTCGACGCGTCCGATCAGGCCCACGATGGTGACGGTGCTGAGCGCGGCCACCACCAGCAGGACGACGCGCGTGATCCAGGCACGACGTCCGGGGCGGGCGTCGCTGACGTCGGGGCTCTCCGATGTGCTCACTGCGCGGCCGCGATGACTCAGAACTCCACGGGATCGCGGCTGATCGGGCAGGTCATACAGTGTCCGCCACCGCGGCCCCGGCCGAGCTCGGCGCCCACGATGGTGATGACCTCGACCCCCGCCTTGCGCAGCAGCGTGTTGGTGAGGGTGTTGCGGTCGTAGGTGAACACCACGCCGGGCTCGAGCGCGACCGCGTTGTTGCCGCTGTCCCACTGCTGCCGCTCGGACTGGTAGACGTCCCCGCCGGTGTCGATCACCTGGAGCTCGGTCAGCCCGAGGGCCTGCGCCACGACGTCGACGAAGGCCGCGTCGCCGTGGTCGATCACCTCGACCCCGGGTGACTTGTCGGAGGGCACCAGCGTGAACGTGTGGACCGCGTCCATGATCGTCGGATAGAGCGTGACGATGTCGCGGTCGACGAACGTGAACACGGTGTCGAGATGCATGGCGGCCCGCAGCTTCGGCATCCCGGCGACGATGACCTTCTCCGCGGCACCCTGCTCGAAGAGGGCCTTGGCGACCTGGGTGATCGCCTGGCGGGAGGTGCGCTCGCTCATGCCGACGAGGACCACCCCGTTGCCGACCGGCATCACGTCGCCGCCCTCGAAGCTGGCCTGTCCCCAGTCCTTCTCGGGGTCGCCCCACCACACGGTCGAGCCGACGTAGTCGGGATGGTGCTGGTAGATGGCCTTGTAGAGGAGCGTCTCGTCCTTGCGGGCCGGCCAGTAGAGCGGGTTCATGGTCAGCCCGCCGTACAGCCAGCAGGTCGTGTCCCGGGTGTAGAGCGTGTTCGGCAGCGGCGGCATCAGATACTCCCGGGCACCGGTCGACTCCCGCGCGAGGCCCACGTAGTCGGAGCGGAAGTCGCCGGGCAGGTCGCTGGTCGCGAGGCCACCGATGAGGAACTCCGCCAGCTGCCGGTCCGAGACCGACTCGAGGTAGGTGCGGGTGTCGTCGACCAGCCCGAGACCGACCTGGTTCGGCACGATCTTGCGGTCGAGGATCCAGTCCTTGGCGCCGGCGACCGCGAGCGTCTGCGCCAGCAGGTCGTGCAGCTCGACGACCTCGACACCACGCTGGGTCAGCTTGTTCACGAAGTCGGCGTGGTCGCGCTGAGCGTTCTCGACCCACATGACGTCGTCGAAGAGCAGCTCGTCGTTGTTGCTGGGAGTGAGCCGGCGGTGGGCCAGGCCGGGTGCGCAGACGAGCACCTTCCTGAGCCTGCCGACCTCGGAGTGGACGCCGTACGCGGACTCCTGCTCGGACATGGGATGCCTTTCTGTCGGGGATGGAGATCAGAGGGAGATCCGGCCGGTCCACAGGCCGACGACGCCGATCGCCGCTCCGATGAGGATCGCGACCAACAGCGCGATCTCGGTGGGACTGAAGATCCTCCTGCCACGCTCGCTGCGGGCCTTGACGTACAGCAGCGACGCCGGCGCGAGGATCAGCGTCATCAGCAGCACGAACTTCAGCCCGGCGGCGTCGAAGAGGAAGATCGTGTACGCCGTCGCGATGCCGGCCACGATCGTCTCCTTGCGGCGTACGCCGGCCGCCACCCCTTCGTACGCCTCGCCGGTCAGGCCGAGCTTGAGTGCGTACGCAGCGGCCAGCAGGTAGGGCAGGATCGCCAGGCTCGTGGCGAGGTCGAGCATGAAGTTGAGCGCGTCGTTGACGAACAGGGTGAGGGCGAGGAGCCCCTGTACGGCCAGCGACGTCACCACGAGCGCGGTGATCGGGGTGCCGTTGCGGTTCTCCTGACCCAGGAAGGCGGGCATGTCGTCGGAGCGGGCCGGGACGTACATGACCTCCGCCGCCATCAGCGTCCAGGCGAGGTAGGCGCCCAGGACCGACACGATCACCGCGACGCTGATGAACACCTCGCCCCAGTCGCCGACCACCGACTCGAAGACCCCGACCATCGACGGCTGCCGGGTGGCGGCCAGCTCGGGCTGCGGGACGACGGAGTAGCTGGACAGGGTGACCAGCGCGAAGATCGACAGCACGCTGAGGAAGCCCAGCACCGTCGCCTTCCCGACGTCCTCGCGCTTCCTGGCGTAGCGGGAGTAGACGCTGGCCCCTTCGATGCCGATGAAGACGAAGGTGGTGATCAGCATCGTGTTGCGGATCTGCTCGTCGAGGCCGCCGAGATCGCCGTAGCCGGTGGCGACCCAGTTGTCGGCGAAGACGCCGGCGTCGAAGGAGATGAAGAGGACCACGATGAACACCAGGATCGGCAGGACCTTGAAGATCGTGACGATCCGGTTGATCACGGCGGCGTCCCGGACGCCACGCGCGATCAGGTAGTGGAAGAGCCACACCCCCACGGTCGAGAGCGCGACCGCGAGCACGGTGTCGCCGTCCCCGAAGCCGTCGTAGAACGCTCCGATCGTGGCGCCGATGAAGACCCAGTAGAAGGTGTTGCCGGCCACGGAGCTGGCCCAGAAGCCGATCGCGGAGTTGAAGCCCGCGTAGTCGCCGAAGCCGGCCTTGGCGTAGATGAAGACCCCGGAGTCGAGCTCGGGCTTGCGGACCGCGAGGGTCTGGAACACGAACGCCAGCATGAGCATCCCGGCGCCCGCGATCGCCCACGCGATCAGTGAGCCGAGGATGCCGGTGGCGACCCCGAACCGGGCCGGCAGGGAGAAGACCCCGGCGCCGACCATCCCACCCACGACCATCCCGGTCAGGGTTGGGAGACTCATCTTCGCCACGGCAGGTGCTTCGGTGGTGGCAGCGTCAGAACTCATGCTGGCTCCTGTTTCCTTGGCGGGTGAGCCCAGTTGTTGTCGGTAGCAACCGTTCGCATCTTTACACTCCCGGAAGGGTTGCTAACAGGGTCATTGATCTGTTTTTTCCGCGTCCGGGGCCCGGACGCGGTGCCAGGTTCGTGCGTACGGCAGCCTCCCGATCTCATGTCGGATCCGATCCGTCCACCTCACCCGGAACGTGTGATCCGCGACGCCTCGTCTGCGACGACCCTGGGATGGTCCTGTGAAGGGAGACGACGATGGGCTTTCGAGACCGACGCGACAAGCGACAAGAGGAGCGCCAGGCCTTCGGGCGTGGCGGGAGCGCCAACCGCTTCCAGATGCGCCAGAAGATGATCTCCATCGGTGACGACTACTGGATCGAGAACGAGGACGGCGACCGGGTCTTCCGCGTCGATGGCAAGGCGTTGCGGCTGCGCGACACGTTCGATCTCGAGGACGCCCACGGCAACAAGGTCTGCCGCATCCAGACGAGGGTCCTGCACATCCGGGACTCGATGGCGATCGAGGACGCCGACGGCGAGAAGCTCGCCCTCGTGCACAAGGCGCTCATCTCGCCCCTGCGTGATCGCTGGAAGGTCGACCGCGAGCAGGGTGAGGACTGGACGGTCCAGGGCAACATCGTCGACCACGAGTACGACATCGAGGCTGACGGACGCAAGATCGCCGAGGTGTCCAAGAAGTGGTTCCGGGTCCGCGACACCTACGGGGTCGAGGTCGCGCCCGGCGAGGAAGCAGCCCTCATCCTGGCCGTGACCGTCGCGGTCGATGCGATGGTCCATCCCGCGAAGTGACGACGCTGACTTCAACTCTCCGCAGATAAAGCCCTGATTTGCGGACGGGCTCACCTGTAGTTCGGGGATCATTCCCGTATGAAGGGTTGGCGATGAGCGACATCGGGCGCCCGCGGGTCGCCCGAGTGGTGAGCGTGCTGCGAAGGCAGCTGCGAGCGCCGTTCGCGGCGACGGCCGGCATGGTGGTGCTTCTCTGGGCGTCGCTGACTCCGTCGTTGATGCCGCGGACCGCGCTCTTCCAAGCGCTGCTCACCGCGCTGTGCATGCTGGCCGGGTACGGCGCGGGCGCGTTGGCGGGATGGCTGGTCCGCAGCTGTGGTGGCCGGTTGACCGGTAGAGCACGGGTGATCGCCTGGCGGGTTCTCGCCGGCGTCGCCGGCGTCGGCACCCTGATCGTGCTGGGACTGTCGTTGCGGTGGGAGAACGAGGTACGCGACCTGGTCGGGGTCGACCGGGTGGGCTTCTGGCACCTGGTGCTCACCGTGCTGATCACAGCGGTCCTGTTCGCGCTGTTCCTCGGGCTGTCGCGGGCGATCAGGGCGCTGGGCCGCTCGATCGGCAGGTTCGTCGGCCGCTTCCTTCCCGCTGCCGCGTCGACCGTGATCGGCGGCCTGATCGCTGCGGTCCTGATCTACGAGCTGGCCATCGGGGTGGGTGGCAACCGGCTGCTGGGAGCACTCGACTCCAGCTTCGCCACGATCAACGAGGAGTTCACCACCGGCGTACCCGTTCCCACGACGCCCGAGCTCACGGCCGGCCCGGCCTCGTCCCAGGCATGGGAGGACCTGGGCCGCCAGGGACGGGTCTTCATCGCGAGCGCGCCGACCGCCGCGGACATCGGCGAGTTCACCCAGGAGCCTGCCCAGCAGCCGGTGCGTGCCTACATCGGGGCCGGCCCCGAAGGCGTCGACATCCGCGACGAGGCGCAGGCCGCGGTGGCCGAGCTCGACGCGCTCGGCGGCTTCGACCGCGCCGTGATCAACGTGGTGACCGGCACGGGCAGAGGTTGGATCAACGAGAACCAGGCTCAGGCGCTGGAGTTCATGTGGGGTGGCGACACGGCGACGGTCAGCCTGCAGTACTCCTACCTCCCGAGCTGGATGTCCTTCGTCCTGGACCGCCAGCGTGCGCAGGACGCCGGCCTGGCGCTCTTCGACGCCGTCTACGGACGCTGGCTGGAGATCCCCGAGGCCGAACGCCCGCTGCTGGTGGTGAGCGGGGAGAGCCTGGGCAGCTTCGGCGGCGAGGCCGCCTTCAGCGGAGCGCAGGATCTCGCGACCCGCACCGACGGTGCCCTGTTCGTCGGCCCGACCGCCGACAACCGGCTCTGGAACCGGTTCACCGAGGAACGCGAGCAGGGCACGCCTCAGGTGCTGCCGATCCTGGACGACGGCGAGATCGTACGTTTCGCCGACCGGCCCGAGGAGTGGAAGCTGCCCGGAGCCTGGGACGGCACCCGGATCGGGTATCTCCAGCACGCGAACGACCCGATCACGTGGTGGTCACCGTCGCTGGCGCTGGACCGGCCCGACTGGCTGGAGGAGGAGCGCGGCCGTGGCGTCTCCCCGAACGTGCGCTGGATCCCGGGCGTCACCATGCTGCAGCTGGGCGTCGACCAGTTCTCCGCCAACTCGGTGCCGG
This sequence comes from Nocardioides sp. NPDC127514, assembly GCF_040302125.1. Lineage (NCBI taxonomy): Bacteria > Bacillati > Actinomycetota > Actinomycetes > Propionibacteriales > Nocardioidaceae > Nocardioides > Nocardioides sp. NPDC127514. The sequence goes on along the minus strand of NZ_JBEORF010000028.1, from coordinate 21,194 downwards.
CGGGGGAGGGCCACCAGTTCGGCACCGCGCCGGTGAACGCCTGGGCGGAGATCCTGCCGCCACCGGGATGGACGGATGAGCGCACCGACAAGCTGGCCGCGGTCATCGGCAACCGGGTGTGGCTGAGATGACCGACTGCTAATTGGGCACCCGAGGGGTCGGGGTGGCACCTAAATTCGGGGCCTCGCGGCGGTACTAACGGACGTGGGCGGTACTTTAACTGCACTGCGGAATCGTTGACCTCTATCGACGGCTGATAGCGGTTGGAAAGATAGCTGGAGTCCAAAGCACGTATGCGGGAGACTCGGTTGAGTCGCCGCTCGATTGTGATCGTGTTCGCGCGAAACTACGAATTTGGCGGGGTCGCCGAGCTGCTCCAAACGTGGTTGGCAGGTGTCGGATCAGGTCGCGCCTGTGGTGCTTGGAGCTGACGAACCACTATCGGAAGAAGCGCCACTTGGATCTGCTTTACGCGGTCGTCGATAGCATGCAGAAGGTAGTCTCTTCGTGAGTCCGGATCAGATGACGGCGGGGCGCTGACAAAACACGAGTGATCCTGGATACATCGGTCTGCCTTCTCGATGACGTTCGCAGCGTTTCCGTCGTTGATGAACAGTACCAGCGCCGCCTTGGTATCTCGCCACACCGTGTACCCCAGAAGTTGATCAATAGCGGCGGAGAACTTTTTCTGGCCACGCCACACCTTGCACTCACCCACGAACGGATTGTGATCATGATAGGGAATCAGAATGTCCGTCTTGCCAGCTCCGTTGAAGACCTCTCCTCTAGCAAGGCCTTCGTAGTTACTGTTGAGGATAAACAGCAGTACGTCGCGAAGTTCTTCCTCGTTAAACCGCCCTGTCGTCTTCGGCAACCGCTCGAATGAGTTGCCCACTGCCCGGATGGTACGGACCACGTCCTCGTATATCTCATCAGAGATCCTCGGGTCAGAAACGCCGACGTTGGCCGAGATCGCAGCGGTTGCGACGCGCACCGCTCTCCGATCGATCGGAATCTGGATCTGTTGCGACGTGGCAGCGGGCTTTAGCGGGATACCTATCTGCTTCTGGCTAACGACAAGGACCCAAACCCGTTCGGCGACCCTTGCCAGCAGATCCTCGTCGATTGCTTCCGCTCCGAGAAGTTCATCGTGCTCTTCCACGCACTCGCGCAGGTATGGAACTGAACAGAGTTTTGACCAGTTACTCAGCGAAAATGGGTGAAAGGTCACCCACATGAATTCGCGTTCCTCGTCCCTTTTGTGTTGGAGGATCGCGCGCGCCGTGCTGCTGTATGCGACTGCAAGGAACCTCCTGAACTCGGTCGCTTGACCTCCAGCCGCCGAATATTTCTTGCACTCCAGTGACACAGGACGCCTGGATCCGGTCACAGCTGCACTGGGAGCCTCGATGATGTAGCCGAACAGGTCAAAGGTCTTGCTTTCGCCGTTGAGGCAGGTCACCGAGCACTTGGAAGGATCGTCAAACACCGTGACCGGGAACTCGAACCGGTCGGTTCCCTCTAACCATTCTCTGATCTCGTGTACGGTCGAACGGCCCATAATGTGCAGCTGTTCTACCACGTGTTCTCGCCTCGCTCCGAGAATCGGCGCGTCGTCGGTGCGTACTCGAAATACCTTCCGCCGACCTGTGACAGCGACCCTTCGCTGCGTACTGATTGAGCGTGACCGGCCCAGTGGACCGATCTCCAGTTGCCGGGGTGAATCTGTCGACCGGTGGTCTTCATTCGTGGTCGTTCCCCAAATCGAACAGCGTCGTAGGATCGTTCTTTGCCTCGGTTCCTTGGATCTGCGACCAATCAGCAGCGTCTTGATCGAGGAACAGGGGGACTGCGGCACGGATCAGTGGGCCGAGTTCGACGGTAGAACTAGTCGGCGCGACAGCGGAGCCTGTCGAGAAGTCTGCATGGACTTGTCCGCCGCGGCGCAGCGACAGCACGGCTCTCGCGACTGAGAGACCGGGCACGTCTGCGGCCAATCTTTCAAGGTCTACGTCGGCGAGCACGTCGGCCCTCTCCTTGGACTCGTACGAGACAACGCGGTCTTCCTTGCCAAACTCGATGCGGGTGACGACGCTCTCTGAGGTACGTGCCCTTGCTCTGAGCCCGTCGAGGTCCGTTTGTTGGCTGTCTTCCGCGGCAGGTAGTTCGTCAGCTTTACGTGCGGCAATGTGGGCGATCCAGTCGTCACCGCGGATCGCCAGGCATCTTCGGTCGATCATCCAACGCGGTGTGAGGTCGGGCTCAATGAGTTGCGCCTGACGACGAGTGACGCGAAGCCCTTTCGCGGTGAGACGTTCAAGATGCATCTCGACAAGATGCTGGAGGCTTTGCGACGGATCTGCCAGGGCCACTCGTCCTAGTTGCTCCGTCGTTACGGTCCGGCCGACCCGGCGCCAGAACTCTGCAGGAGCGTCGTCGAGCGACGTCATGAGGTAATACAGGTCATCGTCAGATAGGGGACCCGTTGTCGCGACGGTGGGGAAGTCGGCCGCGGAGCCCCCGTGTCCTTCCCAAACAGCTCGGAGGACGCGAGTGATTCGGTTGGCCTGGGCAGGTTGCAAGGCCGTCTCCATCGACCGGATTCCTGCTGCGACGGGCGCGCGATGAAGAGTCTCAGCCTCTTGGAACGCGTGCTCGGTAGTCGATGTTAGGTTGCGCATTTCGCCACCGCTCGAGACTCCGCGTCCGCCGCGCACCAGGGCTTGGCCTAGTAAGCCTATCACCGGTGAGTCACGACGTGATTCCCCGATGCTCGCGATTGCAGACGCATCTGTAACCCATGTGTTGTTTGCTGACGCGCGCTCAGCAAGCTGAGTGATAGATGCGGCTCGTTGCGCAGCCGTGTCATCCTCTGAGTGGCCGGATCCGATGTCTTCGAGTGTGAAGATCATCGGCTCATGCGGTGAGAGGGCGGTCAGTTCGTCGTTGAGCCAGTCAGGGTCAGCAAGGGGGCGGAGGAAGAGGAGTCGCTCCCGCGACTCGGCTGGCCAGCGTAGCACCAAGTCGGGCACGGCAACGTTGTTGAAGTAGTCGGTGTACTTGACGGTGACTTCAGGGTCGGCAAGTCGGATCTCGTCAGTGACGGCACGTTTGATGCGGCTGATCCGCTCACTGGCGCGCGGCTGCTCGGCCGCAAGTGCCATGGCGGAAGCGAATTCTCGTCTCATGATTACACCGCTTCCCCCTGAATGAGTTTAAGGACCTCCAGATAGTGGTCCCTGGTGAGGACCAGATCGCGCTGCTTACGTGCCAGAGTGAGCAGCCAGAGACGTTCGGAGACTTGGAGTATGGCTTGGTGATCGATGGCCGCCTCGGCGCCAGTTTGGTCCTCGGTGCCGAGGACACGCTGCCGATTCTCCTTGTGCAGCAGAGCTTTCTGAATAGATTCAGGAGTGGTGTGCTTGTCCCACGACTGCGCTTGGAACGGAGACCACGAAAGCCACAAAAAGTGACCACATCGATCGGGATAAGCGAGATAGGCGACGTAACACTTGGCAAGGAAGTCTCGGAAGTGTGTCGGTAGGTCACTCTCGTTCTTGTAGGCCTTGACCTCAGCGAGGAACGACTGGCTGTCGAGTGGATCGCCCCGGAACATCCCGCCAATATCGAACGAGAACGACGTGGTGCCGTGCGGCCAGTCGAACGCCAAGAGCTCGGAGAGCGGGACGTCGCGATGTGTCCAGCTGGTCTTGACGCGCGTCGTCAGGTCCAGCCACCTCTTGGCCTCGTGCAATCCGTCTCGGCCGGTGTCCTGGTTGTCTTCACCTGCCAAGATCCGTACCTCCGCGCTCTCCCACGTTCAGCGACGCTAGCGGAGGTGAAGAGGCAAGAGAGGTCGAACTCGGAAAGTCATTGGAGAATGCGTAGTCGGACGCGGCCACTGCTTCAGCACAAGGGTTCGGCCCTGCCCCCGTGGAGAGGGAAGAACCGCATCAGCAGTCGGGCGCAGTTGCTCGATCTCAGAGTAGACCGCGATGCGGTCATGCCAGGTCGCGGCCCAAGCCTGTCGCTGCCGCGCCAGGGTCGATCTCCCGCTAGACTCGGCGATTTGAGCTGTCAGCGGGTAGGGCCGTCGCCGGAAGTCGTCGTTCCTGGAGCTAACGACAGGCTGCTGGCGATGCGTCGTCCATGCTGGCGATGTGGTCGGGGACGTTCGTCAGCACGAGATTGGTGCTAGGGCGGCCTGCAGCGAGCCGAGACGAATGGAGCCTCTGAGGCATGCACTCGGGCTTCATCAGACGCGGGTCGTTCGGTCTCAATCGGATGTTGGGTGTGTGGGTCCCCGGTCGTCGGCTCGACGCATGTTCGAGTGGCTCGTCCGAAAAAATGTGTCCCAGTGGCTCTCCGGTGAGAGTCCGTGCAGGATGACTGGTCTTGGTTCGTCGATTTGGCTCAACGCGCTCTGCAGCAGAAACGCGTCGCTGTATGCCCAGTTAGGAGAAACATAAACATGGACGGCCTCGCATCCGGAGATATGAAGCGGCTGGCCGTGGATGAGGGCATCGCTGGTGAGTCCGCATGGGTTGGCGGCTACTCCACCGACGCTGACGTCAGCAACGGTGTGAGAGGCGACCTTGCCATTGTGCTGGTACCGGAGGACGAGAGAGTCTGGAAAGTGAGCCCGTAGTTGCCGGAGCGCACTCGCACCGCCGCGGCCGCCTTGCTCCAAGAGTTGAAGCGGGTCGAAAGCCGGACCATCGTGACGCAGCAAGATGTGATGGCCGCGTGAGCGGATGCTGGTCCACGTCGCCTCTCCATGTATGAACGCGTTAAGGCCGAGCTCATAGAGCACGAACTTGACCAGTTCCGTCTTCTGCGCAGTCCATAGGTGTCTCGGCGAGGCGTCCTCGATGAACTCGGCGCACGTCGTGCGCCACTCCGCCCGAGGGTCTCGTGGGCTTTGAAGGCGACGGTAGTGAGGCAGCAGGCCAGCAGAGCGATCAATGCCTCTTTGACCGCTGAGGTCGGCCGCCGCAAGTTCCGTTGCTCGCCTCTTCCAAGCACGCAGAAGTCGCACTGTGTAGCGACCTGTGTCGTTGTCCACCAGTTTGGCATGGTTCTTGCACAACCAGATGCCATTCGCGGCCGCAGACCTTTCGCTGTGGGACAGGGTAGCGTCGTACCGCGGGCCGTTCTCTGAGGCGGCGGTGATGTGAGCCGCGTCTCCGAGATTCGCCGTGCCCGTAGCCGAGGAATCCGACGGCCCCGAGGTCATGGAGCGGCAGTAAGGGTTTCCACAGCGCAGGCCAGCTTCACTTGCCAACGCCTGCTTGGCTTTAGGCGAGAAGTCATCCCGGCCGCTTGACATGATGAGATCAGTTTAGGGCCAGTTCAGTCCTTGCGGGCGGGATCAGAGGCCGTACCCCTACTACTCGGGTCTTGGACAAGTGAGACTCGTCTAGTGCCCATCCGTCGCCGCCGGTCCGTCCTGGGGTCTATGTTCGAGGACTTCTGGTTTAGCGGTGCTCGCGCCGCAGGGCTTCCACGCGGGCCAAAGGATCGCGCTGAGGCACCCTGCGCATCGCCACTGGTTCGCCGTGGCGAGTTGGTGAGGCCGTGTGCCGCATGAATCGAGACCCAGCTCCGTCCCGACCGTACCCACAGACCCTTCGGTGCGGCGCCGCTCTCCAGGTGCAGGACCGCGCCGCCGCGACCATGCGCGGGTCATAATCACTCCGGCGGGAGAAATGGCTGTTGACGTGGGGTTCGCTCAGCCTTGACTGATCAGGGCCTGGGCGACGGTGCGTACCCGGTCGATGGGGACGGCGAAGCCGATGCCGATGTTGCCGCTGGGGCCGCCGAGGGTGGCGATGGAGGTGTTGATCCCGACGACACGGCCCTGGAGGTCGACCAGCGGGCCGCCGGAGTTGCCGGGGTTGATGGCGGCGTCGGTCTGGATCATCTCGGGCCTCGATCCGGAGGAGCGGTGGGGTGAGCTGACGATGCCGGAGGTCACCGTGCCGTTGAGACCGAGAGGCGAGCCGACGGCGATCACGGGCTGCCCGATCCGGAGGTTGCCGCTCTGACCGATGGTGGCGGCGCGTACGGCATTGGGGTTGGTGGCGATCACCGCGATGTCGTTGCGCTCGTCGCTGCCGATGACGCGGCCCGAGGTGGTGCTGCCGTCGGCGAGCACCAGGCTCACCGAGTCGGAGCCCTGGACGACGTGGGCGTTGGTGACCACATGACCGACGCCGTCGATCGCGACCCCGGAGCCGGTGCCGCGGCCCGCACGGACCTGCACCACGCTGGGCAGGATGCGCTGGGCGGCGGCCTCGGTGGCGTTGGTCGGCGCGCCTCCCTGAGGTGCTGGGGCCGGCGCGGCGATGGTGCCCGCGCCGGGCTCGGGGTCGGGGGTGATGAGGGTGATCGCGCCGCTGGTCGCCGCACCCGCTACGACGGCCGCCGCGAGGGTGAGCATGACGGTGCGGGTACGCCGTGGCCGCTTGGCCAGCGCGGCGGGCGGCTCCGGGGGAGCGCCGGCCGGTGGGCCCTGTGGATCGGGAAAGCGTCGTGGGGCGACCAGCCGCACCCTGCCGTAGCGGTCACGCACCACACGTCGCGCCGGAGGGGGCGCCGACAGGGGGGTCGGGCTCGGCGCGGCCGGTGGTGCCGGCGTGGGTGCGACTGGTCGGATCGGGGGTGGTGGTGCGGGCTGGAGCGGGCGCGCGGCGCGCGAGGGCGGAGCCGAGACGGTCCACTGCTGGGGTCCGGTGGGTCGGCCGAGGCCCGGCCCCGGCGATGCGGTGTCGTTCACGAGAGTGCCTTTCCGGAGTGCCTAGATGAGCCGGGCGAACCAGCGCAGGGAGAGCGCGGCGGCGGCGAAGGCGAGGACCATGGCGCCGAGGACGACCCAGACGGTGATCTCGCGGTACTCGACGTGGTAGCCGACGAGGGTGCCGATGTCGTCGTAGACCTCGCGCAGCTCGTCGGCGCTGGAGGCGCGGTAGAACTCGCCGCCGGTGGTGTCGGCCAGCTGGCGCAGGGTGTCTTCGCGGACCTCGACCGACTGTCCGCCGGGCAGGGCGGCGCTGGCGCCCTCGGTCCCGTAGGCGATCGTCGAGACCGGCAGTCCCGCCTCACTGGCGGCCTCGGCCGCCGCCACCGGGTTGCGGCCTGCGGAGTTGCCGCCGTCGGAGAGGAGTACGAGGTGGGCTGGGGACCCGCTCTCGTCGGTTTCGTCGGTGTCGTCGGAGCCGTTGGGCGAGGGTGAGGCGGACGGACCGCCCGCGGCTTCGTCCAGGATCTGCCGCAGGTCGTTGACCGAGGAGTAGACGGCCTCGCCGATGGCGGTGCCGCCGTCGGGTGGGCCGAGACCTTCGACGCTCCGGGTGACCAGGGCGTGGTCGGTGGTCGGGCTGGAGACGACGCGGGCGTTGCTCGAGAAGCTGACGAGTCCGACGTTGTAGCGCGGTGGCAGCTGCTCGATGAAGTCGACGGCGGCTGCCTTGGCGGCCTCGAGACGGTTGGGTGGCATGTCCTCGGCCGACATCGAGGCGGAGGTGTCGATGGCGACCAGGATCGTGGCGCGCTCGTACGGCACCTGTGCCCGGACCTGGGGCTGGGTGGTGGCGACCGCGAGCAGGGCCAGGGCACCGACCACCAGCCCGGCGGCCAGATGGCGGCGCCAGCGTGGGCGGTGCGGGACGAGGCGCTCGAGCATGGGCGCGGTGGCGAACCGGAGGGCGTACTTGATCCGGCGGCGCTGCATCACCAGATAGCCGATGGCGAGCAGGGCGACCGGGACCAGCGCGAGCAGGAACAGGGGCTGGGTGAGTCTCATCGAGGGCTCCTTCCGATCAGTGGGTGGCCGAGCGTGAGCGGGCCGGTCGGGGATGCCGTGCCCGGCGGCGCAGCAGGCGGATGAGCAGGCGTGCCCAGTCGTCGTCGGTCGAGACCCGGAGGTGGTCCGCACCGGCGGCCCGGAGGGCCTCCGCGTTGTGCTCGCGCAGCGACCTCATCGCCTCGGCGTACGCCGCCCGCAGCCGCGGGTCGGAGGTGTCGGCCTCGTGCTGACGGCCGGTCTCCGGATCGAGGATCGTGACGTGGCCGACGGCGGGAAGGTCGAGCTCGCGGGGGTCCACGATCTCGACGACGATCACGTCGTGGCGGGCGGTCAGCCGCCGCAGCGGCGGCTCCCAGTCGAAGGTCCGCTCCCAGGTCCCGTCCGCGGGCAGCAGGTCGGACACGATCACCCGCAGCCCCGGGATCCGGGCGCGGCGGCCGAGCTCGACCAGCGCTGCGGCGAAGGTGGCGCCGGTCGCCGCCTCGGACGTACGCGGCGAGGGCGGCTCCGTGGTCAGCAGCCGGCGGGCTACCCGGCGACCGGTGGTGGGCGGGCGCCAACGTACGCCGCCGGCATCGAGGATCCCGAGACCGACCCGGTTGCCGGGGCCGTCGGCCACGATGCCGATCGCGGAGACGGTCGCCTCGGCGACCTCCACCTTCTCGGCGAGCGCGGTTCCGAATGCCATGCTGGGGGTGCGGTCGACCAGGACCCAGGTCTCGAGCTCGTGCTCGGCCTGGGTGAGCCAGACGTGCGGGTCGCCCAGGCGGGCGGTGGCGTTCCAGTCGATGCGGCGTACGTCGTGGCCGGGGGAGTAGGGGACCAGCTCCTCGGCGTCGCTGCCCGGCCCGAGCCGCAGGCCGGCGGTCTCGCCCTGGAGCAGCCCGCTCACTCGCCGCTGGACGGTCAGATCCAGCCTCCGGAAGGCGCCGTCGGGCGAGCGCCGTGCCGGGTTCACGAGGCCAGCTCCGCATCGGGTGCCGGCTCGGCGGTCTCGGAGTCGTCGTCGCTCGGCGTCGCCCGCGGTTGCGGGACGACGGCGAGGACGGCGTCCACGACGGCGCGGGGGTCGACCCCGTCGGCCTCGGCGTCGAAGGTGAGCACCAGCCGGTGGGCCAGGATGTCGCCGGCCAGGTCGGCGACATCGCCGGGCAGCACGTAGTCGCGCCCGCGCAGCAGTGCCAGGGCGCGACCTGCGGTGATGAGACCGAGGCTGCCACGTGCGCTGACGCCGTAGGCCAGCAGCCCCTCGAGGTGGCGGAGCCCGTAGGCATGCGGCGTACGCGTCGCCATGACGAGCTTGACCGCATACTGCGCGACGGTGTGATGGACGAAGACCTGGTCCGCTCGTGACTGCAGGTGTCGCAGCGCGGTGGCGTCGAGGATCTGCTCGGCGCGTGGTGGCTGCGTGCCCATCCGCTGGATGATGGTCATCTCCTCGAGCTCGTCGACGTGGCCGACGTCGACCTTGAGCAGGAAGCGGTCGCGCTGGGCCTCGGGCAGCCGGTAGACGCCGTCGTTCTCGATCGGGTTCTGGGTGGCGAGGACGAGGAACGGGTCGGGCAGGCGGTGGCTGGTGCCGCCGATGCTGACCTGGCGCTCCGCCATCGCCTCCAGCAGCGCCGACTGCACCTTGGCCGGGGCCCGGTTGATCTCGTCGGCGAGGACGAGGTTGGCGAAGACCGGTCCCAGCTCGGTGTCGAACTGCTCCGCCGACGGGCGCCAGACCCGGGTGCCGACGATGTCGGAGGGCATCAGGTCCGGGGTGAACTGGAGCCGGGCGAACGAGCCGCCGACGACGTCGGCGAGGGTGCGTACGGCCAGGGTCTTGGCGACACCCGGCACACCCTCGAGCAGCACATGGCCGCGGGCGAGCAGCCCGACCAGCATCCGCTCGATCATCAGGTCCTGTCCCACGACCACGCGCTTGACCTCGAACAGCACCCGCTCGAGGACGGCACTCGTCCCGATGTCGGACCGGATCGGCTCGGTGATCGGCTGCTTCTGCTCTGGCTCCCACATGGGGGACCTCCCTGGCTGGGTGTGTCGTGGCTGTGGCCTGGATGGCTCTGCTGAGCACCGATCACATCGGAGAAGGGCGAAAACCAGCGGAAACGGCACCGAAAGCGATCCGAAAGAGCTGGGCGGAACCGATACCGAGCGATTACTTCCTACGCATGGGCGCCGGCCCGGCCACGCGCTACCGTTCTTGAGCGTGAGGGTCTTGATCGTCGAGGACCAGGCGGGCCTGGTCAGCGCCCTGCGGGTCGCGCTGCAGCGGGAGGGGTACGCCGTCGACGGGGCTGGATCTGTTGCCGACGCGATGGAGAAGCTCGGCGTGAACGCCTACGACCTCGTCGTCCTGGACATCAATCTGCCCGACGGCAGCGGCTTCGAGGTGGCCGCGGCGCTGCGTACGGGGGATCTGGAGATCCCCGGCGAGGAGGCACCGCGGATCCTGATGCTCACCGCCCGCAACCGTCTCGACGACCGGGTCCGCGGCCTCGACGTCGGTGCCGACGACTACCTGACCAAGCCGTTCGAGCTGGCCGAGCTGACCGCGCGGCTGCGCGCACTGCTGCGCCGGCCGAGCAGCGATGGCTCCGCCGTGCTGACGCACGGGCCGATCCGGCTCGACACCGCCCGGCAGCTGGCCCGGCGGGGCGACCGCGAGCTCGGCCTGACGCTCAAGGAGTTCTCCGTCCTGCGCTACCTGATGTCCCGGCCCGCCTACATCGTCTCGGCCGAGGAGCTTCTGGAGCACGTGTGGGACGAGAACGCCGACCCGTTCACCCAGACCGTGCGGGTCACCGTCGGCACGCTGCGCCGCAAGCTCACCGTCGGCGAGGAGGCGCCGGCCCTCGAGACCGTCGTCGGCCGCGGCTACCGGCTCCGGGATCTGCCCGAGCTGGACCGGGGTGTGACCGCATGAGTGAGGGCCGGCTGGCGCGGGTGCCCCGCTGGCTCCGTACGGTGCGGGTGCGGCTGACCCTGACGTACTCCTCGCTCCTGTTCGGCGTGACCGCGCTGCTGCTCGCGGGGGTCTATCTCGCGGTCTCCAGCAGCATCAGCGCCGCGCCGCTGGACCCGGTGACGGTCAAGAAGTTCGAGACCGAGGACGGCCACATCGTCTACAAGCCGGGCCAGGAGTTCCAGGCCGCGGACTTCGCCGACGTCCAGGAGGCGGTCAACTACGCCTCGCTCCAGACGCTGCGCAACTACTCGATCATCGCGCTGATCGTGATGTTCGTGCTCAGCCTGGCCATCGGCTGGTGGGTGGCCGGTCGCGCGCTGCGGCCGGTCGGCGCGATCACCCGCACCGCCCAGGAGATCAACGCCTCCGACCTCACCCGGCGCATCGGCGCGACCGGGCCGCACGACGAGCTGCGTACGCTCGCCGACACCATCGACTCCATGCTCGCCCGCCTCGACCGGGCGTTCTCCGACCAGCGCCGGTTCGTCGAGGACGTCTCCCACGAGCTGCGCAACCCGGTCTCGCTCATCCACACCAACGTCGAGGCCGTCCTCGCCAACGAACGCTCCACGATCCCCGAGCGGCGCGAGGCCAGCCTGGTCGTGCTCCAGGCGACCCGCCGGATGCGCCGCCTCATCGAGGACCTACTGGCCATCGCCCGCAGCCGATCGGAGGCCTTCACCGACCGTCAGGTCGACCTGGCCGGAGCCGTCACCGCGGCCGTTCGGGAGTACCGGCTGCCGGCGGAGGCACGCGGTCTCAGTGTGGTCGAGCGCAGCCATGGTGGACCGGTCGTCGTCGGCGACCCCGACGCGCTGCAGCGCGTCATGGCCAACCTGCTGTCCAACGCCGTCAGACTCGCCCCGGCCGGCTCCACCCTCACGGTCGGCATGGGCAGCCGCGACGGCTGGGCCTGGGCCGCGGTCGCCGACGAGGGACCGGGAATCGACGAGGCGAACCAGGAACGCGTCTTCGACCGGTTCTACCGCGGGAACGGTACGTCCGGCGACGACGCCGTCACCGACGGGTCGGGCCTCGGCCTCTCCATCGCCCGCCAGATCGCCGAGAGCCACGAGGGCCGGCTCGTCCTGGTCAGCCACGGGAAGGCCGGGAGCACCTTCGTGCTCTGGCTCCCCGACCACGCCATGAACCGTTCCGCGGGGCGCACCGACTCGCCACCAGAAGGCGACCCGCTGCTGGGGCTGCCCGCCGACCCACCGCTCGAGGAGTGAGCATGAGAACAGCAACGACGTGGTTCGGCGTACGAGCTCTTGCCCCGGTGGTTCTGCTCGGAGCCGTCACCAGCGCCTGCATGAACGTCACCGTCCAGGTGGACCCGGCGCCCCCGCCGCCCACCAAGCCGACGACCTACTACGGCACGGTCGAGACGGTCGAGGAAGCCCGCTGGTCGACGACGTACGCCGACGACCGGACGTACGAGACGTGGGACGACTGCTGGGCGAGCTGAACCGCGGCTACCGCTTCCCGAGCAGCTGGCGTGCCATCACCACGCGCTGGATCTGGTTGGTGCCTTCGTAGATCTGGGTGATCTTGGCGTCGCGCATCATGCGTTCGAGGGGGAAGTCCTGGGTGTAGCCGGCTCCACCGAGGAGCTGGACGGCGTCGACGGTGATCTCCATGGCGGTGTCGCTGGCGAAGCACTTGGCGGCTGCCCCGAAGAAGGACAGGTCGCCGGCGTCCCGCTGGGACTTGGCGGCAGCGACGTAGACGAGCTGGCGGGCGGCCTCGAGCTTCATGGCCATGTCGGCGAGCATGAACTGGATCCCCTGGAAGTCGGCGATGTGCTTGCCGAACTGCTGGCGCTCCTGGACGTAGGCCAGTGCATGGTCGAGGGCGCCCTGGGCGATGCCGACGGCTTGGGCGGCGATCGTGATGCGGGTGTGGTCCAGGGTGCGCAGGGCGAGCTGAAGGCCGGTGCCGGGTTCGCCGATGACGCGGTCGTCAGGCAGGTAGACGGCGTCGAACATCAGCTCGCAGGTGGGGGAGCCCTTGATGCCCAGCTTCTTCTCGGGTGCGCCGATGGTGAACCCCTCGTCGCCCTTCTCCACGACGAAGGCACTCACGTTGGATCCGCGCCGGCCGTCAGGATCGGTGACCGCGAGAACCGTGTAGTAGTCGGAGACACCTGCGTTGCTGATCCACGACTTCTGGCCGCTCAGCACCCAGTGGTCGCCGTCGCGGACGGCGCGGGTCTTCATGGAGGCGGTGTCGGAGCCGGCCTCGCGCTCGGAGAGGGCGTAGGAGAACGTCGAGGTGCCGGCGGCGAGCGGCGGGAGGTATCGCTGGTTGAGGCTCTCGGAGCCGGCCAGGATGAGCGGGAGGCTGCCGAGCTTGTTGACCGCGGGGATCAGGGAGGAGGAGGCGCACACGCGAGCGATCTCCTCGATGATGATGCAGGTCGCCAGGGCATCGGCGCCCTCGCCGCCGTACTCCTCGGGCACGTGCGCCGCGTGGAGGCCGGAGGCGACGAGCGCGTCGTAGGCCTCGGTCGGGAACCGCGCGTCGGCATCGACCTCTGCGGCGTACGGAGCGATCTTGTTCACCGCGATCGCGCGCACGGCCTCGCGCAGGTCGAGGTGGTGGTCGGCGAGCTCGAGGTAGGGAAAGTCGTCGGACATGGTGCCTCCTTGATCGATGGCGTTGGTCAGTAGTGGTAGAAGCCGCGGCCGGTCTTGCGGCCCAGCAGACCGGCGTCGACCATGCGCGCGAGGAGCGGGGGCGGGGCGTAGAGCGGCTCCTTGAACTCCTCGTAGAGCGACTCGGCCACGGCCTTGGTCGTGTCCAGCCCGATCAGGTCCGCCAGCGCCAGCGGTCCCTGCGGGTGGGCCGCACCGCGGACGAGGCCCTGGTCGATGTCCTCGGCGGTCGCGAACCCGGACTCCAGCATCCGGATCGCGGAGAGCACGAACGGGATCAGCAGCGCGTTGACCACGAAGCCGGCCCGGTCCTGGGAGTCGATGGGGTGCTTGCCGAGGTCGTTCTCGACGAACGTACGCACGCGGTCGGCGGTCTCCGGCGCGGTCAGCAGGCTGGGCACGAGCTCCACCAGGGAGAGCACGGGGACCGGGTTGAAGAAGTGCAGCCCGATCACCTGCGCGGGCCGCTCGGTGGCGACCGCGAGCTTCATGATCGGGATGGAGGAGGTGTTGGAGGCCAGTACGGCCTCGGGGTCGGTGACGATGGCGTCGAGCCGGGTGAACAGCGCGGTCTTGGCGGCTTCGTCCTCGACGATCGCCTCGATGACCAGGTCCCGGTCGGCGAGTGCTTCGAGGTCGCTGCTGACGGTGATGCGCTCCAGCACCTCGGCGGCGTCGCTGATCTTGCCGCGCTGCTCGGCCCGTTCGAGGGAGGCCCGTAGCCGGTCGAGGCCGGCCTCGGCGGCCGCGGGGTTGGCGTCGATGAGGACGACGTCCTTGCCGGCGCGCGCGGTGACCTCGGCGATGCCGGCCCCCATCAGTCCGGCGCCGACGACGCCGACGCGGTTGAACCCGTTCATGTGCAGCCTCCTAGGTGTTGGTACGCCGTACCTTATAGACGGAACGGCGTACCAACAAGTAGGTTCAGGTCATGAGCGAGAAGCCTCGATCAGCGACGACGAAGGATCGCCTGGTCGCCGCGGCGTACGAACTGTTCGAGGAACGCGGCTTCGACGCGACGACCGCCGAGGACATCGCGCGTCGCGCCGGCGTCGGGCGTACGACCTTCTTCCGTGCGTTCGGGTCCAAGGACGACGTGATCTTTCCCGAGCACGACCTGCTGCTCGGCCGCATCGACGAGCGTCTGGCCGCGGCGACCCCGGCGACGCGCGCCGTCGCGCTGAGTGAGGCGGCGCGCGTGGTGCTGCGTCACTACCTCGACGAGGGGGAGCTGGCGCGAGCGCGCTACCGCCTGGTCGGCTCGGTGCCTGCCCTGCGCGCCCGTGAGACGGGTGGCATCCAGCAGTACCAGCGGCTGTTCGCACGCTGGCTTCGGGAGTGGATGTCCCACCTGCCTGACGGACATCTGCGCGCCGATCTGCTGGCGGCCGACCTCGTGACCGCCCACAACTACGTGCTCCGGCGCTGGCTCCGGGACCAGACCTCCGATCCCGAGAGCGAGTTCGACCAGGCGATGCGGGTCGCCCTCGAGCGCTATCAGCCCTCAGGGCTCGAGCCGTCCTCCACCGTGGTCGTGCTGCGCACCTCGGCCACGCCCGCCGCCATCCAGGCGCAGCTGCAGCCCCTGCTGGACGACGAAGCGCCCTGAGCCGCGAGGCACGTCGGCCTATCGGGTGGTGATCTCCGCGAACGGCAGCGGGCAGCAGTCGCTGCTCGCGCACTCGTGCAGGTCATCGCAACCGGCGTCGAGGGCCGCGCGGAGGTTGTCCCGGATCGCCGTGAGGTCCGCCATCCTGGCCTCGACCTCGACCAGCTTGGCCCGAGCGCGCGTCTGGAGTCCGGAGTCGCGCCCTCGCCGGCGGCCGACCTCGATCAGGTCGGCGACCTCGTCGAGGGTGAACCCGAGACGCTGGGCGGCCTTGATGATCCGCAGAGTCTGCACGGCTCGTTCGTCATAGAGCCGATGCCCGCCCGGACTTCGGTCCGGCTGAGCGATCAGCCCGCGGCGTTCGTAGTACCTCAACGTCTCCTTGTTCACGCCGGCCGCCCGGGCGACGTCGGCGATCCGCAGGCTCATGCCGACAGCTCCTGGGCTCGTTCGGCCAGGGCGTCCAGGATCTCCCGACGGTCGGGCGGCACCGAGATGTCGAGGGTGAGGTCCTGGTCGGTGCCCTCGATCGTGAAGGTGAAGAACGAGCAGCACGCGGTCTCGCGTGCGGCGAGGTCGCGGACGCGCTCGAGGAGCCCCTCCGTGCCGGTGAGCTGCATGAGTACGCCGTCGCCGCGGCGCCGAACGCCGCGGACCGACGTGGCGAACAGGTCATCGAACTCCGCCAGTCGTAGCGGGCGCTCAGCGGTCGGCAGCGTGCACGCGTCGGTGGTCAGCAGGTTCTCCATACCCACCACGGTAAACCTGGACCTTGGTACAGGTTGCAAGCCCAAGCCTGCCGGCGTCGCTCAGCGGGTGGCCAGGACGAGCGCGTACGCCTCCTCCGGATCGGTCCACCAGCGAAGGTCGCCGAAGCCCGCCGCGGCGAGCTCGAGTGCGGCGATGCTGCGACGGAACTTGCAGGACAGCTCGGTGAGGAGCTCTTCACCTTCGTCGAACTTGATGACGAGTTCGAGCTCGCTCAGCTCCACGCGGGCGGAGTCCTGCGCGACCAGCCGCATCTCGATCCGCTCCTCGTCGGCGTTCCACCGCGCCAGGTGCCGGAACCCGTCGAGATCGAAGTCGGCGCCCAGACTCTTGTTGAGAACGCGCAGTGCGTTGAGGTTGAACTCGGCGGTCACGCCGGCGGAATCGTCGTAGGCGGCGACCAGCTGACCGGGGTCCTTGACCAGGTCCAGCCCGAGCAGCAGACCCTCCCCGGGCTGCATGGCGGCGGCGACCGATCCCAGGAACCGCTCGCGGCCGGGGCGGTCGTAGTTGCCCAGTGTGCTGCCGAGCAGCGCGATCAGCCGGCGTCCCGGGGTCGGCAGCTGCCCGAGATGCTGGTCGAAGTCGGCGACGACACCGTGTAGCGCGAGCCCCGGCCGCTCGTCGGCGAGCGCGTCCATCGCCTGGGTGAGCGCGCTGGCGCTGACATCGACGGGGACGTACGTCGTCAGCCGGCCGGTCCGAGTCAGCGCGTCGAGCAGGAGCCGGGTCTTCTCCGAGGACCCGGACCCGAGCTCCAGAAGCACCTCGGCGTCGGAGGCCTCGGCGATCTCCCGGGCATGCTCGGTCAGCAGCGCTCGCTCGGTGCGGGTCGGGTAGTACTCCGGCAGCCGGGTGATCTCCTCGAACAGCTCCGAACCCCGTTGGTCGTAGAAGTACTTCGGCGGGAGCCACTTCGGCGACGCGCTCAGGCCGGTGCGGGCGTCCTCCGCGAGGCTCCGGCGCAGGTCCTCGGCGGTCAGCAGGGTGGTGAGGTCGGTGCTGTCGAGGGTCACGCGAGGTTCTCCTTCGGGTTGTGAAGCGGCATGTCGAGTCGCCACCAGGTGGGCCCGCACGGGCTGAGGACGCCGATGGTGCGCGGCGGGATCGAGGTGGACGGAGCGCCCGGGAGCGGACGGCCGCTGACGACGTACTCCCAGGACGCCGGCTCGACCAGGTGGCCGCCCTCGTCACCGGTCAGCAGGGCAAGCTCCTCCCCGTCGCTGAGGAGGACCGAGAAGCCGCCGACCGATATCTCGTTGGCGATCTGGACCACGGCAGAGCCGATCGGCAGGCGTTCCTGCTGCGCCTTGTCGAGGATGAGCGTCCAGGAGTCGTCGATGGTGCCGCTGACCGCGGCGGTCCATGGGCCGAGTCGCAGCGGAGCGGGGCAGTAGTCGTGGTCACAGGCCCAGTCGACGTGGGTGTGGGTTGGTCCGAGGATGCCGCGATGGGCACAGGTGACGGCTGCCGACCAGGTCACGCACGACGCCCGTCGTCGGCGAGCCGGAGCCCGGTGACGGGCCAGCGCGCACCAGGCGGGAAGAAGTTGCGGTACGAGGCGCGGGTGTGTCCCGGCGGGGTGAGCGCGCAGCCGCCGCGGAGCACCATCTGGCTCGACATGAACTTTCCGTTGTACTCACCGATCGCGCCGGCGGCGGGGTGGAAGCCCGGGTAGGGCAGGTACGCCGAGGAGGTCCACTCCCAGCAGTCCCCGAAGAGCTGTCGCAGGCCGCCGGTCGCGGGGCCGGCCGCCCGTGGGTGGAAGCTGTCCCGGTCGGCGAGGTTGCCGATCACCTCGTACGTCCGGGCAGCGTGCTCCCACTCGGCCTCGGTGGGCAGGCGCTTGCCTGCCCAGGTGGCGTACGCATCGGCCTCGTAGTGGCTCAGGTGGCAGACCGGCAGCCCGGGGTCGAGCGGGGACGTGCCGTGCAGGGTGTGCTCGAACCACTCTCCGTCGAGGTCGCGCCAGTAGAAGGGCGCTTCCCAGCCCTCGGCGTTGACCCGCGCCCACCCGTCCGAGAGCCACAGCTCGGGGCGCCGGTAGCCGCCGTCGGCCATGAACTCCAGCCACTCGCCGTTGGTGATCAGCCGGTCAGCCAGCCGGTACGGCTCCAGCCACTGCTGATGCCGTGGCAGCTCGTTGTCGAAGCAGAACCCACCACCCTCGGACCCGATCTCGACCAGACCACCGTCGAGGTCGACCCACCCCAGTCGGTCGGTCCCGCCGGCCGCGACCGGACGCCCGGCGTAGGTCGGCTGCAGCGGGTTGAGCGACAGCACGTGCTTGATGTCCATCAGCAGCAGCTCTTGGTGCTGCTGCTCGTGGTGGAAGCCGAGCTCGATGGTCGGAGCGAGCTTGGCGAAGGTGCCCTCGTCCACGCGGTCGAGCAGGTCCCGCACCCGGTCGTCGACGTTGCGGCGGTAGTCACCGACCTCGTACGCACCGGGGCGGCTGATCACGCCACGCATCGGCCGCGCGTACCTCGGCCCGACCTGCTCGTAGTAGCTGTTGAAGAGGAACCAGTACTTGTCCTGGAACGGTGTGAAGCCGGGCTCGTTCTCGGCCAGTACGAAGGTCTCGAAGAACCAGGTCACGTGTGCGCGATGCCACTTGGTCGGCGAGACGTCCGGCATCGACTGGACCGTCTGGTCCTCGGGGGAGAGGGGTGCGGCGAGGCGTTCGGTGTCGGCCCGGACTTCGTCGAAGCGGGCGATCGCAGTGGTCGTGTCCATCTCACGTCTCCTGACGGTGGAGGGTCGAGTACGGCGAGTGCTACGAACTACTCTGCCTGGTCGCCCAACCTTCGCCACGCGCTTTTAGCCGTGCCGCACACCGGGGCCATACCGGCCCCGGTGTGCGGCAACCGACGTCACCGTTCGCGTGTCAGCAGACGGCGTCTGCGGATGAATCGCAGGCGCTGAGGATCCGCTTGGTGACCTCGTCGACCTCACCGAGGCCGTCGACCTCGACGATGAGACCGCGCTCGCGGTACGCGTCGATGAGCGGCGCCGTCTGCTCGAGGTAGATCTCCTGACGACGGCGGATGATGTCCTCGGTGTCGTCCGCTCGGCCCTCCGTCTGGGCACGCTGCAGCAGCCGCTCGACCACCTCGTCCTCGTCGACGACGAGGCTGATGACGCCATCGATCTCGTCGCCGGCGGGTCTGATCATCCCGTCGAGCTCCTCGACCTGTGCGAGCGTGCGGGGATAGCCGTCGAGAAGGAAGCCGTTGGCCGCGTCGGGCTCGCCGATCCGGTCGCGGACCATGTTGTTGGTGATCTCGTCCGGCACGTACTCACCGGCGTCCAGGTAGCGCTTGGCCTCCAGACCGAGTGGAGTGGCCAGCGATACGTTGGCGCGGAAGATGTCGCCGGTGGAGATGGCCGGGATGCCGAAGTGCTGTGCGAGGCGCTTGGCCTGAGTTCCCTTACCAGCGCCCGGCGGGCCCATGATGATGATCCGCATCAGCGACCCGCCATGGTCGCGGGCTCGCCCGCGGCACGTTGCGCGCACGACCGGCACATCTCGGGAGACGTCATGTTGATCGGGAGCTCCCAGAACGTGTACCAGAGCGCGGTCGGTTCTCCGCAGGCCGTTCGCTGGGAGCCGTTCCTCCGGATGTGTACGGTCCCCCACGGCGAGCGGTCGCGAGAGTGCCGCGGCTGTGTCTGCGGCGCCGTCGCCAGCCACTGCATGCTCACGTTGCCGCGTGACTGGGGCCTGGGGAGAGTCGCAGGCGCTGGTGTCATCACAGGTCCCTTCAGCTACTTGATCTCGGCGATGACGGCGCCGTTGGTGACGGTCTCGCCCACGGTGGCGTTCAGTCCGGTGATGGTGCCGGCCTTGTGGGCCTTGAGGGGTTGTTCCATCTTCATGGCTTCGATGACCACGACGACGTCGCCCTCGGCGACCTGTTGGCCTTCGTCGACGGCGATCTTGACGATGGTGCCCTGCATCGGGGAGGTGACGGAGTCGCCGGAGGCGGCCGCGCCGGTCTTCTTCGCGGAGCGCTTGGGCTTCTTCGCCGCGGCACCGCCACCGGTGGTGAGGCCGCCGAGCCCGGCGGGCAGGGAGACGTTGAGGCGCTTGCCGCCGACCTCGACCACCACGGTCTGACGCTCGCCGGCCTCCTCGGCTTCACCCAGACCGCCAGCGTACGGGGTGATCTGGTTGTCGAAGTCGGTCTCGATCCAGGTCGTGTAGACGTCGAAGGACCCGTTGGCGGCGGTGTAGGCGGGGTCGTTCACGACGGCCTGGTGGAACGGGATCACGGTGGGCATCCCGTCGACCTTGAACTCGTCCAGGGCACGACGCGAACGCTCCAGGGCCTGTTCACGGGTGGTGCCGGTGATGATCAGCTTGGCGATGAGGGAGTCGAAGGCTCCCGGGATGGTCTCGCCCTTCTCATAGCCGCCATCCAGACGGACGCCGGGTCCGGCGGGGGGTGCCCATTCGGTGAGGGTGCCCGGGGCGGGCATGAAGTTGTTGCCGCCGTCTTCGGCGTTGATGCGGTATTCGATGGAGTGGCCGCGGACCTCGGGGTCGTCGTAGCCGAGCTCTTCGCCGGCGGCGATGCGGAACATCTCCCGCACGAGGTCGAGGCCGGTGACTTCCTCGGAGACGCAGTGTTCGACCTGGAGGCGGGTGTTGACCTCGAGGAAGGAGATGGTGCCGTCGGCGGCGACCAGGAACTCACAGGTTCCGGCGCCGACGTAGCCGGCCTCGCGCAAGATGGCCTTGGAGGACTCATACAGCCGTTTGTTCTGTTCCTCGGTCAGGAACGGGGCGGGGGCCTCCTCGACCAGTTTCTGGTGGCGGCGCTGCAGGGAGCAGTCCCGGGTGGAGACCACGACCACGTTGCCGTGGGTATCGGCCAGGCACTGGGTCTCGACGTGACGGGGCTTGTCGAGGAACTTCTCCACCAGACACTCACCCCGCCCGAACGCACCCACGGCCTCGCGGACCGCGGACTCGTACAGGTCGGGGATCTCCTCCAGGGTCCGGGCGACCTTCAGACCGCGGCCACCGCCGCCGAAGACGGCCTTGATCGCGACCGGCAGGCCGTACTCCTTGGCGAAGTCGACGATCTCGGAGGCGTCCTTGACCGGGTCCTTGAGCCCCGGCGCCAACGGCGCCCCGGCCTTCAAAGCGATCTGCTTGGCCTTGGCCTTGTCCCCCAGCGCATCGATGGCCTCAGGCGAGGGACCGATCCAGGTCAGACCCGCCTCGATCACGGCCTGGGCGAAGTCGGCGTTCTCGGCCAGGAACCCGTAGCCGGGGTGGACCGAGTCCGCACCCGACTGCTTGGCGACGTCGAGGATCTTCTCGATCGAGAGGTACGACTCCGCCGGGGTCGCGCCACCCAGGGCGTAGGA